>CANNKG010000098.1 GCA_947505105.1 Methylococcaceae bacterium | reverse complement strand
TCTTTCAGTTTTTCTAAAATCAGTTTGGAGAAGGTGAGCGCTATCATTCAAGCATTCCTTTGGCGGTATTTTCTTATGGCGTCAAGCATACCGACAAAAGAGGGAATTTTCGTATTTTCGGAAATTTAATTTATGAAAGTCTATAGTTAAACTTCATCTCGACAGTAAAGATAAACGGCAGGTGAATAAACTTTTACAAGATATGCGCTCTCAATATCGACATGATTTGGAGGCACAGTTGCGCGTCATTGTTTTAGAAATGGAATTATATTATGCGGAAATGAATATTAAGGTGCTCGCAGAATTACATCAAAAAATAGAAAAAATGAAGAATACTTTACAAGGGTTAGGTAGTGATTTGCAATTATTGATTGCTAAAGTGTTGATGCAAACAGGGAACCCTAAGTTAGCGGCGGCGGTGATCAATCAACTCATTATCAATAATATAGATGATGAAAAATTACTGGAAGATATTCGTGGCCTGGACAAATCACGTTTAGAGATGGAACGGCTTATTCAGGACGCCAAGCAGGAATTGTTGAGTGTCAATAATCATGCGGTTAATTTGTTTCGTCATGGACAGGTGAATGAAGCGCTGACGATATTGGTTAAAGCCATGGAGAAAATGCCTTATAACAAAACTATTTTATTGAATACGATCACGATGTTACTCGTTGATATGAAGACTTATGGGGCTGATAAAGAAAAGTTAACTAAAACTCAGGATTTTATGCATAAGGCAACTGTGCTTGGCGTTTCTGAGTCTAAACTGAATCAGTTACAATTTGAGTTTTCAAAGTTGGGAGATTATAAAACTCCGTTAGTGAGTCGGCATGCGAATTTTTACGGTACCTTAGCGGCATAATATTGGATGTATTGTTTTACCGGAATGCGCGAAAAGCCCCGTCGTTTAGGGCGTGGATGAAGAGCGCAGACACGATAGTGTCCTGATTGTTAGGGAGGTGTCTGTTGTTGCTCAATGTATTGCCGGATGATCTCAATCGGCGCTCCACCACAACTCCCCGCAAAATAGCTGGGCGACCATAAGGCATTGCCCCATAGTTTTTTCTTAATGCTTGGATAGTTCTTTTTTTGGATAAGAAAACTGGACACGCCTTTCAAGCTGTTAACCAGTTTTGATACCGCCACCTTGGGCGGATATTCCACTAAAAGATGCACATGGTCATCCTCGCCATCGAATTCCACCAGCTCCGCTTCAAAGTCGGTACACACGCTGGCGAAGATTTCTTGAAGGTCTCCTAGAATGGCTTTTGTGAATACGCCACGGCGGTATTTAGTCACAAAGACCAGATGAACATGCATTTTAAAAACGCAGTGTCTGCCATGTCTAATATCATTGTCATTACTCATAGACCAGAGTATGATTGAATCATGCAACAACTTCAAGCCTTCAAATACGAATTAATGCCGGACGGCGAACAACAGCGCAATATGCGCCGGTTCGCTGGGTCGTGCCGTTTTATATTCAACCAGGCATTGGCTTTGCAACAAGTACGCTATGCAGAAGACAAAAAGAAGTTATCTTATGCTGATTTGTGCAAACAGCTAACAGAATGGCGGAAAAACAGCGAAATGCAATGGCTTAAAGACTCTCCAAGCCAGTGTTTGCAACAAACACTCAAAGATCTGGAACAAGCCTACAAAAACTTTTTCGCCAAACGCGCCGATTTCCCGCGCTTCAAGAAGAAAAGCCAATCGAGTAGTTTCCGCTATCCCCAAGGCTACAAGCTCGACCAAGTGAATAGTCGCATTTTCCTGCCAAAGCTTGGCTGGCTACGCTACCGCAATAGCCGTGACATGTTGGGTGTCGTGAAGAACGTTACAGTGTCGAGTAAAAACGGCAAATGGTTCGTCAGCATCCAAACCGAGCGCGAAGTTGAAGCGCCAGTTCACCCATCGACCGCCATTGTAGGTATTGACATGGGCATTGCCCGTTTTGCCACGTTGAGTGATGGCAGCTACTTTGCCCCACTCAACAGCTTCAAGCGCCACGAACAAGCATTGGCCAAGGCGCAACGGGCCATGAGCCGCAAACAAAAGTTCAGCAACAACTGGAAAAGAGCCAAAGCTAAAATCCAGAAAATCCATGCCCGTATCGGCAATGCCCGCCGCGACTACCTGCACAAAGCCACGACCACGATCAGCCAAAACCACGCGATAGTGTGTATCGAGGATTTGCAAGTGAGAAACATGTCCAAATCGGCATCCGGCAGCACCGAAACACCGGGTAAAAACGTCAGGGCTAAATCCGGTCTGAATAAATCTATCCTCGACCAGGGTTGGTATGAGTTCCGTCGCCAGTTAGGCTATAAACTAGCCTGGAATGGTGGACAACTCATTGCTGTACCACCCAGAAACACCAGCCGGGCGTGTCCTTGCTGCGCTCATATCGCCAAAGAGAACCGGTTAAGCCAAGCGAGATTCAAATGTGTGGAATGCGGTTTCGAGGAAAATGCCGATCTAGTCGGTGCCATTAATGTTTTAAGGGCGGGACACGCCCGGTTAGCTTGTGCAGATACTTCGCCTGCTGTTGCGGCGTCGGGCCAAGAACCCACCGAAGCGATTCAAGCGTTTTTCGCTTGAGCGCCGTAGGAATCCTCCGACTTTAGGCGGAGGAGGATGTCAATTTAAACCACGATACGGTAAAATTTGCAGCTAATGCTTCATTTTAGCGGGATTTGTGATGAGATTTTATGTGCTATTGCCATTGTTCGTTATACTGGTCGCTGTTTCATCGACAGTAAACGCACTGACTTCGTTCCCTTGGAAAGGGCAACATCAGTTTGTAACCTCTTCAAATACATCACTTATTCTGTCTTCGACGACTAATTTTGAAGGTGATTTCAGTGTTGAAGTTCAAAATTCCTCTTTGCGGGCGAAAGTCACATTGAATGCGCAGGGTGCCATCGTGCAAACGGGGGGTATTTATGATGGCTTCGCCTCTCTAGCCCCCAGCACTCAAATTCTATGGGTGCCTTTACAATTCAGTGGAAATTCTGTTTCTGGGACGTTTAAAAAAGCAGCCGCCGAATTGACTGGTGGCGTATGGGGTGGGTACTACGAGTATTCAATCCAAGGCAGGGTCACTTTGGTTGAGGGTAGCTATGTTCTATCAGGGACTTTCAGTGAAGATTATAGTCACTTGGTCTATTTGTTAGCAGGGGTGGTTAATACCACTGCTTCAGGTGTGATTAGTGGTGCTTTTGTCATACCTGTGGATTTGCCTAGAAGTTATCCGGCACCTTTGCTTGCTTCGGCAAGTTTTAAGGAACCCAACAATACGCCAGCCCAGGCGCTACCTCTTCTGGTTAATGATACTCCAGCGCTCCAATTGCTGAGTAATGTGGATAGCCAGGATTGGTTTGAATTTTTTGTTAAAACTGGCAGGCGTTATACTATTGAAATTCCGGGTAATAGTATTGGTAAAAGTATCAATCCGGCCGTTCAAGTGTTTGATAGTGCCGGTAATGCTTTGACCGGATTGGTTGAGCGAAATGCCGATGGGCAGTCGATTACGGTGCAGGTGACGGCGGCTTCAAGTGGCTTGTATCGTATCCGCGTAAGCAATCAAGCGCCGTATGCGAAAAATTCAGGCCTCGATAATCAGTACCAGTTGCGGGTGTTTTTAACGGATCAGCCTCAGCAGGGTATTATAAAAGGTTTTGTATTAAATGATTGCTCGTTAAGGGGAATTAATGAGGCCGAAGTATCGAGTCTATTGGGTGGGGTTGTCAATAATTCAACCTTAACCTTCAGTACCGGTGAATTTAGTTTGCCGCTCAATCCGGATACTTATCAGGTTAAAAGTCTAGCAAATACCTTTAAGGAGAAGATTGCCGGGCCTGTCAGTGTCTCATTGGATGATATTGCCCAGATTAGGCTCGATCAAAGTCCGAACAACGGTTGTACGGCGGAAATGTTAAAGCCGCTCGATCCGATTTTACAGGAGCAGCAAGCCGTTGCCATTTACAATGAAGCAACGGGTTTGCTCGTAATACGAGATGTTATTTTTAATAATGCCGTCTTTTTCGTGGAGATGCAAAACATTGGCAATAATCGTTTTAAGATCAGTCGTTTTATGCAAATTCCAGGAACGATTCATGCCTTTCCAGCGGATTATGAGGCTAGTAAAGGCTTGGTCAACTTGCCTCAAATCTTTGCCTTTGGCCGTACCTGGAATGTGCAGTTGAAAAATGATGAGCAGTTTGTGTTTGATATTATCAAGGTTGAAGCCGCTGACTAATTCGTGGGCAAGCGAGATTAACAAGCAAAAAAAAAATCCCGAGCCTTTAGCTCGGGATTTTTTTTAGCTAGAGACAAGACCGGATCGCTAGCACGATCCGGTTGTCATAAGCTTAGCCTTTAGCTTTATTGCGTTCTTGAACTTCTTTGATCACTTCATCGGCCACGTTTTTAGGGCAGGCGATGTAGTGAGAGAACTCCATCGAGAACTGACCACGACCAGAAGTCATGGTGCGTAAGTCGCCGATATAGCCGAACATTTCGCTTAATGGCACGTCAGCTTTAATGCGGGCGCTACCTACGCCTGGATCTTGAGATTTGATCATGCCACGGCGACGGTTTAAGTCACCGATCACGTCGCCTACGTGCGCATCAGGTGTAAATACGTCAACTTTCATGATCGGTTCAAGTAATTGCGGGCCTGCTTTAGGAACCGTCTGGCGATAAGCGGCGCGGGCAGCAATTTCAAACGCAATTGCAGAGGAGTCGACCGCGTGGAATGCGCCGTCGGTTAAGATAACTTTGAAGTCCAAGCAGGGGAAGCCTGCTAATACACCTTTGTCGATACTGCCTTTGAAACCTTTTTCAACGGCTGGCCAGTATTCTCTTGGTACGTTACCACCGGTTACTGCTGACTCAAATACAAAACCACTTCCTGGCTCGCCCGGCTCAATGACGTAATCGATTTTGCCGTATTGACCTGAACCACCTGATTGTTTCTTGTGAGTGTAACTGTCTTCAACGCGTTTGGTGATGGTTTCGCGGTAAGCTACTTGAGGTTTACCAACGATAACTTCAACGCCGTGAGTACGTTTCAGAATATCCACTTTGATATCAAGATGTAATTCGCCCATCCCTTTTAAGATGGTTTCGCCGCTATCTTCATCGGTTTCAACGCGGAAAGATGGATCTTCCTGGATCATTTTGCCGATTGCAACACCTAATTTTTCGGAGGCTGCTTTGTCTTTAGGTGAAACCGCAATTGAGATAACCGGGTCAGGGAATACCATCGGTTCCAGTGTTGCCGGGAATTTTGGATCGCACAGCGTGTGTCCGGTTTGGACGTTTTTCATGCCCAACACCGCGACGATATCGCCTGCTTGTGCTGAATCAATTTCTTCGCGAGAGTTTGCGTGCATTTCGACGATACGCCCGATACGCTCGGTTTTACCGGTGAAAGTGTTGAGCAAGTTAGTGCCCTTTTCAAGGCGGCCTGAGTAAATACGCAAGAAAGTGAGGGCGCCAAAACGGTCATCCATGATTTTGAATGCCAGAGCGCGTAATGGTTTTTCAGGGTCAACAATGGCAAAAGTACCTGTTGGATTACCTTCTAAATCGACTTCCGGTTGTGGCTTAACTTCAGTTGGACTAGGTAGATAATCGACAACACCATCCAGAACTAATTGCACGCCCTTGTTTTTGAAGGACGAACCGCAGAAAGTTGGGAAGAAGTCGAGGTTAATCGTGCCTTTACGAATGCAGCGTTTAATCGTGTCGATATCAGGCTCGATGCCATCCAAATAACTGCCCATGATTTCGTCATCTTGCTCAACCGCTTTTTCGATCAATTCTGCACGCCACGTTTCAACGTCATCAACCATGTTGGCTGGAACGTCTTCGATCGTGTAGTTCATTGGGTCGCCTGAGTTATCCCATACCCACGCTTTACGTGTTAATAAGTCAACCACACCGACGAATTGATCTTCGGTACCAATCGGTAAGGTCATGACAATTGGATTCGCACCCAAGACCGATTCAACTTGTTTGACGACACGGTAAAAATCTGCACCAATACGGTCAAGTTTGTTAATGTAAATGACTCGGGCAACTTCAGAATCATTCGCATAACGCCAGTTAGTTTCAGATTGCGGTTCAACGCCACCTGATCCGCAGAAAACGCCGATACCGCCATCCAATACTTTTAATGAACGATAAACTTCAATCGTGAAGTCAACGTGACCCGGAGTGTCGATAATGTTGAAGCGATGGTCTTTCCAGAAACAGGTCGTTGCCGCAGATTGAATGGTAATGCCGCGCTCTTGTTCTTGTTCCATGAAATCGGTTGTTGCGGCACCATCATGCACTTCTCCGATTTTATGGATTTTACCGGTCAGTTTCAAAATACGCTCTGTGGTCGTGGTTTTTCCCGCGTCAACGTGAGCGAAAATACCAATGTTTCTGTAATGAGATAGATCTGTCATGTTTGTACTCTAAGTTAAGCAATAAAAACTTTCTTGTTATCACCTGTAGAATTTCGACAAGTGAAGTTTATAGGTCTGGAGCGTCCCGGTTGTATCATTTGAGGCGGGAATCATCAAGTTTGAAGAATCGCCTGTCCACCCAGATTCGAAAAAACTCGGTATTATAACCTAATATTTGAGTATTTCTAAATTCGATCGATGCTTAAAAGTTGTTTATGCGTATTTCTTTGGATGGGGGGTGAAGTTCTTCTGGAGTGAAACTATTCGGGGTGTTTTTTAAGGGGGCGTAAGTAGTAATTAATTGAATTATTTTAGGTGTTTTTTGATGCTTTCGTATAACTTGGCATTTTAAAAAGGTTTGGCAATATGATCGATCATGACGACGCTGAGGTATTTGAGGCGATCTTCTGGAAATGCGTGGGCGGTTAGTTCGATAGTTGGCAGGTTAGGATCAATTTCTAAGAGGTGTTTGGTGGCGGTTAATCCATCCATTGCTGGCTTTGAATATCCATCAAGACCATATCGAAAGCGTTTTGTTCGACCTAATCTTTTGACCAAATTGACTGCTTCAAGACCATTTTTAGCGGTGGTAACCAACATACCTACCTCAGTAAGACTTTCTTCAAACAGTAATCCTAAAAATCGCAGCTGAACTATCTAAAATCCCGTTCGTGCTGAGTTTGTCGAAGCATGAGCTGGATTTTAGATGTTCACCCAATGGGTGAAAGCATAGAAAACCGTCCATGCTTCGACTAGGCTCAGCACGAACGGTTTTCTATGCTTTAAACTGCGGTTTTTAGGGTAATAAATTAATATCCGCATCCTCGACTGCTAGTACTCGAATACCCTGTAAGTCAATATGGTTCACCGGATCAGTGAGGTCAAATCTTGCAGATTATTGAGCGGGGTGATATGGCACGCTGAGCGTAAAACAACTTCCCTGACCATAGGTACTGTTAACTGAAATGGTGGCGTTCATGAGGCTTGCAAGATTTTTGGAGATCACCAAACCCAGTCCTGTGCCGCCATACTTACGTGTGGATGAGTTATCCGTCTGCTGAAAAGGGGTAAATAATGATGCAAAATGTTCGGGCAAAATCCCGATACCTGTGTCGCAAATTTCAAATTTCAAGTGCGAATTTTGCAAATATGCTCGGAGCGTGACTTGACCCCGCTCGGTAAATTTGATTGCGTTAGATAACAAATTCATGATGATTTGACTTAGTCGAAATCGATCACCCAATGCAGTGTGAGGCAGATTGTCATCAATGTTCAACTCGATTGTTAATGGCTTTTTACGGACTTCGTTCTGACATATTTCGATGCATTCGGATAGCAAATGAAATAGATCGATCGGAAGTCGTTCCACGGTAACTTTTCCTTCTTCAAGCTTGGCAAGATCCAGAATGTCATTGACTAACGCGAGCAAGTGCTTACCGCTAATCAAAATTTTACTGAAGGCATTGTGAGTTTTTTCAATATTATCCAAAAACTTCAATCCTAACTCTGCGAAGCCCAATACCGCATTTAGCGGTGTGCGAATTTCATGGCTCATATTGGCCAGAAAACGACTTTTAGTTTCAGCCAAGTGCATGGCAGCTTGCAATTCCACCATGTCGCGATGATTTAACTCTAGTGCATTTTTTTGTGCGATGTTGTCAGTTTGATCAACAATGGTCACGATTAAATTATTGGTGTCTTGAGACTTGAGTGGTAACAACACTATATATAGATCAACGATGAATCGTTCCCCTTCAAGAGATAACATGTGGATCAGGGAATCATGTGTGCTCCCAATGTCTTTAGCTTCACTAAGTAATTTCCGCAGTCGATTCTGATCTTCTTTGGCAATCAATCGTGGAAAAAAGTATGAATGCCATTGCTTATTAGGTAGACCAAACATTCGCACGGCAACATCGTTGCACTCCATGATGATGCCTAATTCATCGATAACCAGCGCAGGTAATGGCAAGGAATCGAACAGACTGACGAATCGACGCATGGCATTTTCAGTCTTAAGTTGATTTTGTTTCAACTCTTCGTTCTGCATCAGAAGTTCAGCTTGATAGATCTTGAGATCTTCAACCATGTCTGGAATACTGGCCTGACCATTTTGAATTGCTTTCAGCGCAAAATCAAAATCTCCAGTGCGTAAAGCTTTTAATGCTCGCTGATGGATGTCTCGATCAGGATGGTTTTCGCGTTCTAGGTTAGAACTAGTGGTGTCTTTATCGATCATTGGAGGGGTTCCTCAACCCAACTACAATTGTTCTGCAGGTATTAACAGATCGGGTGTGGTAATGTATTCGGGCAGATGATCTAGTGCTGCTTGGGTGTTGCGTATCTTTTTTCGGGTCAATAGGCAATTATCTGCATCATCATTGGCAAAGGTTCTTCGAGTATTATCGGACTCTGTCTTGGATAAAATCACCCTGATGGGACAATTTCCGAATTCACTGGGCAATGAGGTGCTAAAAAGCATCATAGGTAGGCTCAAGCTTTTGGGGGGTACTTGAAGTTCGCTTTCGAAAATAGTCATGTTCTTTCTTGGTGGCATTAAAGGAACTTAATGTTATCAGCAATATTAATGCCGTTTTCGGTTATAGCAACCGGGCGAGTAAACAAAATGTCCGCCATGCACTTATGCTCCGATAGTAGATTATGAATGACAATGGGTGTTGAACTCAGGTTTGTATTTGGTAGTAGTTCATCAAGAAAACGCTCCAAAGCATCCAAACTGTCCCTGTAAGTTGCCAATAGTAATCATAATAAGCTGTAGCGTGAATTTGTGCGCTACCATCCCAAGCTGATAAGAATTATACTGACTTTATTTTGCGTATTTTTCTGTTTATAAATTATAATATTTGTATGTCATAAATACGAATTATAGAATGCATGTTTTCATATTTTTACTTTTATAATTTGTCGGAGTTGACGTTAAGGTCAGAGAGTATTTCAGTATTGCGCTATAGTTGTTGCGTCGGCTTTTCACTCAGATGGGTACATATAACAATTATATCTAGCTTAAAATATATAATTTGGAGAGCTTGCGAGTGTTGGATTTTAGTTTGAAACACAGCCAAAATACTTTTCGAATTATATCATAATCAATGTTAAGTAAACTTCAAGTAACTACTTCCCCCTCAATTCTTTTCACGATCAACTCAGAAAAAGCTTGACAGGTTTTTTCGGATCAAAATACCTTCAGTTTGATATCGATTAATAACTCCGCCAGGAACGCTTGGTCCGATAATATCTGTCTATCTTCGAGATCCAGATGGCAACCTCATTGAACTTTCCACTTATCAACATCCATGACTGCAAAGGTCTTGAGCCAATGGGCTGTCTTTAAAGTTCAAGCTAAGTCGGAACAATATGCCCTGCGTTTGTCGGCTCTCATTACCGGACCGATGCCTTCGGCGCTGTATATTTAATCAAGCTTCCGGAGGCTGCGTGCGGTTCTAGGAGTTATTTTCATTCTTTAGCAAATCCTCGGCAGTTGTTCACCGCTCAACAAATCCAGAACTCGCTGAATCCCCATCGGAGTGTTGAGGATCAGTTGACCACTCGGATGTTTTGCGGTGACTGTCCCGATCCGGCTGGCTTCCTGGCCTAGCGGATGGGTGCGTAAGGCCGCAAGCGTCGCCTCGGTTTCGGCGGCTGGCACGAACAGCGCGAAGCAACCTTCATTGGCGATATACAAAGGATCAAAACCCAGAATTTCACAGGCGCTTCTGACATCCTGATGCACCGGGATTTGCGCTTCTTCGATCTCAAGCTGATGCTGGGAGGTCGTTGCTAATTCGATCAAGCCACTTGCAAGTCCCCCGCGCGTCAGATCGCGCATGCAATGCGGATGAATTCCGGCTTCCAGCAGATGTTGGACGAGGCCGGACAAATCGGCGCAGTCGCTTTGAATGGAGCTTTCGAAATTCATGCCCTCACGTTCGAGCATAATCGCGATGCCGTGGCGGGCGATATCGCTGTTAATAATAATGCTGTCGCCGACTTCGATATGCTGCGGCGAAACGTGGGTGCCATCGGCAATGATGCCGATGCCGGCGGTATTAATATAGACCCCGTCGCCTTTGCCGTTGTCGACGACCTTGGTGTCGCCGGTCACGATCATTACCCCGGCTTCTTGAGCGGTACGTTGCATCGACTCGGTGATGCGCCGCAAATCTTCAATCGCAAATCCTTCTTCAATAATCAGCGCACAACTCAGATACAAAGGCTTGGCGCCGCTCATCGCCAAATCGTTAAGCGTTCCGCAGACCGCCATTTTGCCGATATCCCCGCCTGGAAAAAATAACGGTTTGACGACGTAAGAATCGGTCGTGAAGGCGAGCCGTTGCTGGTTGATTATGAGTTCGGCACTGTCATGTTTTTGGTTCAGCAACGGATTCGCAAACACCGGATGAATCACTTGATCTAGCAGTTGTTGCATAAGCCGTCCACCGCCGCCGTGGGCCATAACGACTTGTGAGTATTGAAGGGGTAAGGGGCAATTTAGGGTGAATTCGGACATGGCAGTCTTCTTTAAGTGGACACAGTAGCGTCAATTATAAGGAAAATAGCTTAAATCTTTCTAATATTCATTACCGAGTCCCGTGATCCAACAATTCAACCCAATGGCACACCGGAACACCGGCTCGTTCCTGCAAATGCATCAAACAGCCAATATTGGCGGTTGCAATCAGTTCGGGCTGACCTTGTTCGAGCGCGGTCAGTTTTTGCATGCGTAAACGGTTGGCTAATTCGGGTTGGAGAATTGAGTAGGTTCCGGCTGAACCGCAACATAAGTGTGTATCGCCGACCGCCGTCAGCGTGAAGCCCAATTTTTGTAGCAGCGCTTCGACGACTCCGCCAAGTTGTTGCCCATGTTGCAATGAGCAGGGTGATTGAAAGGCGATGGTGCGCGGCGAGATCGACAGCGCGCTTAAGTCTTCGCGACTCAGAATTTGGCTTAAGTCCAGGCAAAGGGCCGAAAACTGCAGCGCCTTATCGGCATAGTCGGGATCATGCTGCAAAAATACCGAATACTCTTTGAGGACGCTGACGCAGCCGCTCGCGGTCATCAGAATCGCTTCGATGCCGGACTCGATATGCGGCCAAGCGGCGTCGATTTGCTGTTTCATCAAGTGTAAACCGCCGCCAGCATCGCCTAAGTGATGATTGATCGCACCACAGCAGCCCGCGTTGCTTGCCGAAACGAGGCTAATGCCGAGTCGGTTGAGTACCCGTGCCGTCGCCGCATTGATTTGGGGGGCCAAGCCTTCTTGCACACAGCCATCGAGTAATAATATTTTGCGAAGATGGCGCGGTTCAGGCCTTGCCGAATGGCTTTGTCGAGGCGGAATTTTATGTTTAAGTGCGCTCGGTAAAAGCGGGCGGAGCCATTGTCCGATAACCAGCAATGCCTTAAATCGCTTGGCGTAAGGCAATACTTGTAATAGCCCTAAGCGGAGCGCCTTTTGAGGTAAGGAACGCGGTAATTGATCTTCCAGGATACTGCGTCCGATATCGGCCAGACGGCCATATTTAACGCCCGAGGGACAGGTAGTTTCGCAACTGCGACAGCTTAAACAGCGGTCCAAATGCATACGGGTTTGTTCAGAAGCGACGTTACTTTCGAGCAGTTGCTTAAGCAAATAAATGCGTCCGCGTGGACCGTCGAGTTCATCACCCAGGAGTTGATAGCTTGGACAGGTGGCGTTGCAGAAACCGCAGTGAACGCAGCGGCGCAAAATTGTCTCGGCTTCGAGAGCTTCAGGATGGGTCGCTAGATCGGCGTGTAATTGACTATGCATGACAGAGCTACAGTTCTGGAGTGAAACGATGTGGGTTTAATAACTGTTCTGGATCGAATGCCTGTTTAAGCTGTCGATGGAGCGAGAGCACGCCGGGTTCCAGTCTTAACCAGTCGGTTTTATCGGGTCCGCGAAAACACAGTGCTGTTCCATCTAAGGCAGCAACGGCCTCATGAATGGTCGCGGCGGGCACGGTATTTTTTAGCCAGCGTTGCGCGCCGCCCCAATCGATCAACCAGCGCCCGTCAAGTTCGGGCATTGGCGTGGCCGGGGCGATACTGATGCGCCAGAGCGGTTCAGCGCCCCCAAAAAACGCCGACTGTTGTTCGCGAAGCTCTTGCCAGAATGTTTCGTCTTGAGGCTCCCGGTCGCCGCCGAGTTGTTGGGCGGCTTGTTCAATTGCCGATGGCGCACCTGAAAGCCTGATCTTAAGTTGCCCATCGCAAAAGGCCAATCCTGAAATCGGCCAAGGCTGGCCTTGCAGACTTTGCATTTTTTGCACGGCATTCATGATGTCGGCGACTTCATATGTTAGGGTCAATTCCGCCTCAGGAATCGGCAGCACTCGCAGTGAAATATCGAGCATTACCCCCAATTGTCCGAGTGCGCCGACCATCAAGCGCGAAACGTCGAAGCCAGCGACGTTTTTCATCACTTGCCCGCCCATGTGTAATAGTTCGGCTTTGCCGTTCAGAAAACTGCAGCCCAGCACGAAGTCGCGCACGCCGCCGGTGAACGGGCGGCGTGGGCCTGAAAAGCCACAGGCAACGGTGCCGCCGATAGTCGCCTGCTCGGTGAATGCAGGTGGTTCGAACGCCAACATCTGCCCGTGTTCGGCAAGCAAAGATTTAATGTCGATCAACCGAGTTCCGGCACGGACGCGCAGCATTAACTCGCTCGGTTCATAGGCGATCACGCCTTGATGGCCGCTGACGTTTAATTCGGTTTGAGCAGAGCTTGGCAGACCATAAAATGCTTTGCTTTTGCCACCGACGATGCGCAGCGCGGTTTTGGTCGCAAGCGCCTGCTGAACTTGGGCTTGGAGTTCTGAGGTCAAATCCCGGCTTAACATTAAAAACGCTCCAGGTCGGGGAAGGGCAGTTGGCCTTGGTGAACGTGCATATGTCCGAATTCGGCGCAGCGATGCAGAGTCGGAATGGCTTTGCCCGGATTAAGTAGTTGTTTGGGGTCGAAAGCTTGCTTTAACCGATGAAATTGTTCGAGTTCGAGGGCGGAAAATTGCACACACATGTGCTTGAGTTTTTCGAGGCCGACCCCGTGTTCGCCGGTGATCGTGCCGCCAACTTCGACGCACAGCTCTAAAATCTGTCCTCCCAATAACTCGGCTTTGTCGTAATCGCCCGGAATACTCATGTCATAGAGGATTAACGGATGCAAATTGCCATCCCCGGCATGGAACACGTTGACTACCCGAAGCCCCAAGGCCTCGGCAAGCTGATTGATCCGGGTCAGGACTCCTGCCAAATGTTTGCGCGGAATGGTGCCGTCCATGCAATAATAATCGGCGGCAATCCGGCCCACCGCCGGAAATGCGGCTTTGCGGCCTGCCCAGAATAATTTACGTTGTTCGGCGGCTTCCGCAAGGCGAATTTCAACCGCGCCATGGGTTTTAAGAATCTGCTCGGCCTTTTGTCGATCGGCCTCGACTTGCGCTTCGGGTCCATCGAGCTCGCAGAGTAAAATCGCCCCGGCGTCGACCGGGTAACCGGCATGAACAAAGGCTTCGGTCACGCGGATTGCGGCATTGTCCATCAATTCCAGACCGGCTGGAATCAAGCCGCCCGCAATGATCGCCGCAACTGCCGTGCCTGCCTGTTCGATGTTTTCGAAGGCGGCTAGCAATACTTGAATACACGGTTGAATCGGCAGCAAACGCACCGTCGCTTCGACGACAATGCCGAGCAGGCCTTCCGAACCAATCGTGACCGCGAGCAGATCATAGCCCGGCGCATCCAGCCCCGAACCGCCCAAAGTTAACAGTTCGCCGGTCATGGTGACCAGTTTGATTTGCAGGACATTATGGACGGTCAGGCCGTATTTTAGGCAATGCACGCCGCCCGAATTCTGCGCCAGATTCCCGCCAATCGTGCAGGCGATTTGGGATGATGGATCGGGAGCGTAATACAGACCGTGAATTTTAGCCGCTTCGGAAATCGCCAGATTACGCACCCCGGCCTGAACGCGGGCGGTGCGATTGTCGGGATCAAGCGCCAGAATGTTATTCATTTTGCTTAAACCCAGAACGATGCCGTTTTCAACCGAAATTGAACCGCCGGTCAAGCCGGTACCTGCGCCGCGTGCGACGACCGGAACACCGTGGTGATGACACAGCTTCAGCAGAGCTTGCACCTGTTCGACTGTTTCGGGCAGGACGACCAGTTGCGGCATCACGCGCAGCGCTACTAGGGCATCGCATTCATAGACTTTTAAGCGTTCCGGATCGCTGATGACATTGTCCTTGCCAAGCAAGGTCCGGCATTGATTGATAAAAGCTTGGGTGATTATTGCGTTAGACATGACGGGAAGAGTGATCAATAACGTTTATTGTGAAGCTATTCAAATAACCTAGCCCAATGGGATGGACACCTTCCACCCACGTTACTGAGAGGAGAAGTCTACCGTAGATATTAAACGAATTGGAATAGATTTAGCAAAACAAGTTTTCAATCTCACGGTGCCTATTACCAAGTAAAACCGGTGCTACGCACATAGCTGCGCTGAACTAAAAAGCTGACATTTTTGCCAAAATGTCGCCTGTCTGATTGGGTATCCCTGAGTCTCAGGATGCTTGTCGCCGACAGCCAAGATCCAATCTATTCAGTATAGAGCTACATTATCCGGTTTCGACCTTGTTCCTTGGCTTGATAAAGCTGTTTATCAGCGGTATCGATCAGTTCTATAGCGTCGATAGTATTACGAGCTGGTTGTCCGGCGGCGCAGCCGACACTGATCGAAACGACCGGCCCTGCTGGGGAATAAGCATGCGGTATTTGAAGAGCCTCCACTCTTTCACGTAAGCGTTCTCCCGCTACCTTAGCGCCTTCGGTATCAGTGTTCGGTAAGATGACGATAAATTCTTCGCCACCGTAACGCGCTACCATGTCACTTGGACGCGCTTGTTCGGATTTAAGAATCTGCGCCACACGTTGAAGACAAAGGTCACCCGCACCGTGACCATAGTGGTCGTTGTAGTTTTTAAAATAGTCAATGTCGATCATCAGAATTGCCAGCGACGAGCCGTCACGCTGAGCACGTTTCCATTCGTCATCTAGCCTTGCTTCATAGTGGCGGCGATTGGGTAAATGTGTCAACGAGTCAATCGAAGCGAGTTCCTCCAGGAGATCCGCGTGCTTTTTAAGCCGGAGGTGATTGCGCACTCTGGCTCGGACAACCGGGATGCTAAAAGGTTTGCTGACATAATCAACCGCGCCGATATTCAAGCCCAGTTCTTCATCGGTGGCGTTGTTTTTAGCCGTAATGAAAATCACCGGGATGTCCCAAGTGGCAACGTCGCTTTTAAGGCGGCGACATACTTCAAATCCGTCAAGTATGGGCATCATCACATCCAGCAGAATCAAATCCGGTTTTATGCCTTCTCGGCTGATTTCCAAAGCTTTAGTGCCGCTATTGGCAATGCGGACATCGTATTCAACTTGCAAGGCTTCGGCTAGGATCTGAATATTCGCGGGTTGATCATCCACGACTAGTATTTTGGCTTTGGGAATAATTGGGCTCATTGTAATTCCCTCAAAATTAGTAAAGCTTTGTCGTAATCATAGATATTAATCACTTTACGCAAGCGCATGATCAGTTCGGTCTGCTGCTCCGGAGCACTTGCGGTTAGGCTGTCTAATAAGTTAATGGGCACCAATTTGTTGTCCGTTAATAATTCACCCAGTGTTAGTAAATCATGGTTGAAGGTGTTCTTATCGGTCGAGAGATTCGTTAAATCAGTCAAAGTGGGTAAGTTTTGCATAGTGTTGCGGATGACCTGCCACGCTACACAGAATTGCTGAAATTCAATTGTTGGATCACCGCCTTGTTTCAAGATGTTTTCCAATTGATCGGTCAAGGCTGCTAACTCGATGGCTCCCCAATTGCCTGCCACACCTTTCAAGGCATGTAGTCTGGCGCAAGCAGCAGCATGGTTATCTTGAGCAAGCCATGCTGACACTTCTTGTTCAATGTCGACAAAACTTTCCTCGAACTGTTGAATGCCTTGTAAGACTTTTTCACGGTCTTTCATCAGGGTTTCAAGAACCTGTAACCGTTTTGCATCGAAACCCGGTAAATTAAGAATGGATTGACCGTCTTGAACCGATGCTAACGGGTCAAGTGCTATCTCAGTCGCTAAGGACGGATGCGCTTTAGACACAACTTTGGCAATGATGTCGAACATCAATAAGGGGTCTATTGGTTTAGCAATGAAATCGGCCATGCCAACTGCCAGACATTTCTCCCGCTCGCTGAAGGTAACGCCTGCGCTCATCGCTACGATTGGTAAGTGGGCTAAGCGCTGTTGTAGACGAATTTTACGGGTGGCTTGCAGGCCATCCATGACCGGCATTTGAATATCCATCAGGACAATGTCAAAGTCATTATGCTCCAATATATCCAATGCGTGCTGCCCGTCGTGGGCGACGACCACTTTTAGACCGGCATATAGTTTCTCAGATAAATAATATCCTGCCCGAGTTTGAATGAATCACACGGCAACCGCAAAATCTCTGCGCAATTTATCCATAACGCAAAGAATTTTACTGGCATCTTGCATGTAAGTTTCAAAAGTTGTGACGACTGAATCGTA
>CANNKG010000097.1 GCA_947505105.1 Methylococcaceae bacterium | reverse complement strand
AAGGATGTCGAGGAGGTGATGAAAAAACTTAACCATCGACCACGGAAAAGCCTTAACTATAAAACACCTCATTCAGTCTTTTTTGCAGAATCTTTGCCGAAGGCCGCATGACAACTAGGATTGCACTTCGGAGTTGAATCCGCCATTTAAAAAAAATTAATAATCACGTTTGTATTCATGTGGGTCATTATTTACGTGGAAGCAAACACGCTTCTTGCATCAAACTTAATTCTAGTCTAATTTTTGGAGTGGGGTATGAATTGACCCGTATAATTTGAAGAAATGCACCAGGAATGATTGGGAGAGTCTCGTGAGTCTTTTTATAAAAAAATACTATTTTCTTGAATAAACTCACATCTGAACTAAAATTTTTGAAGTAGAGTTTCAGTTTTCATAGGTGTTTGGGTACAAGTTAAAACCTTAATGATTAGAGATGGTACATGCTTATTCATGTTTATCTTTTGATAAGTCCGGTGTTTAACTTGATTATTGGAGTAATCTGCTGAGACCTTTATCGGGAAAAAGATAGTGATGACTTTTTTTGAAATTATTGGCTTGATATTGGCGATGTTAGTGTCGGGCTTTTTGGGTGCGTGGTATTCGGCAAAAAGAATCCGTGATCGGCTAGCTGATGAGCCTAAACCGGCTCCGTCTGTACCGGTTGTCGATGTTGAAAGCTATGTTTCAAGTATTGAACATTTTGCGGAGCAGGTAACACCCATCTGGACCTCGCAAATTGAAGCTTCAAAACGGCAAATGGAAGATGCTATCAATAATTTAGTGAACCGTTTTGCCAACATCAATAGTGGAATTGATAATACCTTACGTTCTTCAGTCGGTGTCATGGCAAATAATGACGCGGATATTTTTGATTCCAGCAGTCAGCAATTACAGGAAGTGGTTAGTTCCCTGGATGGAACGGTGTTCCAGGAAAATATTCAGATGCTGGAACGAATTCGTTCGCTGGCAGGGTTAATTGCCGAAATGAAGAGCCTTGCCCAGGAAGTGGCCAGAATTGCAGAACAGACTAATTTAATTGCACTTAACGCAGCCATTGAGGCGGCGCGTGCCGGTGAAGTTGGGCGAGGTTTTGCAGTAGTTGCAGATGAAGTTAGAAAACTATCAAATCTATCCGGTGAAACTGGTAAACTAATTGGCGCAAAAGTAGAGCAAGTGAGCGCGTCTATCAAAGAAACCTTGACGATTGCTGAAAAAAATATTCAGGCTGAAGCGGATTTGTTAAGTTTGTCCAACGAAAAAATCAATCGAGTGTTGAACGGCTGGCAAGCCGCCTATACTGAGCTTCAGACGCGGTCGAGCGAATTGAGTCAATCGACGCAAAGTATTAAAATGGAAATTGATCAATCATTGGTGCAGTTTCAATTTCAAGATAGAGTTGGCAAAAATTTAATGCAGATTTGTGGAAGCATTAACGATTTTTCCAGACATGTGAGTCAAAGTCACGCCTATGGCGTTCAGTCGCTTAAACCTATAGGTACGCAAGATATCTTAAACACGCTACGTGATATGAACTCCCGGAATGATCAATACACACGCGATGTTAGCACTCGTAGTGCTGCGAAATCGAGCCAAGCTTCTTCAGAGATTGTATTTTTTTAGGAAATTCAAATGGCAAAGACAATATTAGTGGTGGATGATTCCGCCTCGGTCAGGCAAGTGGTGGGTATTGCCTTAAAGGGGGCAGGTTATGATGTTATTGAAGGTGGTGATGGTAAAGATGCGCTCGGCAAGTTGACGGGGCAGAAAGTTCATTTGATCATCTCGGATGTCAATATGCCGGTGATGGATGGTATTACCTTTGTCAAAGAAGTTAAAAAACTTGATGCTTATAAATTTACGCCGATTATCATGCTAACCACCGAATCTCAGGAAGGCAAAAAACAAGAAGGCCAGATGGCAGGTGCAAAAGCCTGGGTGGTTAAACCTTTTCAGCCTGCACAAATGCTTGCGGCAGTTTCAAAATTGATCTTGCCTTAAGGGCTTGGGGTGAACAGCATGCGAAAATTAGAAATCGAAGGTGAATTGACCATTTTCACCGCTGCAAAACAAAAGATAGAATTGCTGGAATTTTTGGCTTCCGATAAGGAACTTGAGCTAAATCTATCCAAGGTGACTGAGATGGATACCGCCGGCTTGCAATTGCTAATTCTTGCTAAACGGGAAGCAGCTCAAGCGCATAAAACGCTCAAATTTGTCATGCACAGCAAAGTTGTGTTGGACATTCTGGAATTGGCCAATCTGACCACCACATTTGGCGATCAGGTGGTTCTAGCGCATAACGAGGGGTGACCCATGCAACTAGATGACGATATGAAAAATGCCCTCAATCTGTTCGTGATTGAGAGTCTGGAATTATTACAAGACATGGAAGATAGTTTACTGGGTCTCGAAAATAATACCGATCCGGGTGAAAGCGTGAATGCCATTTTTCGGACCGCGCACACCATTAAAGGTTCGTCGGGATTGTTTGGTCTGGATCATATTGTCCGTTTTACGCATGTCGTCGAAAGTGTGTTGGATCGCTTGCGTGAAGGTAAAATTACTGTCTCCAGTGATTTGATTGCCATTTTACTGCCTTGTCGGGATCACATGGGTTTATTGGTGGGTGCAGTGGCCAATGGGCAATTAGATGAGGATCCGGGGCTTACTCAAGCGGGTCAAGTATTAATTGCTCAATTGCAACCGTATTTAGTGGCTAATCATGCCTCATCCACTCAATCGACCGAGACCGGTGTGAGCCATGTCGACAATCCGCAATCATCAGTCGAAAGCATGGGCGGTGGACTTGTCGATAGTGGAAATTGGCATATTTCGCTGCGTTTTGGGATGGATAGCCTGCGCAATGGCATGGACCCGCTGGCCTTTATTCGCTATTTGAATACCCTAGGCAGCATTGTACATTTGACGACGATAAGTCAGGGGATTCCGGCGGTTGAAGATATGGATCCTGAAACCAGTTATTTGGGCTTTGAAATTGATTTGAAGAGTGATGCTGGCAAGGAAGCGATTGAAAGCGTTTTTGAATTTGTGCGCGATGACAGTCAGATCTTTATTCTACCGAGCGACAGTCGAATTAATGAATTCTTGGATTTAATCAATGCCTTGCCGGAAGATAAGTTATTTCTTGGCGAAATTCTGGTTAAAAGTGGCGTCATTACCCAGCGTGAGCTCGACGAGGGACTTTATAGTCAGAAAAAGTCGATCGACACCGAAGAAATTCCACTTCCGCTCGGTGAAATTCTCGTCGAACAGCATGCGATACAGCCAGAATTGGTGAATGCTGCTTTGGATAAGCAGAAGCAGATTAAAGACAATAAAGCCAAAGAAAATCAGAGTATTCGAGTAGATGCCGAACGTTTGGATAAGCTCATTGATTTGATCGGGGAATTGGTTATCTCTGGCGCGGGGGTTAACTTACGGGCTTCACAAACTGGTGAGCAGGAGTTAATGGAATCTACCAGTGAAGTGATGCGTTTGGTCGAAGAAGTACGCGATAGCGCCTTGCAATTACGGATGGTGCCAATCGGAACAACCTTTAGCCGCTTTCAACGAGTGGTGCGCGATGTTAGTCGAGAACTTGGCAAGGAAATCGATTTGGTGATTACCGGTGGGGAAACCGAAGTCGATAAATCGGTGGTCGAAAAAATCGGCGATCCACTGATGCATCTGGTACGCAATTCGATGGATCATGGCATCGAAACTGCCGATGTCCGTCTTGACCGGGGCAAATCAACGCGTGGCACCTTACGTCTGAATGCTTATCACGAATCCGGTAGTATCGCGATTGAAGTGATCGATGATGGTGGCGGTTTGAACCGAGACAAAATTATCAGTAAGGCGATCGAAAAAGGCTTGATCCAACCCGGCGCGAATTTGTCCGATCAAGAAATCTATGCGCTGATTTTTGAACCGGGTTTTTCTACTGCCCAGCAAGTGTCCAATTTGTCCGGTCGAGGGGTCGGCATGGATGTGGTCAAGCGCAATGTCAATGATTTACGCGGGATGATTGAAGTTGAAAGCCAGATGGGCGTCGGTACGACCATTCGGATTCGTTTGCCGTTGACCCTTGCGATTATTGACGGTTTTTTAGTCAGTGTCGGTCAATCGTCGTTTGTCATTCCCTTGGATCGGGTGGTCGAATGTGTAGAGTTGCCGAGTGATGTCGATCACCGGCAATACATGGATTTACGTGGCGAAGTACTGCCGTTTATTCGTATTCGTACCTTGTTTGAAATCGAAGGTGAGCTCTCACGACGTGAAAATGTCGTGGTGGTTGAATATGGCGGGGTAAAAACCGGCTTCATTGTGGATAGATTGATGGGCGAATTCCAGACGGTGATCAAACCTCTGGGTAAATTATTCCAGCACATCAAAGGCGTCGCGGGGTCAACTATTTTGGGGAATGGTAAGGTTGCACTTATTTTGGATGTGTCGACCCTAGTCGGGTTAGTAAATCAGAAAAATGTGAGTAATCATAGTCATGCTGAACAGCACATGCAAATGTTACCGTTACATGCGTCGCCTTCATAATCGGGAATCAGAGTCATTTGAGAACAAGTGTCTCAATTTAAGAAAATAAATTGAACTCCATAAAAATAATAACCAATGTTCATTCTTAAGAAAGTTAAGTTAAACCTCAAAAAATCAGGGGATAGTTATGTTTGCTAATATGAAAGTAGGAATGCGAATCGCCATCGGCTTTGCTGCCGTGATGGTATTGCTCATTGTCATGGGGATTACGGCGGTGAGTCGTATTAATGCCATCAATGATAATCTATCGTTACTGGTTAACGATCGAATGCCCAAGACTTTGTCGGCGAATAAGGTAGTCGATGCTATCAATATGGTGTCGCGTTCGTTACGCGATGTGATTCTGGCTTCGACGCCCGAAGCGCAAGCTAAGGAGATCAAGGAAATAACTTCGGCGCGCCAAATTATTTCGGAAAATTTGCGTCAGCTTGAAGAGCAAATAAAAAGCGAAAAAGGCATCGCGTTACTCAAAACCGTCCAACAAAATCGTGCAAACTATCTCGAAAAGCAAGATGCGATTCTTCAGGCCGTTCAAAAATCCGAGCTGGATCGGGCCAAAACTATCCTCCAACAAGAAGCGGATCCTTTACAGGAACAGTATTTGAATTCAATGCGCGCCTTGATTGATTTTCAAGTTAGTCTGATGAAGGAGTCCGGCGTTGATTCTCAGGAAATTGCCGATAACAGTAAACGTAACATTATCGTGTTAAGTGTTTTTGCGGTAATCTTGGCGTTAGGTATTGGTTTTTGGATTGTGCGCAGTATTGTTGGCGTTTTGAATGAAACGATGGCGGTTGCGAATAAGATGGCTCAGGGCGATTTTAACTTTAAGCTCGATACCAACCGTCGTGACGAATTTGGTCAGTTACAAAATGCTATTGCCAATGTTCAAGAAGCTTTGCAGGCAATGATTTGGGATGCGGGAATGTTGGCTAAAGCCGCTGTTGATGGCCAATTAGCAACCCGAGCCGACGCATCCAAACACCAAGGCGATTATCGAAAAATCGTGGAAGGTGTTAACTCGACGCTTGACTCGGTGATCAATCCGCTTAACGTTGCAGCCGACTATGTAGATCGTATCGCCAAAGGCGCGATTCCTGCCAAAATTACCGATAATTACAACGGTGATTTCAATATTATCAAAACTAACCTCAATACCTGTATCGATGCAGTTAATGCTTTGGTGACCGATGCCGGCATGTTATCGAAAGCCGCTGTCGAAGGTCGTCTGGCCACTCGCGCCGATGCGACCAAACATCAAGGCGATTATCGTAAAATCGTCGAAGGTGTAAACAGTACGCTTGATTCGGTGATCAATCCGTTAAACGTTGCCGCAGATTATGTGGATCGTATTTCCAAGGGCGCTATTCCAGCCAAAATTACCGACAGCTATAACGGTGATTTCAATATCATTAAAACCAACCTTAATACTTGTATTGATGCGGTCAATGCCTTAGTGACTGATGCAGGCATGTTATCAAAGGCGGCTGTCGAAGGTCGTCTAGCGACGCGTGCCGATGCGACCAAACATCAGGGCGACTACCGCAAAATCGTCGAAGGCGTCAATGCGACTCTCGATTCAGTGATCAATCCGTTAAACGTTGCCGCTGATTATGTGGATCGTATTTCCAAGGGCGCTATTCCAGCCAAAATTACCGACAGCTATAACGGTGATTTCAATATCATTAAAACCAACCTCAACACCTGTATTGATGCGGTCAATGCCTTAGTTACGGATGCTGGCATGTTGGCGAAAGCGGCGGTTGAAGGTCGTCTTGCAACGCGTGCCGATGCAACCAAGCATCATGGCGATTATCGTAAAATTGTCGAAGGTGTTAATGCGACGCTGGATTCAGTGATTAATCCGCTCAATGTCGCGGCCGATTATGTTGACCGTATTTCCAAAGGAGCGATTCCAGCCAAAATTACCGACAACTATAACGGTGATTTCAACATCATTAAAACTAACCTCAACACCTGTATTGATGCAGTCAATGCCTTGGTTAGCGATGCCGGCCTACTAGCGAAAGCGGCGGTCGAAGGACGGCTTGCAACCCGAGCTGATGCGACCAAGCATCAAGGGGATTATCGCAAGATCGTTGAAGGCGTGAATGCGACACTGGATTCAGTTATTAATCCATTGAATGTCGCTGCCGATTATGTGGATCAAATCTCTAAAGGGGCGATTCCAAGCAAAATCACCGACAGCTATAACGGCGATTTCAATATCATTAAAACTAATTTGAACACCTGTATTGATGCGGTTAATGCCTTGGTTAGTGACGCTGGCATGTTGGCGAAAGCCGCTGTGGAAGGTCGTTTGGCAACGCGTGCCGATGCGACTAAGCATCAAGGCGACTATCGCAAGATCGTCGAAGGCGTCAATGCGACTTTGGATTCAGTGATCAATCCGTTGAACGTTGCGGCCAACTACGTCGATCAAATCGCTAAAGGCGCTATTCCTAATAAAATCACCGATAGCTACAACGGTGATTTCAACATCATTAAAAACAATCTTAACACCTGTATTGATGCGGTTGATGCCTTGGTTGCCGATGCCGGGCTGCTGGCTAAAGCGGCTGTCGAAGGGCGTCTTGCGACCCGTGCCGATGCGACCAAACATCAAGGTGATTATCGCAAGATCGTCGAAGGTGTCAATGCAACACTGGATTCAGTGATTAATCCGCTGAATGTCGCGGCCGATTATGTTGATCGCATTGCCAAAGGCGCGATTCCACCGAAAATCACCGACAGTTACAACGGTGATTTCAATATCATAAAAAACAACCTGAACACGGCGATTGATGCGGTCAATGCCTTGGTTGCCGATGCTGGCATGCTATCGAAAGCGGCGGTCGAAGGACGCCTAGCAACGCGTGCTGATGCTACCAAGCATCAAGGCGATTATCGCAAGATCGTCGAAGGCGTTAATGCGACGCTGGATTCGGTGATTAATCCTCTCAATGTGGCGGCAGATTATGTTGATCGCATTGCCAAAGGCGCGATTCCGGTCAAAATTACCGATAGCTACAACGGCGATTTTAATATTATTAAAAACAACCTGAATACGGCGATCGATGCAGTGAATGCTCTGGTTGCCGATGCCGGCATGCTTGCCAAAGCTGCCGTGGATGGTCGCTTAGCGACCCGTGCCGATGCGACCAAACATCAAGGTGATTATCGGAAGATCGTCGAAGGTGTTAATGCGACGCTCGATTCGGTGATCAATCCATTGAATGTCGCGGCGAGTTATGTTGATCAAATCGCTAAAGGTGCGATTCCACCGAAAATTACCGATAGTTACAATGGTGATTTCAACATTATCAAAAACAATCTGAACACCTGTATCGATGCGGTCAATGCCCTAGTCGTCGATACGGCGATGCTCGCCAAAGCGGCGGTAGATGGGCGGCTTGCGACTCGTGCCGACGCTTCTAAGCATCAAGGTGATTATCGTAAGATCGTCGAAGGCGTCAATGAGACGCTCGATTCGGTGATTGGGCCACTGGACGAGGTCATGAGAATGTTACTGGCGATGGAGCAGGGCGATATGACTGCGCAGATCACCGAGCAATATCGTGGTCAGCTTGAAGAGCTCAGATCAGCGGCTAACAATACCGTTGAAAAGCTCGCGCAAACCATCAGCGAAGTGGTGACCGCGACCGATCAGTTGAACAATGCTGCCGAACAAGTTAGCGCGACTTCGCAATCGTTATCACAAGCGGCAAGTGAGCAGGCTTCCAGCGTCGATGAAACCAGCGCCAGCATTGAACAAATGGCCGCCAGCATCAACCAGAATGCTGAAAACGCCAAAGTGACCGATGGTATGGCGGGCAAAGCCGCTAAAGAAGCCGGTGAAGGTGGCGTCGCAGTGAAACAAACGGTTGATGCGATGAAAGAAATTGCCAACAAAATCAGCATTATTGACGATATCGCTTACCAAACCAACATGCTCGCGCTTAATGCCGCGATCGAAGCAGCCCGCGCCGGTGATCACGGTAAAGGCTTCGCGGTGGTTGCTGCAGAAGTGCGAAAACTCGCTGAACGTAGTCAGGTCGCCGCGCAAGAAATCGGCGAATTGGCCGAAAACAGCGTGAAAACTGCCGAAAGTGCCGGTAAGCTCTTGGATGAAATCGTTCCAAGTATCGCCAAAACTTCTGATTTGGTTCAGGAAATCGCCGCCGCCTCGCAAGAACAATCAGCCGGGGTCAGCCAAGTCAATACGGCGATGAGCCAGATGAATCAGATTACTCAGCAAAACGCCTCTTCGAGTGAAGAATTAGCGGCAACGGCTGAAGAAATGACCAGTCAGGCTGAACAACTGTTGAGTCTGATGGCATTTTTCAAAATCGACTCCGATAGCAAGCAACAGGTGGGCGGAAAAAAACCACCTAAAATGACGGTTAAAACACCCACCAAAGTGAAAGCACCTCAGCATGCCAAGCGAACCGATATTGAAGATGGAGAATTTGACTTGGCGAAATTTGAACGGTTTTAGGAGGAAGTCGTGAGTAGCCAATTAGAAGCTATCGAAACAAATGATGTGGCGCTTCAGCCCGGTCGTATTGCTCCGCCGGGGCAATATCTGACCTTTGTCTTGGGGGGTGAAGCATTTGCTTTGGGGATTTTGCATATCAAAGAAATCATTGAATATGGCGATATTACCGAAGTGCCGATGATGCCGGAATTTATTCGTGGCGTCATCAATCTACGCGGCCGCGTAGTGCCGGTTGTCGATCTCGCGGCTCGCTTCGGACGCGGGACGACGACTGTGGCTAAACGTACCGGTATCGTTATCGTTGAGACTGTAAGCAGTCATGATGGCGACGGTGATGACAAACAACAGGATATTGGCATCATTGTCGATGCTGTGAATGAAGTGGTTGATATCGGCAGTAAAGATATTGAACCCGCACCTGCTTTCGGGGCGCGGATTCGTCCCGATTTCATCAACGGCATGGCGAAACAGAACGGTCGCTTTATTATTCTATTGAATGTCGATCGGGTGTTATCGGTGACCGAAATGGCCAACTTGAGCAAGGCTGTGGTCGATGATTATCAAAGTAGTGAAGGTTACGAATAATCATTTAAATATCGCATTTTTAAGCAGGAGCTTGAGAGTGAGTCAAACGTTCATGGTGGGCAGGCCTTTTTGCCCACCATTGATATCATAAATTTTTTTCCGTGTGAGCTCTAAAAGCAGGTTAAGCTCAACAGCTCACTGAATCTTGGGAACGAGATTAGCCGTTAAATAGAAAAAAATCAGCATGCAGAATTGAAAAATCTGAAAGAGAATCTACACTTGAGGCATAAGATAATTTCTTGAGCGTTCAGCTGTTTTCCGAGGATAGATATCATCATGATAAAAAATGTAAAACTCTGGCAGAAATTTGCTATTTTGGCGATTCTAGCAATGACTATGTTTGGAGTGCCGAGCGCTTTATTGCTTAAAAATTTCAAGACGGAAATAACGGGGACTCAGCTGGAAAACAAAGGTGTTGTTTATGCTCAGGCCGTAATCAAATTGATTGAATTAATTCAGCAACATAGGGGGCTTTCAGGTATTTATCTATCAGGCGATCACTCGGTTGAAGCGAAGTGGTTGGCGAAGCGCAATGAAATTAATGCCCAGATAAAAATTGTCGACGAGGTTAATCAACAGTTTGCCGAACTAAATCAAAGTTCAGTTTGGGAAACTTTGCGTGAGAATTGGAAGAAGTTGATTGTAGAAGTTAGTGGCTTAGACGCAAAAAGTAGCTTGCTTAAGCATACGGTGTTAATTGAGCAGATATTTAGCTTTAACCGCAAGATCGTTGATATCACGGGACTCTCTCTTGATCCCCAGATGGATACTTATAATCTATACATGATTGGACTCAATCAAATTCCCGAATTAACTGAACGGCTTGGCATTATCCGAGCGAAGGGGGCTAAGGTGCTTGCCTCAAAGACCTTGACGCTCGATGAAAAAGGCGTGCTGCAATATATGGTGAGTCAATTAGTGAGCAAACAGTTGGAAATTGACGAAAATGCTCAAAAATTGAGTGGGCAATTTCAAATATTGCAGACAGATAGCCAGAATCAGGTTAATGAAATTAAAAATCTGGTTAAAATTGTGGAAGATAAGATCTTAAACGCGGAAAATCTGGATTTTCCGAGTCAGGAATATTTCAATCTGGTCACCTTAGTATTGAACCACCGCTTTCAAGCACATAATAATTTTGTCAATGCGTTAACTTCGGCGCTTGATGCGCGGCTTGAAAATATTCACAGTACGATTTATCTGGTGAGCGGGGTCATTTTCAGTTTGTTTAGCCTCTTCGTGGTGATGAGCGGTTTTATTGCGCGGGGGGTATTGCGCCCGATTTCGGTCATGCTGGATGCGGTGGGTAAATTAAGCCGCGGTGACATGCCCGCTCCGCTGACCATGAATTTTGGACACGAGTTTAATCAACTCGAATACGGCTTGAATGCGGCGGTTGAATCGATTCAAAATATTATTGCGGATATGACCGAATTATCTAAAGCGACCGCCATGGGGCAGCTTAGCGTGCGCGCCGATGTCAGCCAGCATCAGGGAAGTTTTCGGACCATTATTGATGGTGTAAATAAAACCTTGAACTCGGTGATCGAACCTTTATCGATGGCCGCCGATTATGTCGATCAAATTTCCAGAGGCGCAATTCCTCAAAAAATTACCGATACCTATAATGGCGACTTCAATATCATCAAAAATAATCTCAATACCTGTATTGATGCGGTAAATAATTTGGTCAGCGATGCCGGAACGCTGGCAAATGCCGCGGTAGATGGACAACTAGGCATTCGTGCCGACGCTGACAAGCATCAGGGAGATTATCGTAAAATTGTCGAAGGGGTCAATTCGACGCTGGATTCAGTGATTAATCCGCTATATATGGCGGCAAGTTACGTCGATCAGATTGCGCGCGGTGCTATCCCTAAGAAAATTACTCAAAGTTATAACGGTGACTTCAATATCATCAAGAATAATTTAAATACCTGTATTGATGCGGTCAATGCTTTGGTTGACGATGCTACCATGCTGTCAAACGCTGCGGTCGACGGGCAGTTGGCAACTCGTGCCGATGCTAGTGTGCATCAAGGCGATTATCGTAAAATTGTCGAAGGCGTTAATGCAACCCTCGATTCGGTGATTAATCCGTTGAATATGGCTGCCGACTATGTGGAACGGATCGCAAAAGGCGCTATCCCGCCAAAAATTGTCGATAGCTATCAAGGCGATTTCAATATCATCAAAAACAACTTAAATACCTGCATTGATGCGGTGAATGCGTTAGTTGCGGATACCGGGACACTTGCTAAAGCGGCGATCGAGGGGCGACTCGCGGTACGTGCGGATATCAATAAGCATCAAGGTGAATATCGCAAAATTGTCGTGGGGGTCAATGCAACCTTGGATGCGGTGATAAATCCTCTCAATGTGGCAGCCACTTATGTTGATCAAATCGCGAAAGGAGCGATTCCTGCCAAAATTACCGCCAGTTACTACGGCGATTTCAATATCATCAAAAATAATTTGAATACCTGTATCGATGCCGTCAATGCACTGGTCGCAGATGCGGGGATGCTGGCAAATTCCGCCGTTGAAGGACGTTTGGCGACGCGTGCCGAGGTCGACAAACATCAGGGCGATTATCGTAAAATTATCGAAGGCGTGAATGCGACGCTGGATTCGGTGATCAATCCATTGCAAGTGGCAGCTGATTATGTTGATCAAATTGCCCGAGGCGCAATTCCATCCAAAATTACTGACCAGTATCAAGGCGACTTCAATATCATCAAGAATAATTTGAATACCTGTATCGATGCAGTCAACTCGCTGGTTGCCGATGCGGGGATGTTGGCTGACGCCGCCGTTGCAGGGCATTTGGCCACGCGAGCTGATGCAACCAATCATCAGGGCGACTATCGAAGAATCGTTGAAGGTGTTAATGCAACCTTGGATGCGGTCATTGAACCGTTAAATATGGCTGCTAATTATGTCGATCAGATTGCCAAAGGCAACACGCCGCCTAAAATTACTGATATCTATCATGGCGATTTTAATACTATTAAAAATAACCTGAACACCTGTATCGATTCAATACACTATCTGGTTGATCAGGTCGGCGTGGTAATTCATGCCGCTAAGGTTGGCGATCTTAAGGCACGAGTGAATGCCGGTCAGGCACAAGGTGTTTATCAAAAAATATTGGAAGGTATGAATGAAACCTTGGATTCTCTGGTTAACCCACTTAATGTGGCCGCCGATTATGTCGATCAAATCGCCAAAGGAGCAATTCCACCGAAAATCACCGACAGTTACAACGGTGATTTCAATATCATCAAAAACAACTTGAACACGGCAATTGATGCGGTCAATGCGCTTGTCAATGATGCTGACATGCTCGCTAACGCGGCGGTCGAAGGTCGTCTGGCGACCCGTGCCGATGCGACCAAACATCAAGGTGATTATCGCAAAATTGTCGAAGGCGTTAATGCGACCTTGGATTCGGTTATTAACCCCCTGAATGTGGCGGCAGATTACGTTGATCGGATCGCAAAAGGTGCTATTCCGCCTAAAATTGCCGACCATTACAATGGTGATTTCAACATCATTAAAAACAACCTGAACACCTGTATTGATGCGGTCAATGCGCTGGTGTCTGATGCGGCACTGCTCGCCCATGCCGCCGTCGAAGGTCGCTTGGCAACTCGCGCCGATGCAACCAAACATCAGGGTGATTATCGGAAGATTGTCGAAGGTGTTAATGCCACGCTCGATTCCGTGATCAATCCGTTGAATGTCGCGGCCAGTTATGTCGATCAAATTGCCAAAGGCGCTATTCCTCCGAAAATCACTGACAGTTATAACGGTGATTTCAATATCATTAAAAACAATTTGAACACCTGTATTGATGCAGTCAATGCCTTGGTGGTCGATGCGGCGATGCTTTCCCAGGCGGCAGTCGATGGCCGTCTGGCGACGCGAGCCGATGCTTCCAAGCATCAAGGGGATTATCGGAAGATCGTCGAAGGTGTCAACGAGACGCTCGATTCGGTGATCGGACCACTTGATGCGGTGATGAAGTTGTTGCTGGCGATGGAACAGGGCGATATGACTGCGCAGATCACCCACCAATATCGTGGTCAGCTTGAAGAGCTCAGATCGGCAGCTAATAATACCGTTGACAAGCTTGCGCAAACCATCAATGAAGTCGTTACCGCGACCGATCAGCTCAATAATGCGGCCGAACAAGTCAGTGCGACTTCGCAGTCATTGTCTCAGGCGGCGAGTGAGCAAGCCTCCAGCGTTGATGAAACCAGTGCAAGTGTTGAACAAATGACTGCCAGCATTAACCAGAACGCTGAAAACGCCAAAATCACCGACGGAATGGCTGGAAAAGCCGCTAAAGAGGCGGTTGATGGCGGCGTCGCGGTGAAACAGACCGTTAATGCCATGAAGCAAATTGCCAAAAAAATCAGTATTATCGATGACATTGCCTACCAGACCAACATGTTGGCACTCAATGCGGCCATTGAAGCGGCGCGCGCCGGTCAACATGGCAAAGGCTTTGCTGTGGTTGCGGCGGAAGTGCGTAAATTGGCCGAGCGAAGCCAAGTGGCCGCGAAGGAAATTGGCGAATTGGCCGAAAACAGCGTGAAAACCGCTGAAAGCGCAGGTTCGCTCTTGGATGAAATCGTACCAAGTATCTCTAAAACTTCGGATCTGGTTCAAGAAATCGCCGCAGCTTCGCAAGAGCAATCCGCCGGCGTCGCTCAAGTCAATACCGCGATGAATCAAATGAATCAGATTACCCAGCAAAACGCCTCTTCAAGTGAAGAATTAGCCGCGACGGCTGAACAAATGACCAGTCAGGCTGAGCAATTGTTGAATTTAATGGCGTTTTTCAAAATCAATTCGGATAGCAAGCCACAAATAGGAAGCAGAAAATCGCCAAAGACAACTGTTAAAACACCCATTAGCGTAAAAACGTCGCGACCTGCCAAGCGAATCGATATTGAAGAAGGAACGTTCGATTTGGCGAAATTTGAACGGTTTTAGTTCATTGCGAATGTTTGTTCGAACAGTTTTGAAATCAATTGCCTACGTATTTGGAGAACGATCTTGAATATCAATGTATTAAAGTTAAAACTGCCGACTCTGAAATGCTTTTTGGGCGTTTCAAGGGTTAGGTTTTGGCACAAAGGCCTTGGTTTAATCCTGTTAGCCGCCATGTTACTTGCTGCTCCGACGGTTTTAGTTATACAGAAATTTGATCAGGAACTCGCTACTGCAACGCTTGAAAAATCCGGCGGACGTTATGCCAAAGAAACATTCCGCTTAATTGAATTGGTTCAAGAATATTATGGTTTATCCGGGATGGTATTGTCGGGTGAACAAGCGATGACGAGCAAGTGGCAAGCCAAGGTTCAGCAGATTGATGCGCAAATCGCTGTGTTGGATAGCCTGGATCAGCAAGTGCCGGAATTAAGGCTATCGGATGGCTGGCAATCAGTGCGTTCAAATTGGCTGCAACTCAAAAAAAATGCGGCCGGATTGGCGGTTGAGGCGCATCTAAAGCAGCAGGCGCTAATGATTGATAAATTATTCAGGTTCAATCAAAAACTGTTGGGTAGTTCAGGGTTGATGCAGGATAACCAATTGACCGACGCTTATTGGATGATGGTTTATATGAACCAGTTGCCCGAATTATCCGAAATTCTCGGTTTAATTCGCGTCAGGGGTGAACGGAATTTGCTGACTGAGACCGTTTCTGATGTCGAGAGAGCCAAGCTACAAAGCCTGTTGATTTTGTTGGTGAATAAGCAGGCTTTATTGCAAGAAAATGCACCCAGATTCACCAAGCTTTACCAACAATTACGTTTCGATCCGCATCAACAGCTTGAAGAAGTCGGCGCTTTAGTGAATATTGTTGAGGGAATTCTGTTGCAAGCTGAAACTTTACGCTTTTCAAGCCAGGATTATTATTCGTTGATGACGAATGTGCTTAATTATCGTTTTTTGGCGCATGATGACTTTATGAATGCTTTGGATTCGGCACTGGAACAACGTATTTCAGAAACTTATCGATTAAAGTATGGCTTGCTCGCAGGTTTGCTTGGACTGTTTGCGCTATGGGTGGGTTTAAGTTACTGGGTATTTCGGAGCGTTATACGACCCATAAATATGACCGCTGAAGCCTTAACTCGTCTTGGGCGGGGGGAACTTCCTGTGTCAGTTGAGCTATCTAATAGCGTTGAATTTGCACCTGTTCAGAAAGGTCTGAATGATACGATTAAGGCCATTAAGAGCTTGACTGTCGATACTGGATTGATAGCTCAGGCAGTTTCACAAGGTAATCTGAATTTTCGAACCTGTTTGGATGGCTATCAGGGAATTTTTCGAACTATTATGTCCGAAGTTAATGCCTGTCCCGATGCATTAAACAATCCGTTGGACATGATATCGAACCGGCTTGAACTGATTGCGCATGGACAACTTCCGTTGAAAATCACCGAGCATTATGAAGGGGGTATGCAACGACTTGTGGATAATTTGAATACCGGCATTGATGCGTTAAATACCTTGGTAACCCATATCGATGGTCTGCTTGATAACATACGTAACGGTGAACTTGATGCTCGTCTAGAGATCGGCCGAAATCAAGGCGAATACCGACGAATGTTTGAAAATATCAACGCTTCGTTGGAGTTAGTCGTCAAGCCATTACAATATGCAACTGAAGTCAGCATTAGTATCGCTCAGGGGAATTTTCGCAGGCTAGTGAGCGATGATTTAAATGGCGGTGGGGTCAAAACCTGCAACAAGTTTGACGATGGTTTAAATGTTCTGAATAGCCTGCTATTCGATCTTGAAACGTTAACAACCCAGATCATCGATGGGCATCTGGAGGTGCGCAGCGATCCGAATCAGTACCCTGGTGATTACTGCAAATTGCTTGAAGACCTCAATAAAACCCTCGATGCAGTCACTCAACCCTTGTTGCTCAGTAGTCAATATTTAGAGCAAATGGCCAAAGGGAATATGCCTTCGAAAGTGCAAGAAAATTATAGTGGCGATTTTAATACTTTAAAGCTTAACCTCAATAAATGTGTTGATTACGTGAATGCGCTAGTGGTCGATCAATTTGATAAGCTTTTTTAATTGACTGACCGCGATCACGAAGGCTTTTGAACTTGTGTAAACTATAAAGAGGCTGGGTAATGTTGAGTTAGCGTTTGGAGTGGATAATATGGAGTAATTCGGCGCGAAACCAGACTTGCTCAAAATCAAAACTAAGGAATGAAAATAAAATAACTTAAACAAAAGCTAGGGTGGATAAGCGAGAGCGCATCCACCAAAATGCGATCTCGTCCGTTGGATGCGGCTTACGTCTTATCCCCCTACCGAATCTCACCTTACCTGGCTTAAGTTGGCTCGTAATCAGCTTACCCTTCGATTTTTTGTTCAAGTTATTTAGTGCTTATTCCCAACCGAATTTGCATGGTATTAAGCAGTGATCCTAAAAAGAGCAGTTGAGAACTTAAAATTCCGTTCGCCCTGAGTTTATCGAAGGGTTGAACGGGATTTTAAGGTCTCACCACCTGGGTGAAAGCATAGAAAACCGTCCATGCTTCGACTGGGCTCAGCATGAACGGTTTTCTATGCGTT
>CANNKG010000096.1 GCA_947505105.1 Methylococcaceae bacterium | reverse complement strand
GGCTCGCCATAATGACGTGGAAATGTGGGAAAAAGATAACATTCCTTACACTGTTCGAAAAAAACGCCAAGCTTTTTTCAACAATATTGCAAGCCAAAAATCGGGAGTAAAATAACTGGGACAGAGGGACTTATTTCGACAGCCTACCTCCGCACCCTTAAAAAAGTTATGGAACGGCAGTCATCCTAAAAGGGGCATTTAGTCATACGAATTCAGGTCGAACGGAAATTGCTATGGGCTTCTATAAATTTAGTTAACGATTGTTTGAATTTCCATTTGCGTTAATTTGGCAGTCACTTGGAGCTGTTTTTTCGAATAATACTGTCGTGAACCATGTCGATCTAAAACGGTAATGGTGCTCGCTACCTTAAATGCTTGATGTTCATAAAGTAAGGTTTCGGGTTGCTTGAGATTTTCTATAGCGGGCATGTATATAGCCCAAGTATTTATTGATGGATTATCATTATTGGTTACATAGACTAGTTCTGCTTTAAAACTAAGAATTTCGATACCAAAATGTAAACGCTGAACTGGCACATGATTGATGCGTCGAACTAAACCAAGCTCAACAGTTTGTTCGAGCTCATGAACGATTGCTAGAACATCACCGATTTTTGCATGCGTAGTCGTCCAGTTGGTTAGTAAACCATAACCTTTGATGCTAATATCCTTAACTTCAAATGTTTCTAAATGCAGATCTGCTTTGTTCGAATTCAACCATACTTGTGTTGAATTGATCGGGTCGTTTGATTTTTCGGAACTCTGATTTAGCATCATCGTTCTTTGAATCGGAGTGAGGGTAATTTGAGGTGATGCTTTCTTGGATGATGCCCTCAAATGATGCCCGATATCTTCTCCAATGGGGACGAGTTCCAAAGCCATGGAATCAAATGTCGCCGGTTTTTTGCCATCAGATACTGAGTCGTTGGCAAAGGGTTGTTTGATATTGATGGAAGATTTAAATTGCAGATGTTTAATCAACTCAGTAAATCCGACCAGTCCGGAAAATTCAGTTTCGGAATTTTTGGGCGTGGTGCGGAGATATTTTCGTTTTCTGCCTAATCCTAGCGCATTAATCGCACGTAACGCGACCGGGGTGCTGACTGAGAGTGTGGTTGGGAGCGTGTGTTCCTGTATCGCTTTATAAAAGCATTTAGCGACGGCAATCGGTGCGATAAAGCGCTCCATTGCGTCTACACGTAGTTCATCGTCCAGAATGCGATGAGGTGGAGTGTCTTGGGACAGGTTGAATTCACAGGTGCCTGATTGCCATTCTGGTTGATAGCCTCTGATAATGCTTGCCTTCAGTGAGAAAGGCAGCAGGGCCTTGAAGATCATAATCATGTCCGGGCAATTGAATTGTTGCGGATCGGCTAAATGAAATATGAGTAATTGCTTAAATGCCTGTTCGGTGTTGATGGGGCGGTGAATTCTCGAATAGTGAGAACGATAGCCGTGCGGATTCACTTCTGAAGTCAATAGGTGTTGCTTTTCTGCAAGGCGATATACTTGGTAAGATAATGACCAAAATCCAGGCATGGCGGAGCGATAGCTGATCGACATGTGGAGGAGTGCATGATTCAATGCATCCAGACTTAGATAGAGTCCTGACGCTTGCTGATCTGCGGACATGGTTAATAGGTTTTTTTGGACGATATTTAATATACTTTTCGCTAATAATATGTAATTCCAGACGACCAGTTCAAGATTATAAGTGACGCGTTCGTCAAATGAGTGGTTTAGATCCAGGTAAACCTCTTGCATCGATTCTACCCGATCATGAAAATATTGGAGTATTTGCTGTAATAGATCGAGTTCAAGGAAGTTTTGCTCTTCCAAACCTGCAATAGTGGTAATTATTTGCAAAAGTTCTTCGGCTACTATTTTATCAGGAAGAGCAGCGAGCGAATCCAGCCAGTTTTGCAGGTGTGTTTCGTCAGGTGAAAATGGTAAGGGTTTCGACGTAAACGCCGGTAATTCCTTAAATTTTAAATGCTCCATGATTCAATTCTCATAATATTGATAAAAAGTTTTCCGGATTACGAAAGGTATAAAATAGCACTTTGCATTGCTAAGTGTAGACTATCATAAGATTTCTAAGAGATATCCGCAGAACAACTGTGAGCTAAATCAAAGAAATTCACCAGTTCTTTGCAGGCTGATGGTCAATTGAACATTTTGGGGTATGAGTTTTTGCTAAATCAGTTGGTTATTTCCAAGCGGGGTCGAGTATTTTTAAGCGACATAAATCGGTTTTGATTCTAAAATATTAATACGAAACATCTTCCGGTACAGGTTGTTGAAGAGTCATTGTGGTTTCTAAGTCTCCCTCATTAGATTTAAATGGTGGTGGGGAATGCGAATTAATGGATGACTTGCTTCACTTGTAAATTGTTCAGTCAACCTAAATTAATACATTCTGCTAATCATGTTCTGGAATTTTCTAAAAAAGAAACCCACCGTCGAGCGAACCCAGTTCTTCGAGGATGAAATGACACAGGCTATTTCTGAGTCGGATCCGACACCGAAAAAAGAAGTCAATCCAGCCTTGAAGGTGACCACGCAGATTCCAGTGAATTATCTGAAACGCTTAATTCCGATTGGACAATTACCGACGCAGGAATTACAAAAACTCGAAATTCGAATTGCACATTTCAAACCTGGCGGCGTCATATTTCACCGAGGCGAATTGACCGAATTGTTGCCTTATATTGCCAAAGGCAAGGTTTATCTTGAAACAGGTGATGGTAATGGCTATGAAATTACCACTCAGACCTTTAAAGCACTGTATCCGTTGTCGAGTGAACAACAGCATCAAATGACCGCGATTGCAAAATCGGACGTCAGCATTATTTATGTGCCCAATATTGCGCTCAAGCGCAGTAATCAACTCAATATCAATCCGCTCCTGGCAAATGACGATACGCCCGATCAATTAAAAGAAAACTTTTTTTTTAATGCGTTTTCCGATTATTTCAAACAAGGCAAGTTGGTAGTACCGACGCTGCCGGATGTTGCAATTCGACTGCGTTCCGCGATGCAAAAGGATATTAGCATTGGTGATGCCGTCAAAATTGTCAACATGGATCCGGTCGTGGCATCGCGCTTGATTCAAATGGTCAATAGCCCGATGTATCGCTCGGCATTGCCGATTAGTAACTGCCATGACGCTGTTAACCGATTGGGCTTGAATATTACCCGCAATCTGGTCACCGGAATTTGTATGCGTAATCTTTATCAAAGCAAGCATAAGAATATCAGCGAACAAATTCATAATCAGTGGTTGCAGAGTATTCGGGTATCCAGTATCAGTCAGACGCTCGCCGCATTAACGCGTAAGGCCAATCCTGATGAGGCATTGCTCGCAGGGCTCATTCACAATATCGGCGCGGTACCGGTACTCATTTTTGCGGACAGTTTGCCTGAAACCGCCTATAGTCAGGAGGATCTTGAAATGTGTATTGCCACCACTCAGAATCACATTGGCCTTGAGATTCTCAAACGCTGGCAATTTCCGGAAGCCTTGTTGAACATTCCGATGACGGTGCAAAACTGGTATTACGATAGTGGAAAACATCTCACCTTAACCGATATTGTTCTGCTTGCCAGATTTCACAGTTTGCTAGGAACTCCGGCGCGACAGAAATTGCCGCCAATCAATACCTTGCCAGCCTTTCAAAAATTGGGAGATAACACTTTAACTGCCGATATGTCGCTGCAATTATTGCAAAATGCCAAACAGCAAATTTCCGAAACGATGAATTTATTTTCCGGCGCATTATGAAAACATGGCTCAACCGACTATTCAAGCGGGAGGCCGGACCGGAAACTTTAGCGGTCAAGCACATTACCGAGCAACACATTTCGACTCAGACACCGGTCGTTGGTTTGCAATGTACGCCGCCGATCGGACAAAAAAAAACCGCCCAGTCGGTTCAAGTGTTAAAAAAATTTACGCCATTACGTCATTTCGATGAACATACGCTCAGCAATTTGCAGCATAAAACCTTGCGCTACAAAGAGGGATCGGTCATTTTTTTACACGGATTTAATGCGGATGCGATTTATTTTTTATTGGCGGGTACGCTCGAAATGCATCCCGATACCGATGATAATTTTGATTTGACTAATACCAGTAGTCAGGCGATGCCTAGTTATGAAATTGTCTCGGGAACAGCGCTGGCCAATTTACCGCTAAATAACAGTAAAGTATTCGGAGCAACAGCGGTTGCTCAAACAACGGTTGATGTCATTACAGTCAGTTTGGAACTTTATGAACTCTGGACTCGAAATTTCCAGGAAAAAAGCACTGGCGTAGAGTTAACTAATATTGATCTTCCCGTGGAACTGAGTAATAACTATTTTTTCTTAAGTTTCACCGAGGCATACAACAAACAGCAATTACAACTGCCGTCTTTGCCAAATGTGGCGTTAAAGTTGAAAACTGCTATGCAGCAAGATATCAGCATTAAAGAGGCGGTGGCGATCATCCAGATTGATCCGGGCATTGTTTCAAAATTGATTCAGGTCGCCAATAGTCCGCTCTATGCACCGATCAAACCGATCAATAACTGTCAGGACGCTGTGACGCGCTTAGGGTTGACGGCCACGCGCAACTTGGTTATGGGCATCAGCTTAAAGCAGATGTTCCAATGTAATGATAAGCAAATCATGCAAAAGATGCAGAGCGTCTGGAAGCAAAGTTTGTATGTCTCAAGCCTCTGTTTTGTGTTGGCGGAAGAAATGCGTGGTATTAATCCTGAAGAGGCTTTGTTGGCGGGACTCGTTAATGATATCGGAATCATTCCGTTGTTATATTTCGCCGAACAGCATGCGCAAGAATTTCGTGATTTTGAGCAAATTACCTTGATTTTGCCTTATCTGCGCGGACCGGTCGGCTCTTTGGTGCTTGAAACCCTAGGGTTTGCCTCTGAACTGATCAACATCCCACAAGAAGCCGAAAATTGGTTATATGATAGCGGTGAACAAGTGCATCTCATTGATATTGTGATACTTGCAAAATTACACAGTTATTTTGGAACCGCAAAAGCGAAGGAATTACCCTATATTTACGCGATTCCAGCCTATAGCAAACTAAAAAATGGTAAATTGAATCCTGATTTATCCCTTTCCTTGATCCATAAAGCGCAACAGCGCATTAACGCCACCATGCACTTATTTTCTTAACCATTATGAATAATCCTTTACTGAGCAATACTACGCTACCGCAATTTTCTGCGATTAAACCCGAACACGTTGAACCAGCGATTGATCAACTCCTGGCCGAGGCACGGCGTAGTGTCGAGGAGTCGTTGCGTGCTAATACCGACTATACCTGGGAAAATTTGATTGAACCGATTGAACAGGCCGAAAATCGTCTTAATAAAGCTTGGTCGCCGGTCAGTCATTTAAATTCGGTCTGTAATAACGATGAGCTACGCGCGGCTTATAACGCTTGCTTGCCGAAATTAAGCGCTTACAGCACTGAAATGGGGCAAAATGAGGCCTTGTGTCAGGCTTACAAAATGATTGCCGAGCATGTCGATTTTAGAAATCTCGATCAGGCGCAACAAAAAGCAGTCAATAATGCCTTGCGTGATTTCAAGTTGTCGGGCATTGATTTGGATGACGCCAAAAAAGCGCGTTATAAAGAGATTAGTCAAGAATTGTCTCGATTGGCGAGTAAGTATGAAGAGAACTTACTTGATGCCACCAACGCTTGGCACAAAATTATTACCGACCCTGCAATGCTTGCCGGACTCCCTGAAAGCGCCTTGGCCCAAGCCAAACAGGCTGCAGAAGCCGAGCAACAGGAAGGTTGGTTGATCAATCTCCAGTTTCCCTCTTATTTAGCGGTGATGACCTATGCCGACAATCGGGAATTGCGTCAGGAACATTACACTGCATTTGTGACGCGCGCCTCCGACCAGGGGCCGCATGCCGGCCAATGGGATAATACCGAACTCATGCAGCAAATGATGGCTTTGCGCCATGAAAAAGCGCAATTGTTGGGTTTTAAAAACTATGCCGAATTGTCTCTCGCCACTAAGATGGCCGAAAAACCCGAAGATGTGGTCGCTTTTCTCGAAGATTTGGCGCGCAAGTCGCTCCCGCAGGCACGACGTGACTTAGAAGAGCTACAGGAATTTGCTAAAACTCATCATGGCTTGGCGAAACTGGAATCATGGGATACCACTTATTATTCGGAAAAAATGCGTCAACATTGTTATCAATTGTCGCAGGAAGAGGTGAAGTGTTATTTTCCGATCACCCGTGTCCTGCCGGGTATGTTTGAAATCGTTAAAAAACTCTATGGCATTCAGATTGTCCCGATTGAGCAATTCGATAGCTGGCATCCGGATGTGCAGTTTTTTGAAATTCAAACTCCGGATGGACACTCACGTGGTCAATTTTATCTTGACCTATATGCCAGGGCACATAAACGCGGTGGCGCCTGGATGGATGATTGTGTCGGGCGCAAATTCAGTGCTGGCCAAGTGCAAATTCCGGTCGCGTATCTGACCTGTAACTTCACGCCGCCAGCAGGGGATACTCCCGCGTTATTGACTCATGATGAAGTGACGACTTTGTTTCATGAATTTGGGCATGGCTTGCATCATATGCTGACTCGAATCGATTATCTAAGTGTTTCGGGCATCAATGGCGTCGCTTGGGATGCGGTCGAGTTGCCAAGTCAATTCATGGAGAATTGGTGCTGGGAGCAGGAGTCGTTGACGATGATTTCAGGACATTACCAAACCGGTGAAGCTTTGCCGGATGATTTGTTTAACAAAATGCTTGCCGCCAAGAATTTTCAAGCCGGCATGTTAATGGTCAGACAATTGGAATTTAGTTTATTCGATTTTAAGATTCATCAGGATTATGAGTCTGCGCGAGGCGCTGCGATTTATGAGACGCTCGACGCGGTTAGAAAACAAGTGTCGGTCTTGATTCCGCCTAGTTTTAACCGTTTCGCCCACAGTTTTTCGCATATTTTTGCGGGTGGCTATGCTGCAGGTTACTACAGTTACAAGTGGGCGGAAGTGTTGTCGAGCGATGCGTTTTCGCTTTTTGAAGAAAAGGGCATTTTTGATCCGGAAACCGGCCATGCCTTCTTAACGAACATTCTCGAACAAGGTGGCAGTCAGGATGCGATGGTGTTGTTTAAAAATTTCCGTGGGCGTGAACCCAATATTGACGCGCTATTAAGGCATAATGGTATAGCCGCTTAGCGGGTTTTTCAAGAATCATCCCGGCATACTTTCTTGTCAAGCATGCCGGGAATGCTCATTCACCGTGTTCTGTGTTTTTGAAATCGAGTGCTGCTTGATAGAGTAAATTTTTGGGTGCGCCGGTAATGTCTACGGCCAAGGTGACTGCTGTTTTGATCGAGCATTCAGCGATTAAAATTTCGATGATTCGGCGCTGTTCTTCGCTTAAACCTTGTTCAGTCGCTTTTACTGGCGAACCAGCGACCATCACGACAAACTCCCCCTTTTGCATGTTCGGATCCTGTTCAACGCGGTCAACTGCTTCTTTTAGCGAGGTCTTGACAATGGTTTCGTGTAACTTGGTGATTTCACGCGCGATGACGATTTCTCTATCCTCGGGAAAAATTGCTAGTAAGTCTTGCAGACAGGCCAAAATACGGTGGCTGGATTCATAAAAAACCCAGGTGCTTGGGCAATTCAGCTTCTCAGTAAAAAAAGTTTTACGCGCGGATGATGTGCGTGGTAAAAATCCTTCAAACTCGAAGCGATTTAAGGGTAAACCCGAAACCGATAGCGCGGCGATCAGCGCACAGGGGCCTGGAATGGGTGAAACGTCGATATTGGCGTTTCTAATGGCTCTAACCAACGGCATACCTGGATCACTGATCAATGGCGTGCCTGCGTCGGAAACCAGTGCGATGGATAGCCCTTGTTGCAGTTTTTCGAGTAATGTGGGGACGATGCGTTCTTCATTTTGCTGATGGAGTGACAGCAATTTATTGGTAATACCGTAATGTTGTAATAACATGCGTACATGTCGGGTGTCTTCTGCGGCAATGCAGTCGACCTGTTTTAGCACTTCAACCGCTCTAAAGCTGAAATCTGCTAAATTACCAATTGGTGTGGCAACCACGTATAATTTGCCATAATTATCAGTCATGAAATTCTCTTTGTTATAAATAACTGTTTGAAAGGTATGGTTTTTATGGGTTTGCGACTCGCTTTTGTTTGTGCCGTATGGGTAACGGTGATTACCGGATGCACGCCGCTTAACAATGGCAAGCGCCCCCCGGAAGAACCCTTTAAGACGGGTGAAACGGTATTACCACGGATTCCGCCCTCCAATCAGGTCGCTCAGGATCAAGCTAATTTAAAATCGGCATTGAGCTTATTTGAGCAAAACAAATCTGAAGAAGCATTTATTTATGCCGAAAAAATTCAATTAAAGCATTTATCGCTCAATGATCAGGCCAAACTAAATTTGCTTTATGCGCAAATTAATTTAAACCGAGCTGAAGCGGAACAGGCGCTGTCTCGATTAAGTGCTATTCAATATGCATTATTAACGCCCGCTGAGCAAATAGTTTATTTACGCGCCAAAGCCTTTGCCTGGTCCTTGCAGGGACAGTTTGTTGAAAGTGCCAAGGCTAGAATTGCGTTGCAGCCTTTATTGACCATCACGCGCCAGCAATATGATAACAAGGTTGCCACACTGGAAACCTTGCGTTTATTATCATTACCGGCGTTGCAGGCTGAGCAGGCAAAGGCTTCGGACACGTTGGCTGGCTGGATAGCCTTGGCCGGTTTGTTTGTCGCTAATGCTCAGCTCACCATCAATGATCCCAATTTACAGCAATGGCAAACTGCTTTTGCCAAGCATCCAGCCAATGGCGCGTTTATTTCCACCTATTTAAATCCGCCCCAGCCGGCATTGACAAAAATAGCACTATTATTGCCAAATTCGGGACCCTTTGCAGCTGCTGCAAAAGCGATTAAAGAGGGTTTTAGTGCCGCCTATAAGCAGGATGGACAAGCCGTAAAGCCGCAAATCAGTATGTACGATACCGCGAAACAGGAACCGATTGCTTTATATCAACAGGCGGTAGCGGAAGGCGCGCAACTGATTGTCGGGCCATTGAAAAAGGAAGATATTCAACAACTAGCGCAAGTTGCAAATCTGACGGTTCCGGTCTTGACGCTTAATCATCTGCCCGGATTGACTAAAACCAATCTTTATCAGTTTGCGCTTAGTCCGATTGATGACGCTGAGCAAATTACCCGTCAGGCGGTTAAAGATGGCCATAAGAATATTATAGTACTGACGCCATCAACCGAGTTGGGACAGCGAATTCAGGGCTATTTTACGAGTGCGCTGAAAAACGCTCAGGCTACCTTATTGCGCGTAAAAAATTACGATTCGGACAATCACGATTATGTCGCAATCTTAAAAGACGTGTTGAATTTCAACGAAACCGAACAGCGTTTTGGCCAGTTAAGTCGTCTGATTCCTGATTTGCACTATGTGCCAAGACGGCGACAGGATGTACAGGCGCTGTTTATGATGGCCTATCCACAAAATGCGCACGCTATTAAAACCCAACTACAAGCACTTGGCGCCGGTAATTTACCGATTTATGCGACCTCGCACATCTATAACGGGGTCAACAATCCTAACGATATGGATCTCGATGGTGTGGTCTTTTGTGATATTCCATGGCTATTTAATGCAGCCTATCCAGGTGCATTAAGTCAGGAGTCGATGCGGCCCGTCTGGCAAAATTATCCTGAAGTGTATTTACGGTTAATTGCGATGGGCATTGACGCTTACAATTTGACGCCGCAATTGGCTAAATTGAGTGCGCAAGGTTTCCAAGGCGCGAGTGGTAATCTGGGTATTACCGAAGATAGCCGATTGCAACGGCAATTAGTGTGTGCCAAATTTAATCATAGCCAACCTAGGTTATTAGGTTTTGAACAGAATTCTGCTCCAACAACTCCAACGCCTCCGTCAACTACTAATATCGCCCCTGTCGGTGTTACCCGTCAGTAAGGCCAAAGCGCCTCATTTGGCGCAGGGGGAATTATATGAGCAATTGGCGTTGAGCTATTTGCTTGAACGCGGCTTGACATTGGTGGTGCGTAATTATCGCTGTCGTTATGGTGAACTTGATCTGATTATGCGTGAGTGTAATGTTCTCGTGGTAGTTGAAGTGCGCTACCGCAAATCCGCTACATTCGGCAGTGCTGTTGAAAGCGTCACGCGACGGAAACAATCTCGTATAATAACCGCCACCCAGTGTTATCTTGCTACTCATCCAGCTAACTGTGCGATCCGCTTTGATGTCGTTGCCGTCACCGGTAACAATGCCATCGAATGGATACCTAATGCTTTTCAGACTTAACGACGCCATGACTTTACAAGACCGAATTACCTTACTTTTTAATCAAAGTATTCAGACTAAAATGGATTCGCTGCATGTTCTCAGCGAACAGATTGAAATTGCAGCGCAAAAAATTGTGGCTGCCCTGCTCAACGATAAAAAAGTGTTGACCTGTGGTAATGGTGGCTCGGCAGGCGATGCCCAGCACTTTTCATCGGAAATGCTCAATCGCTTTGAACGTGAACGTCCACCATTGCCCGCCATTGCCTTGAGTACCGATACCTCAACGATTACCTCAATCGCCAACGACTATCATTTCGACGATATTTTTGCCAAGCAGTTACGCGCACTCGGGCAGGCCGGTGACATTTTGCTCGCTTACACGACCAGTGGTAATTCAGCGAACATCATTAAAGCGCTGACCACTGCGCATGATAAAGATATGACCAGTATTATTCTGACCGGAAAAAATGGTGGCATGATTGCCTCGCTATTGAATGATGGCGATATTGAAATTCGTGTCCCTTCCGAATCTACGGCCCGAATTCAAGAAGTGCATTTATTGATTAACCATTGCCTATGTGATCTTATTGATCATCAATTATTTGGAGGATAAATCTATGCGCGTCTTGCTGGCAACGGCCATGATCATCATGCTGATGTTGACTGGATGTAGTTTTTCAAATGACGAGTCGGTGACAACTGAGGCACTGCCCAATATTTATGATCGGCGTTCGGGAAAAGTCACTCTTGAAGATGAAGCCATTGAAATCAGAGCGCGTGAAGCAATCAATAACGATGCTGAACTGCTGGGTCGAGGGCGCATTAATGTCAATGCCTATAACGGGACGCTGTTGATTACCGGAACCGCCTTTGACGAGTCGGTTCATCAACATATCATTGAAAAGTTAAGAATCATGCCTGGTGTCAAACGCGTGTTGGATGAAGTTGATGTTGACTCTGACGTGGATCTGGCGTCGCTACCGGATGATAGCGCCATTACCAATCGGATCAGGGCGGAACTCGATAAAGCCAATAGTTATGAAGGATTTAACAGTCATTATATAAAAATAGTCACTGAAAATGGCACGGTCTACCTGATGGGTTTAGTCTTTAAAGAAGAAGCCGAGCTGGCGACCAAAATCACTCAACAGATTCCAGGCGTCCAGCAAGTCATCAAATATTTTGAATATTTGCGCTAAATATGGCGGATGTTTTCAGTCTATCATTTCAGTGTGATAGCGAAAAAACTGGAGGCTCTCCGACCAATAATTCGAAGGGAGTCCGGCTTTGCGTTTAAGCTGATATAAGAACTCCGTCGGTTCAGGCAACGAATCCCAAACCGAAGGTAAAAAAGTTGCGCGTCGAGCGCCTTCTACCAGAATCAAACCATCGACTTGCGGGCGTAATTGTTTGAGCAGATCAATTTCGGAACTAAATTGGATTGGCGTCGCCGGGGTTAGAATCGAGATGTGAACAGCTAGTTGGTTGACCTCCTGTCCGTTGACTGGCGCGAAACGTCGATCCCGAAATGCTGCGGCAAATGCATTTTCAGCGACATCTTGTGCGAGTGGGCGGATCGCGTCAAGCATACCTATGCAGCCACGCAGTTGATGGTTCAGCTCCAAGGTTACAAAGCTAGCCCCTTTTTCGTTAAGCGCCGCTGAATAATCCTGAAGATTCACGATAAGCGGTTCATTGCTATCAATGCCATGCTGAATTGAGTCGCGAGCGATGGCTAATAATTGATTTTTTTCTGCTTTATTCAATGACATAGGCTCCATATCCTACTACTCGTTGTTTATCGCCGGCGGTGTCGCCGGAATTACGTACATCAATCGTTGCTACTTGCCAGAATTTTTTGCGGGCAAGCGCCAGAAGGCCGCTGATGGGAATGCGTCCGCAGGCGGATTCATAATCTAATTGTTCGTATTGCAGACGTTCTATTTTAGCACTAGTAGTCTGGTCGAGTCGCTTGGCAACTTCATAAGGATGAAAATGACTGAGATCAGAACTGATAACGATCAACGTTTCAGGTCCACCCCATAGGAGTTCAAGCACCTCAGAGACTTCGGCGGCGCTTGCATCACCTGCCACAATGGGGATTAAGCTGAACTGCTTGAGAGTATGCTGTAAAAACGGCAAATGCACTTCCAGGCTGTGTTCGTGGCTGTGGGCTTGCTCCACATAATCGACGAACGGCAATTTTGCTAAGGTAGCAACTGTTTCAAGGTCAAGCGGAATTTCCCCTAAGGGGGTAGCAAAACGCTCCGCCCGACTGAGACCCAAGCCTCGAAATGCCCAGCGATGACTAGGACCAATTAACACTACCCGCGTAATTTGATCATGAATCGCTGCCAGCCGATGATAGACCGAGGCCGCAATTGGCCCTGAATAAATGTATCCGGCGTGTGGCGCAATGATCGCTTTAGGAGCAGGGGCGGACGCAGGCGGAACCTCTTTCAGAAAATTTTCAATTTGATTTTGCAGTTGATGCGGATCGGCAGGGTAGAAACTACCTGCCACAACAGGATAACGAATCATAGCAAGAGGCCTCCATTAGAAATCAGGCTGATAACGTTTGTTAATACTGCTACTATTCTAACATATCGATTTCAGTAAGATAATTTAGGTCGTGCAACTATTGAAGGTACCGAAATGATGTCGCCCAACAAAAATTAACCTTGATTTAGGAGGTTTCATGTATTCACAAATAGCTGAAAATACCGTGCTTACCGATCATTGGCGCTTGCTGATTGATGGGCGAGTGGAATGTCTGATTTGCCCGCGCTATTGTAAATTACATGAAGGGCAGCGGGGCTTGTGTTTTGTCAGACAAAATAGCAACGAGCAACTGGTCTTGACTAGTTATGGTCGCTCCAGCGGTTTTGCGATTGACCCGATTGAAAAAAAACCGCTAAATCATTTTTATCCGGGCTCGTCGGTCCTTTCGTTCGGTACGGCAGGGTGCAATTTGGCCTGTAAATTTTGTCAGAATTGGGATATTAGTAAGGCGCGTGAAATGGATAAGCTGATGAGCCATGCAGGCCCTGAAGCAATTGCGAGGAAAGCGTATGAACTTGGCTGTCAAAGCGTTGCCTACACTTATAACGATCCGGTTATCTTTCATGAATATGCGATCGATACAGCGATTGCCTGCCGTGAGCTGGGTATCAAATCGGTCGCGGTGACGGCAGGTTATGTCTGTTCTGAGCCGCGCGCCGAGTTTTATCGGGTAATGGATGCTGCGAATATTGATTTAAAGGCGTTTAGCGAGGACTTTTATCACCGACTGACTGGCAGTCATTTAGCCGCAGTGTTGGACACTTTGCGCTATGTGTACCATGAAACTTCGGTCTGGCTCGAAATTACCACCTTGCTGATTCCGGGCGAAAATGATTCCGAGGCGGAATTAGAAGCACTGACACAATGGCTGGTCGAGCACTTAGGGCCGGACGTACCACTGCATTTTTCGGCGTTTCATCCCGATTGGAAAATGCGCGAAACACCTGCTACGCCGCTGGCGACTTTGCTCAAGGCTCGAGCGATAGCGTTGAAAAACGGTGTGCGTTATGCCTATATCGGCAATGCGCATGATAAAGCGGCCGACAGCACCTATTGCCATCAGTGCGGCCAGTTGTTGATCGGTCGCGACTGGTATGTCTTGTCGGAATGGAATCTTGATGAGCATGGCGCTTGTCGTCATTGCGGTACACCTTGCGCGGGACATTTTGCCGAGCGCCCTGGCGATTGGGGCGCGAAACGCCAAGCGGTGCGTTGGTAACATTGGGTTGGATTGGTCAACAAATACTGGTCTAAAGCTGCTGGGGTGAGGGTATTCGGTGATAAATATATCCTCCTGACACTTGGTGATCTCAATCTGATGGTGGCACCGGAGCCTGAATGGAATCCAGGAATGACACTGATCGCAAACTTTGGATTTCGCGAGATACATCCATGCTATCTTGCTGACGCTTTGATAGCGATGGCTGGAAGCTTTCATCCTATTAGGCTAGCTTGATAAAAAAATAAGTGGGGCTTGGGAACGCCATCAATCAGAATGTGTGGCAAGTTAAGTCGCCGAATTCAAGCGCGAGATGCGGAAAACTGCATATTCTTTGGTGTGGGGGATAAAACGGGCATAATCCCACAATCTCTAACTGTACGAGAAAATCTCACTCGAGTGATGCGCTTCGTGTCCATGGTCCTTATTTCAGAGAAAAAAAATCAGTTGACATTCCGTGTGTTATGTTCTTTAATTTCTGTTAAAACAGAAATAGGAGAAATTTAATGCAACTGACTCCCGCTATGGAACGTTTTATTTTACATTGGGGTGAAATGGGGGCTCGCTGGGGCGTTAATCGCTCGGTAGCGCAAACCCATGCCTTGCTCTATTTATCCCCCAAACCGCTTAATGCCGAAGAAATTGCCGATACTCTGGTATTGGCGCGCTCCAATGTTTCGACGAGCCTCAGAGAGTTGCAGAGTTTCGGCTTAATCAAAATCACTCACGTCGAAGTAGGTGATCGTCGTGATTATTTTGAAGCAATCAAAGATGTCCAGGAAATGTTTAATCTTGTTGTGGAAGGCCGCAGACGGCGCGAAATCGACCCAACGCTAACCTTGTTGCGCGATCTTTCGATAGAAGCCGACGCTGACTCAGTTACCGACCCTGAAGTTAAAAAACGTATCACAGACATGTTGGAGTTTTTGGAGGTGATGATTCATTGGTATGATCAATTGAGGCGCTTGCCCAACAGCACCTTAATGCAACTGGTTAAACTTGGCGATACGGTGATTCGTTTGCTGCCCTCATTTAACAAGTAAAAACGTCGCTTTTTGGGCAATCGCTTGTGTATATATTTCTCTTTTTACAGAAATTACAGGAATAACATTATGCGTATATTACTGACTGGCGCGACCGGTTTTATTGGTCAGCATTTACTGAGTGCCTTGCTTTTGGCAGGACATCAGGTCACGATCTGTTGTCGCAAGCCCGAAAAAATAATTCAGCAATCGCCGAACATAAGCATTCATCAAATTAATTTCGAGGCCATAACTAATCCTGAAGATTGGCAGCCGTTCTTACAATCAATTGATGCGGTCATCAATTGCGTCGGGATCATCAAAGAAACCGACTCAGGCAGTTTTGAGGTTTTGCATCATTTGGTCCCTTGCGCTCTATTCCGTGCTTGTGCCCGGATGTCGATCAAAAAAGTTGTGCAGATTTCGGCATTGGGTGCTGAACTTGACGCCAGCACAGACTATTTTATCAGTAAGGCCAAGGCCGATAAGCTGCTGCGCACACTCGATATCAATTGGTACATTTTCAAACCTTCCGTGATATTCGGCCACGGTGCCAAAAGCATGGCTTTATTTCGCGCACTGGCAGCATTGCCGATTACGCCGATACTGGCTGACGGTCAGCAATTGTTGCAACCCGTCGCGCTAGCTGATTTGCAACAGGCGGTACTTCTGGCGCTTGATCCGAATACTCCATCACAGCAAATGATTGCGGCAGTGGGTCCAGAGCCGATGACCTTCGTCTCACTCCTGCAAGATCTGGCACAGCAGCTTGGTCGGAAGCTCAAACCCTGGCCGATTCCTCAAGTATGGTTTAAGGTCTTGCTACCATTATTCGGCTGTCTTGACGAGCCGATTCTGAATAAACAAAGCCTTACGATGCTTCAGCAAGGCAACCGTGCGGAACCCAAGCAATTTGCCGACTTTTTGGGACACCATCCGCACAGCTTAACCCAGTTTTTACACACTACACCATCTTCTCAGGCAGAACGCTGGCATGCGCGGCTTTATTTTTTGCGCCCGTTGTTGAACCTAAGCATCGCGCTAGTGTGGTTATGGACCGGCTGGATTTCGGCCTTTGTGTATCCGGTCGCTGACAGTTTTCAGATGCTCTCCCGTGTCGGTATTAGTGGTTGGCTTGCACCTTGGGTCTTATACAGTGCTGCTCTTGCTGATTTTCTGCTCGGTATAGCGTTACTTTTTCGTTGGCGACTAAGGCTAACAGTTGCCCTGCAAATTGGCATCATGTTGGCCTATAGCGTAGTCATTACCGTTTATTTACCTGAATTCTGGCTACATCCCTTTGGTCCCTTGATTAAAAATCTGCCCTTTTTCATAGCCACTTTAATTTTATTAATTCTTGAGGAGGAACAACCATGACTTACTTAACCTTGAAAAGCTTACACATATTGAGTTTGATATTGTTATTCGGCACCGGACTCGGCAGCGCCTTTTACAAATTCATGGCCGACTTGAGCGGGGACATCCGTGCAATCTATACCACCAATCGGCATGTTGTGCTCGCCGACTGGCTGTTTACTACGCCAACGGTCATTATTCAGCCGATTACCGGCTATTATTTGTTACAGGATTTATCATTTCCGCTCACCACGCCGTGGCTTTTGCTGTCGATCATCTTATATATCCTGGCAGGAGCCTGTTGGCTGCCGGTCGTGTGGTTTCAAATTCGCATGCGCGAGCTGTCTAGGTTGGCAGTAGAGCAGCACACCCCATTGACTCGCGAATACTATCGCTATGCCCACGCTTGGTTCTGCTTGGGTGTGCCAGCGTTTCTCGCGATGCTGCTAATTGTGGTGTTAATGGTCATTAAACCAATGTTGTGGAGTTAATAAGAGTTTGCTCAGTATATCAGCCACTGGAATGCTGTAGCCGTGCGGACAGTTTGAAATCGGCACACAGGATTACAAAGCACTGCTCAAGGACTCGTCCGAATGCTTGCATCAAACCAGCAGGGCTGAATTTACTGAAGGCAAAAAAGATCCTTTCCAGGATCAACAGGTTCATGACCAGGAAGATGGTGTTGATCCAGGCGAATGAGGCTTTGGCGCGCTTGGCGCGGATGTAGTTCAGCCGGTAACCATTTTTGCCTTGGCCGAATTTGCCCTCGATGGGAATGCGTTGCAAATAGTCTTGTCTGCGTTTCGCCTTATCTTGCTTGAGTTGTTCGCGATTGGCATCGGTGACCTGTTTAGGGCGACCGAGCGGCTTGCCTGCAAAG
>CANNKG010000095.1 GCA_947505105.1 Methylococcaceae bacterium | reverse complement strand
GGATGTCGAGGAGGTGATGAAAAAACTTAACCATCGACCACGGAAAAGCCTTAACTATAAAACACCTCATTCAGTCTTTTTTGCAGAATCTTTGCCGAAGGCCGCATGACAACTAGGATTGCACTTCGGAGTTGAATCCGCCAATTAAATAGGAAATATTTGTAAATGAGTCTTTGAATAATATGGAATATTTAGATTGACATCTGCAATGCTGTAGAAAACTATTTTTCATTTGTTTCGTTCAAACTTACACATAATCCTCAAGTTAAATACCTGCATCATTAGGAAATTATCATCTATTTGATGCAACTAATTACCTGGAAAATTCCGCACCGCTAGCATTCTTGCAGTTTCCTGTTCGAATTTATCCAGATCAGTCCAAGGTGGCTATTCCTAGGATAAATACCTGCATCATTAGGAAATTATCATGGATTTAAAGCAACTAATCTTCATGCAATACAAGAAAAGTCTCCCAATCTCGGGAGGATGTGGGGATCATTGGAGTGATCCCATCATGCTGCATAATTCGGCGGCTTTCCCGAACTATGAGGCACTCGAATTGGAAATCCTTCAGTATCTTGGGGAACTGTTCTATTTTCGGTACCAGATTACCCATAGAACGCTACAAGAACTTGATCAACGTACCATCAAGAGGGTTTATCTGGACTGTATTTGCAAGTTCACTTTCAATCACTTCAATGCCACTTACAGTTTTGACGTTACTGAGCTTTAGTTCGAACTCAATAATCATAGCCTTCCTGCCAACCCTCATTTTCGGCCAAGGCATTTTCAATGTCATCGATGTATCCTGAATCAGAAAATTCTGAATCTATTTCCTCATGCTCTTCGTGATTCTCATCTTCTACAGGGATTGATAAGCTATTAATGTCGTTCATAATTCTAATGGTTGGTGGTTAAATATAGAAAATTTGATTCGATTAATCATAGTTGAAAATCATTGATGTGCAAAATGCCCGCATATCCTTAAATTATTTGAACAAACAGAGATTTGCCAATGTGCAGTTATCGATGTTGCCATGGGTATCATGACAGACCAGTTCCCTTCCAATTATCAGATAGAAACCAAATGTACTTGATGCCTCATTGAATGATCGTTTGATTGACCTGCCAGATTTTTACAAATGCTAAATAGAGGGTGTTCAACTACTTTTATATTTACGCTCATGGAAAATCAAACAGCAGTATTACAATCCAGAAAAATTGCAACCAACCTTCTTAAAGATTACGGAAGAATACTTAAAAGAAATGAGGTCAACGTTTTGAATAGTTTTCTTAATCGTAGTTTTGATTCTCGTAAATGGTCGAAAATTACTGAACGGCAATGTATCAAAATACTTAACATTGCTCGAGATGTTAATCATCGTAAGGCTAAAAGCCGTAAGAAGTGTGCATAACGGTTTTAATTCTTATAATCTCGGACCATCCACGGTACATTATCTGAGGAAGATTCATGGGCTTATCTGTGTCTTCCTCGGGAAATGACTATTGGATGGGCTAACCTTTCATCTTGATGTATCGATTGATAACATCGTCATTGTCCAATTTGTTGGAATTCTGTTTACCACTATAACGAGGCAAATGGTATTTTTTTGATATAAATCAATTATCTTTTTGGGCTACCAACTTATGATGGGGCATCCTTTTAATCTGCGCTTCTTGAAGGGCTTGTGGCTCGTGGTTCGACAAGTTCACCCTAAAGGGTTTTTCTAAAGTTGTCCCGTCTTAAGTTGGTATCCTTATTCATCAGCTAACTCAAAATCATTTAATGCGATTTATAAGTAAAATTTACTAATTGGCATGTCGATATACCAACATGGTTGTTGGTGCTTGCCAACTCGTGCTGGCGTCGTTGATTTGTTAATCAGACATTACTGAACGACAATTCTACAATTGGAGTAGAATAATCGTTCAATGTCATTACTGTATTCCAATGGTAACGTTTTCTGATTTTTGGAATAACAATATCTGCTTGATCACAGACCGTGCAGACCATTAAGCACATCCTGAGAAGAGGTGCTGACGCATCCTAAGAGATCGATAATTGACGTCTCAAGCCTCATTCCTATAGTAAATACTCATCTCTTTTTCGTTTCGTTCGCATAATTCCAACCACATTTCTTCTAAAGAAGGTGCTATCTGTATATCGTCACACCGAGTAGCAAATGATGATCTTGGTATTGAATAGTATTCCTGAGCTCTCTGAGTCTCTTCGATTATTCGCTGTTTGTGAGCTAATTCCTCTAAAATTACCTCCTCGGATATTTTCGGCTTGAATGCCTCTACAACTTTATGATCAAATTCGAAACGCTTATTTCCAGTTTCATTCCAAATTGCATTATTCATCTCGTATAAAGTATCAAAATGCAGTTTTTCTCTAAAAATGATTGCGTCATGGATATTGGCGATTACAGTGTAACCTTCACGCACAGCAATCTCCCTCGCAATATGCATGATTTTGGTTTCACACGTTTGATATTGCCAAGCAACCACTTTCGATATGCTCAATCCTCCACTCTTAGTCTTAAGAAAAGCTAAATCTTGGATACCAGGAATATAACATTTAGCTTTATCGAAAATGAATTTATCCAATAGTACTTGCTCAGATATAAAACCCTTGACGTATTCACTGTCAAAAAATTTATTACGGGCTCCTTGTTCATCGATTATCTCAGAGATAGCTCCATGGGTTTCGTGACCCGTTTTGTCGAAATATCTGATTTTATTCTTCGCTCTCGCTCCAAATGAGATCGCTAATAAAGCTTGCTTAATATTAGTTGTCCATTTTGATTCAGGCGTAATGCTTGCTTCATCATAAACTTCGGCGGTAATCTTTGCCATGTATGCATTTTTATCCGCTAAAAATAGCTCCGTCCACTGAAAAACATCCGATACTTTTTGTTCAGGACAAAATTCATCAACATAATAACTTGCAAATGACATTTTCCATGTGATAGCACTTGACTTTAGATCATATTCGTGAGCATTGCCCAGTACTGCACGACGCAAAGTTTTGTTGATCGATTGGCAAGATATCCCTTTGTAATAGAGGCGACCGAATAAGCTTGGATTTTTGCGCTGAGTAAAGTCGCCATTCATAGATTCCGCAACAGCTAGAATTATTCTGGCTTCACGCAATGATTTTTGTTTGCTAAGATACGAATATCCTTTTGCTTCATTAATTAACCAATAGATATAAGCTTTCAATGATCGGATATTAACTGGTAGCACGTCGAATAATTTATTGAATTCATTTAGATTCATGCTATCTGTCATGTCTGGATAAAGCATTGCAATAATTTGATTATCACTATCTTCAACTAATAACTTATCTAATTCTTTCGGTAATATGTCAGAGGCGGCTAGATCATTAATAGAGAGCAAATTTAATCCTTGCATAGTCTCTGTAGTGAGATTTATTGCAGGCAAGTTTGAATACGTATCTGTTAATATCACATGGTCAGTGAGCTTGATTTTCGATAGCTGACTTTTAAAAACAGTACCTTTGCAACCCTGTGGTACCGTATAGACAGGGGCATTACGCCGCAACCAACTACCCACATAAATTTTTTTACCGCTACTGCTAATCCGTCCGCCTTGTTGGTCAAGTTCATGTGTACTAATAGGATACATTCCAAATTTATAATCCATTGAATCCCGATAATTCAGCGATTTAAATAGCATTTCTTCAAATGCATCGGCGTATTTATCTAATGCCTCTTGAGTATTACATTGAGGATATTGTCTTTTAAAGAGATCGTAGACCTCTTGCTTGATTTCTATTTTGAATGTCATAATAATGTTCTAATATATTATCTAAAAGTTTGAATGTTATGTCGTTAGGTAATGCCACAAACTGGCCGGAATGTGGCACGACTGACATTCAAAAAAAATTAAAAAAATTGACTTGAAATTTCTTGTCCCTTTGCAGCTTATTTATCAAAAAAATAATCATCGAAGTGTTGAGACGATGTCTTTTTTTGCAAATAGCAATCAAAGCGATTATGAAATACTCACTATCTAATAACTTACTATATGTGTAACACTCTTGATCTGAATGAACGATGCGTTGATGATGACAATCTAAATGCATAGGTCTTAAGCGCTGAGACTATGTACTTTTTTATTAAATCGATGCTATCAATTACTAATCGCAATTCAAATCAAAGCTCATCATAAATAACTATATGTGTAGCACTCTGAGTCTGAGTGAGCCATGTATTGATAATCATTGCCTTCGGGGTGTATACCTAGCAAAACATCCTGACAATTACCGCATCGTAACTCGAAAATCATTTCACTATTATGTTTAAATTGCTTTAAACCTGTATCCCTCATATCTTCAGGTACACGAAATAGCAGTTTAGCTCGATTAAATTTAGGACTTTTGATTTGAACATTTGAAGAATCATTTAACCAATCACTTATATCAATTCCAGTTGTATCTAAAATGAGCTTCTGGGTAATTTCAAAATCATCAATGTCAAGAGCAAGTGTTTTGGATGCTTTATGATAGACTTCAGGCATCAGAATAAAATCATTCTCAGAGCTTGAATAACCATGCATATTGCTGGCACTTCGAGGGTAGCTCCACCCTTTAACAATAGGACCTTTGGTAGGCTGACCGTTAACTTGTGGAATTTCAATCAAGGCTAATCCAACCAAGCAAGCTTGTTTAAGTTGTGATCTCATACACCCTCCTTAATATTGCAAATAATTTCAGCTTTCAATGATTTAAAGTTCAGAGTATAGTTACCACGCAAAATCAGATAAGTAGTCGCTATTCTGCTCGAACAGGTAGCGGCTTTTTCGACATAAGCAATCATTTCACACCTCCTTGATTCTGACGTGCAACGCACGCGAAGAATTCCGCTTCATCAATTAAAACCCGACGACCCACACGCTTAAAAGCGCTGCTAAAGCCGTTTGAGTTCTCATGAAAGATTAAATGGCGTAAACCGCCAATGGTCGGCCAGGTATGGAATTCTGGCCATTTGGTTACCGGGATAAGTTTGCTATTCGTTGTCATATACATCACCTTTGGTAAAGTTAAATAAAGTAACTGCGATACAATGAGCGTCGCATTGATAATAGATTAGCAGATTGTTTTATATAAAAAATTTGCGTGAATTGCGTGAATTGCGTGAATTGCGTGAATTAATTAATGTAATTTAGTTCACGCTATTTTGAGCGGCGAATTATCAGGGGCGGTGAGAAATTAGGTGATATTTTGAATATTAAAATTCACTTGATTTAAAAAAAATAAACGTGATTTAGCAATTGTGTAAGCGGGTTGCCGCCAGCGTTGTAAAGTGCATAGTCTTAAACCCTTATATGGGCTGCTTTGGTCCGGCGTGCGCCATGGGTGACGGCTTTATCAAAATACGTCAGTAATTGTTGGCGTTCTGGGGAAGTGATCATCATGCCTGTTCCTCCAAGAGCGCTGGGTACTTTTTTGAAGTACCAGTAGTGCCGCTGTTTCTGCCCGCGCTTTCTCCTTACGATTGAGTTCTTTCTTGATTTGAGTGAGTTCGAGTCGCAAAGCGTTGTTTGACTTAGAGTTGGAACTGGGATAGCTGTTAATGAAAGCGTGCCTCCAATCATCAAGATGATGCAGGAAAATGCCTCGCTCACGACAAAATGCATTCAAATGTTCGTGATCAAGAGCGGCGCTCCAACCCAGTGTCAACCCCAAAGTTGCTCGTTCGGGTGACAACACCCGGTACACGTATTAGTCACCGCTAAGGATTTCATCGGCATAACTGACGACACAATGATGTTGCCGCCGCCCTTTAGTGCTTAATTCATAAGTCGTGAGTGGAATAATCATGGGGTTACCAGGTAACGGTGGCTCTGGAAACCCCTTATTGACCCATACCCGATCCGGTTCCTGCTGATTGAAGGTCAACTAGGCGATCATGTAACCGAATTACATCGGCTAAATTCCGGCAATTTTTGACACCTTGAATCAATGATTGCGGTGCCAAAAAACGATGGTGACGCAAACGTTGAATATCCTCCAACGTGCGCAACAGGATTTCATCGGTTTCTTCCTGCAAGTCGTTCAAGTCGTTTAATAACCCGATAATTTCGGATGGAGAGCTTTTCAATCAAGGTACTCTGTCGGGCTGTAGATGGTTTCCAAAATCCGCGGACGAACTGCCTGGTATCCCGCAACGTTGCAAAATCAACTCCCGTTTGCGTTGGCATTGCTCAACCAACCGGGTCAATCATTTCCGATATTGCCGGGTATGTTGGTACATTAAGCTAAACAATACCGGGTGATCGAGGAATAAGTCCTAAGCTTCCGGGTGGCGATTGATAATGTGTATAAATCCCAGGGGATTTAACGCATAAGTAGATATGCGAAAATTAGCTTAACCGTAGCAACTACAGATATTGGCCTGGAGTGATAGAAAATTCCGGATAATTTTTACACTACTACTTAACACTGAAGATACGTCATGATTTCCGAAGGAATGGTCATCACCCAATCATGCAGTGACGGGGGTACTCAAAAACTCAATCGGGTAACCGTTCACGCCCCTATGGACTGGGTAGCATCACGGGATCAGGAAAAAGCAATCGAAACGACACATTCCCCGCAATCAATCCTTGGTGACAAATCGTACGCAGCGTTTGATAGGAATTGACGTGTAAGCGCTTACAAGTTTCGATCAGCGACAGCAGCATGGGACGAAATTGATTACCACGATGCGATTGACAAAAGAAACTGATCTTACGCCAAATGATATAAGGTCTGAGGGTACGCTCAGCAGCATTATTGGTCATAGGTACGCCTGGAATGCTTAAAAATGTCCAAAGCTTGGGATTGTCACGCAACAGCCTGCGCAAAGCCTCACCGATCCGGTTGTCGACATGACGTTCCGCACTTTGCTGTAAAACCTCCTCGAAAGTTTTGCGCAAGCGTTCGAGTCGCCTTCGGTAATGGAGCGATTGATAGTGACTGGCTTCCCAACGTTTACCAAAGCGAACTGCCAACCTTGCCAAACGCAATAAGCGTTTAGCATCCGCCCCTGCGTCGCCGCGTCGTTCAGCAATTTTTTCCAGATTTCTGATAATGTGCGCCCAGCAATATTGGTGTTTATGGACATCGTAGTCGTTATAAGCACCATGACGGTTGGTCACTAAAATGCCGTCAAAGTCGCCTAACAAGGCCTGTGCCGCCTGCTTGCCACGCGAACAATGCACTAAAAATAAGCCGCTTGCGGAGTCGATAAGCTCCATAACCAATACCGGCTTTTCTTTCTAAAATGACTGGTCTCATCCGCATGCGCCAGCGGCGCACGACGCACGATCTCGCCAATTTGTTGGTAAATCGGTAGGAGCCATTCGAGCACCGGCTCTTGGGCCTCGCTGATCGCACCCAAACTAAATTTTAATGACCACTGTTGTTCCAGCAATTGCTCCACTTGCCGTAAATTCAAATGATATTGGCTATTGAGCAAACTGATCCAAGCAATTAATCCCGGTCCCATTTGCCCCTTGAGGATATCATCGGGAAGTCCGGCACGATGCTGAAGCTGACACTGTTGACATGTTCCTTGATAACAGCGGTGTTCGGTTACCCAAAATTTAACGTCCGGTAAATCGAACACTTGGTGACGACGATATTTCTCAGCCACCACGGTTCCACCACACAAGCACCGACCCTCGGGATAATAATGGTAGATTTGATCGACCTCAGCCTCTGGAACTAAAGCGCGCTCATGTTTAGGATGACCGACTTGAGCACCTTTCTTTCTGCCTGTAGGTTTTTTGGATGGTCGTTTAGCTCGCTGTTGAGGACTATCTTTCGATGGCGGCTGGGAGGAGTTTTCGGAGCTCGTGTTGAGCTGTTCGGTTAATGCTTCAATTTGTTTGACGAGATCGCCAACGACCTGCCACAGCGTATCAATAATTTGCTGCGCTTCTTCGACCGTTTTGGGCTGCGGAGTCGGTTGACTTAAATCAAGTGGTAATTTTGGCATGATCTCATTATTGGGCTAAGGATCAACTTTTCAAGGGCGTGAACGGTTACCTCAATCGGTAAGAATGAGGTAGAAAGCGGATCGTCGTAACGCTCCAATTCACCGTTTACTCGCATCAATATAGATAACGAAGCTAATTAAAATATCATACCTGCTTGCTAATTAAGGCCGCCGAATCTGCTTATGTCGCTTGATCAGCTTCTGTATCTATACCTCAACACCGTGTTGCCAAGAAGGGGATCATGACGGTGGTAAAGAGATTAGGCAGCGTGATATCAATACACCACAGCTAATTTTAGTAAATATAAACAACATGTTATTAAATATGAGTAATTCTTATGGAATCTTAAAGGTATTAACGGGTTGTGGCATTCATCATTTGATAGCTGCCATATTTTCATTTATATTGCTTCGTTTATAAGATTGCAAACTGTTTAACAATTAGCTTAAGTTGCTTTAGATATGATAAAAATTATTGGCGATCGAACTTTATTATCCTATAAATTAACAACCTATGAGATTTCGTGGTTATGGTCTCAACGTGATTTTGACTGCCCGCAGGAAAAGCAAAAAGAAATGCAACATGGTCTCTGTCTTTCGTTTCTTCTGTATATGTATCGCAGCTTTTTGGCTAAAAAGCTTAAAGTAATACCCCTCTGTCCGCTAAGAGCCTCTGTTGTTCATCCTTATGATGAGAGTGATAAAAAGCTGTTTGATGGATGTGTTGAGGAATCTAAAGAGCGGTTTCAATATCCCTCAAAAATTGGTTTTAGTAATCGCAGTTACTTCCTTGATTTTTACAAAATGGAAGTTTATAAAGATGAGTTTTTCAGGTTTTATGACTCAAATAATATTCATTCTTATTATCTAGACACTTTAGAGAGGTGGAGGCATGAAACTGAACCCAGCCCAGATACTCTACCCGAAGTTTGTGAAACGTATCTGCAAAATCTAGCATCGGGATCAATTTTAGAAAATGCGAAATCTAAGGCGTGTATTTTAGACACAAATCTATATCTTGATAGACCTGAGTGGTGCGCACTCTATTTGCGGCTGGAGGAACCGCAGCCAAATAGATCGCAAGCAGAGGAGGATGACATTACTAATTCTGATGAGAACCAAGGCAAAAATCTAAAGATAGAGCATAAGCAAAAATACGATGGGTTAAGTATAAGGCAGAAGGAAATATACCTTAAACTAAGTATAAAAATTAGAGCAATATACGATGAGCGTGATATTCAATGTCAAGCATGGATAAAGCAAGAGAAGCCTAAAATTAATGAGATGAGTGTAAAAGAGATTAAGGAAGCTATATGTCAATACGCCAGTAAGAATAAGTTGAATCAGGTATGGGGGAATGGCGTTGATGATTGGTGGAAATTTCAAGAATTTATAGTATGTAACCCTGGGTCAAAACTTGGCAAGAAAAAAATCAAAAAAAATCGTAGTTAAATCCAAAATCCGTTTGTTATTTTGTTAGAGATAGCTCAAAGCCACGTCATACGAGGGTTTCAGCCTAACAAAGAACATACAAAAGGCTAACAAAACCTCTTCAGCATTTGTTAAAGATTCAGACGAGGTTACCGATATTGGAATGGTTGAGTTGACCACAGATCATTCAGCGATACCGAAATTTTGTTGTTTATTAATACGCCGCCACGATTCTCCATATGACTATCGGACAGCAGATATTTTAAATATATTATTGTCCCACCCTCCGAAATCAGCTTGTTAGTTTGTTAGAGATGCTTCAAACTCATATACGACGTGGGTTTCAGTCTAACAAACAACTTACAAAAGGCTAACAAAACCTCCCTGGCATTTGTTAACAATTCAAATGGGGTTGCGGATATTGGAATGGTTGATTTGACCAACAGATCATTCAGCGATTCCAAAATGAAGAACTATCACTTACACGACCGGAACAATCAGTAACGTAAATGCGAATTAAGCGCAGTACTGTCAAACCATCGAGTAAAGCTGTGTCTGACCTGTGGTTAATTAACGGAAAACTCAGATTAAAAATTACAACAAATTAATTGTCACAACTTATCCACAGTCAAAGGAGCATTTTTCGGATACACTATAAAGCTTGCTGCCCAAAGCTTTGAGCGAGTTATCAACAGCAATTAGCTTTGCTAATAATAAATAAAATATAAAGATCTTAATCTATTATTAGGATCTACTACGCACAAGACTTAAACAAAAACGGATCTGCCCTACCTTGCGTCCAAAGGTTAGTTTTCAGTTTGTTGTGTGCAGATATTTTAAATATATTATTACCCCGCCCTCCGAAATCAACTTGTTAGTTTGTTAGAGGTGCTTCAAACCCATATATGACGTGGGTTTCAGTCTAACAAACATCTTACAAAAGACTAACAAAACCTCCTTCCCCTTTGTTAAACTCGGAGAGGGTTGATTGAATTAATCATTGTCATTCAGAGATCCCAAAAATCTTATTATTCATTGACGCTACTACATTGGCGACATGACTATCAGACAAATGCGCATAGCGTTTTACCATGGCCAAGGTCTTATGTCCCAAGACTTCAGCGATCTCAGCGAGTGACGCGCCATTCATTACCAGATAAGATGCAGTACAGTGTCTTAAATCATGCCAGTGAAAGTTAACGATACCGGCACGCTCGACCGCATTTTCGAACGGTTTACGCAAATCGATTGCTTTATCTTTGTGTATATTGCCGGGAAACAATAAATCTGTATCTAAACGTCTGATCTTGGCATGTTCCTGTAGTAATTCTAAAGCATGCCCTTCAATGGGGACACGGCGACGCTCACCATTTTTAGTTTCGTGAAGAATTAAGTAGCCATCCTTTAGGTTAATATCCTGCCACTGTAATTTCATCAGTTCACTTTGACGCATCCCGGTTGATATTGCCAGTACGACACAAGTGTACAGAATAGAATTACTAGACTCTTTACATGCTTGCAGAAATCGTTCTCGTTCTTCATCATTCAAATATCTCACCCGACCACGGGGTAAGGTAGGACTCGTAACCTTTTTACAGGGATTTTCAGTCGTCCACCCCCATTTCTTAATGGCGATGCTGAAAGCATGAGATAGGTTCTTAAGATATTTATCGACGGTAGCAGCACTCTGAGACATGTTACTGATCTGCTCATCAATCATTGGCGGCGTTATTTCTGACAATAAAGTATGTCCGATCTTCGACTTCCACCAAGCCATCCGTGATTTACGTTCAACAAGTTCTTTAAGGCTGTAGGTCTTTTCCTTATTGTTGGGCAGGTATTCATCGCAATATTTATCTAGCATCTCGGCTACGGTATGCTTCTTGGCTTCTACGGTTTTGAAATGTCGACCTTCGCGAATTGCGCTCTCGGTATCCTGTGCCCACTTCTTGGCGTCCGTCAGACGTTTAAACGTGGCTGTTTGGGGTGGGTAGCCTTTTAATCGGATTTGGACAGTGTGATAGGATTTTCCATCTTTATCGGTTCGTGTGCGGATATTGGCCATATAAACCTCTCAGAAGAATCGAATGAGGCTATTTTATCACGTCACACTCACGTCACACTAGAAAATAACAAATAACCACAATCCAATAAAACTGACAACAACAAGGATTGATTACTGTAATGATTTATATCATTTTATTTATTGTGATTTGTTGTAGGTTTTTGTGGATAATTAACAACGGCTCACTTTTAATGCGATGGTCCCGCGTTCGAATCGCGGACGACCCACCAATATTGTGATACAAATCAAGCCGTTAAGTGTGCGCTTAAGCGGCTTTTTTTATGCCTGAAATTTGTTACGCGAGATTTACGCGACTTAGCTTTTCAACCTCGTTGAGCAATCCGACAATTTCAGCCTTACAGTAATGGTCAGTGATCCTACTTGACTTGTGCCCTAGCAAATCTTGCCGATTCTCAAAGCTTACTTCAGCCGCTCTCAAGCGTCGGCCAAAAGTGTGGCGAAGATCATGAACTCTACATTGAGGCACCCCTGCCCGTGTTCGAGCATTGCGCCATGCACGTCCATTGATTCTTAAGACCGGTTCGCCCTTAAACGTAAACACATAGTCTTTATGAATACCGCGCTGGGCTTCCACAATGTGCTTGGCAATACTGTTTAAGGGTACAATCCGTTCTTCACCATTCTTGGTACGATTGCCTGGAATAATAAAGATTCCTTGTTGAGCATCTTCTTCATTCCACCTGAGCCCTGTAATCTCGGCTTCACGGCAACCCGTGTTCAATGCAAAGATTACCATGGCCTTCAAATGCCCAGGCAATTCAGCAATGAGTCGCTCCTGTTCCTTCTCGGTAATGGGATAGGGTTTCCGATTATCATTTTTGAGTAAGGGTAATAACGGTGCTTCTATTAACCACGAGTTGCCAAGCTCATCACGCCACAACTTTGCAGCTAGCGTCAGAATACGACTAATAATTGCCAAATCACGGTTGAGGGTACCATTTTTAATACCGGCTGCTTTACGGTCAGCGAGGTACTTGTCCAAGGTACCCATATGAATCTTTTCCAGCGGCAATTCGCCAATGTAAGGCATCACTGCTTTTAGTGTGACGGCGTCACGATCCAAACTTTTTTTGTCTTCTTCTTTCAAGTATTTTGTGGCTGCCTCAATGAAGGTGTACGTTTTACGTTCACCATAGAATAGCTGGCCTCGAAATTCGTTAATGCGCTTGGCTAGATAGCGCTCCGCTTCTTCGAGGTTACTTGTTCCAGTGCTTTCGTAAAGTCTTTTTCCTTTGATGACTTTGTTGATGTGCCACACATCATTTCTTTTGGTAAGGCCCGGTGTCTTTTTTGACATGACGTCTTCTCCTGCGTGTCAGATTCGGGTCTACCTACGCGACGCTTATAATCCTCCACCCATGCATCCAAGTCAAGTCGATCAAAGCCCACACCCTGTATCCCAATCGGTAACGCTAACAGATGTGGTCTCACTTCTTTTTTGAATCGGTTTTTGTCCATCCCCAAATAAAACGGCGCATCTTTGGCACGTATAATTCTAGGCAGAAGGACGATGGGTGGTACGACTGTTTTTGTAGACATGAGTGACTCCTCAATAGGTGGATGGAGTCCGTCATTTACAGTTTTAACTTTTTAAGCTTCGCCGGGTAAACAGCATGGTGGTAAACGATTATGAACAATCGTGCCAAGTACTGATCATTTGAATCAGTGATTGCTGTTTACAGTTTTGTCGTTGCAGAGGTGAACATTGACAATGCCTGTGGCGGCAACTCCAAAAATACGTAACCGGAGTTTGCAAGCCGTAACTCAACAGGATTGCTGTAGCCGATACTTTAAATTGGTGATCCGGCGTTGTGAGCGCTGTGTCTTTACCGCCATGGCCAAAGCTTTAGGCTGGGTGATGACAACCACCAGTTGTTTACCACGCGTGACGCCGGTATACAGCAAGTTACGTTCTAAGAGCATATAATGTTGCATCGCGAGTGGGATGACGACGGCGGGATATTCTGAACCCTGCGCTTTATGAATACTGGTGGCGTAGGCCAACCCAAGCTCATCCAATTCATTGAACTCATAGTCGACCGTACGATCATCAAATTGTATCTGTAATAGGCAATTTTCAATGTCGACGGAGGAGACCACGCCAATATCGCCATTAAAGACGTCCTTGTCGTAATTATTGATACGCTGAATCACCTTATCACCTGGCGCATACGTTGATCCGTAACGCGTTACCTTGGGTTCACTAGTTCCGTTCAGACGTGCTTGTAATTCAATGTTCAATGCGCGAGCGCCCAACTCACCGCGATTCATAGGCGTCAAAATTTGTACGTCATTGACCGGATGAAACTTAAACCTTTGTGGTATTCGCTCCAATACCACATGCATGAGTTTGGCAACAATTTCTTCGGGCGTCTGGGCGTAAAGACAATAAAAGTCACTTAAGGTGGTCGGGTTTTCCTCGTGTGGTAATTGCCCATGGTTAATCTTGTGTGCGTTGGTAATAATCTTTGAAGTGCTCGCTTGCCGAAAAATTTCAGTCAATCTCACCGTGGCAATTTGCTCCGAATCAATAATGTCAGCCAATACCGCTCCCGGCCCAACCGAAGGAAGCTGATCAACATCACCGACAATTAATAGCGCCGCAGAAGAGGGTATCGCTTTTAACAGTTGATTCATTAATACCACATCCATCATCGAGGACTCATCCAGTACCAAGCAATCTACATCCAACAAATGGGTTTCGTTATGTTTAAATGCAAAAAGTGCAGGATCAAATGCTAACAATCGATGTACCGTTTTTGCTTCATAACCCGTAGACTCAGACAATCGTTTTGCGGCTCGCCCAGTGGGTGCGCATAAACCAATAGTGATGCGTTTGGCGCTAAGAATCTTGAGAATACTGTTTACCAGCGTAGTTTTGCCCACCCCCGGCCCGCCAGTGATGACCGCAACTTTGTGGGTTAACACCAATTCGATAGCGGCGCGTTGCGAAGAGGATAACGTTAAACCGGTCTGTTCTTCGACCCAGGGAATAGCTTTTGCTGCCTCAATACCGCCCCATGGCGTGGCGCCTCGATTAAGTCGTTGGAGATGCGTTGAACAACCCACTTCGGCACGATACAGTGGTGTTAAAAAAATGGCCTGTTCCTGGCCAATGCTTTCAGCAATCAAATTGCCTTCCGCTTGCTCAGCACTAATGGCCTCGTCAATAATGGGCGCAGCAATTTCCAACAAGGTCACCGCACGATCACGTAAAGCTGGCAAAAATGCCGCGCAATGCCCTTCATTCGACCACTCTTGTAACACATGACGTACGCCTGCTTGAGCACGTATCAGTGAGTCGGAAGCAATACCCAATTTTTGCGCTAACGTATCGGCAGTTTTAAAACCGATGCCGTGAATATCCAAGGCTAAACGATAGGGGTTTTCAGTCACTTTCTCAATGGATTCGTCCCCATAGGTTTTGTAAATACGTACTGATCGTGACGTTCCAACGCCATGAGACTGCAAAAACACCATAATGTTACGGATGACTTTTTGCTCTTTCCAGGCCGTGGTTACTTGTGCGTGGCGTTTCTTACCAATACCCGGTAACGTCAACAGACGCTCCGGTGTCTGCTCAATGACCTCAAATACGTCATGACCAAAAGCATTGACCAAAATTTTTGCAAAATGCGGCCCAATCCCCTTTACCATACCGGACCCCAAATACTTTTCAATGCCTTCCAGGGTGGTTGGGGGGATAACTTTTAACTCCTTAGTTTTGAATTGCAGACCGTGTTGCCGGTCATTCACCCAGCTACCCATACATTCAATATATTCACCGGCAGTCACATTGGCGGCAGAACCTACTACCGTCACCAAGTCTTGATAGCCCTTTACGTTGACACGTAAAACACAAAAGCCGGATGATTCGCTATGAAACGTCACGCGCTCAATTGAGCCTTGCAAGGTATTAAGCGGATTATCGGCATTGTGCACTGGGTTAGTTTCGGTACTCATAAAACGACGCTGTGGTAAAGTGTGGAATATGCCCAGTTTACGTTATGATAGTTGGCGTAACACCACCACAAATTCAACCGGTGGTTCGGCTTATTAGCCACGTATTAATCTGCTTTGAACATGACCCCATTGCGAATGACTCAACTTACTTTACGTATTTTAGCGCAATACCTTTTGTTAGCTGTTATGCAAGGGACGCTTGCCTATGCAACCGGAGTACCGACTATGCCTTTAACGTTGCAATCGCCAGACTTTACGCATCAAGGTGCTATGCCACCGCAATTGACCTGTGATGCAGATAACATTTCACCGAGCTTACATTGGTCTACTCTGCCCACGAAGACCAAAAGTGTGGTACTGATTGTCGATGATCCAGATGCACCCGATCCGGCAGCGCCTAAAATGACCTGGGTCCACTGGCTACTTTACAACATTCCGATCACGGTCACAGAATTGCCCCAAGGTGTTGCCGCCGAACAATTACCACCCGGCATTCTGCAGGGAAAGAACGATTGGCAAAAATTAGGCTACGGCGGCCCGTGTCCCCCGATTGGTCGGCATCGCTACTTTCACAAGCTGTACGCACTCGACATTGAGCTACCCGATTTGAAACATCCGACTAAAGCCCAACTTGAACAAGCGATGCGCGGCCATGTTCTGGAAGAGGCGCAGTTAATGGGTACGTATCAGCGTCACTCAAAATGACACCTTTCTTACCACTTACCTGCGATAAACCACAGTTTAGATGACTCAAGATCGAGATAGCTCCAAAAAGATTGCTGAAAAGATTGCCAAGTGTTTGGCGTTAGCACAATCAGCCAATACCCATGAAGCCGAAGCTGCGCTGAGACAAGCCAATGCCTTAATGCAAAAGTACCAACTCACCGTTAACGATGCTGCGGCAAGTGCTGTCACTGAGTGCGAGTTCAAAACCAGTAATCAACGTACACCCGCAGCGTACATTTCTGCATTGGCTCAATTGATTGCCGACGTCTTTGCCTGTCAAGTCATTGCGGCAAAGTATGTGGCAGACAAAACCGGTATTCGATTCATCGGCATGGGCACCACACCTGAACTGGCAGGATACACGTTTGAAGTGTTACAGCGACAGCTAACGCGTGATCGACGAAATTACGTAACCACCTTATCTCGTTGTGGTAGAGCCACCAAAACGCGACGCGGAGATTTGTTCTGCCAAGCCTGGGTTGATAAGATTAAGTCGCAGGTTGATGCCTTCGCCAGCAAAGCTGAGCAAGCAGCGATTGATACGTACATGCAAAAAAATTATCACAACCTCACCACCCATAGCTCAAAGTCAACCACATTTAAAGCCGGTGATTACAGCGCATGGTTTGCCGGACAAGTGGCCGCCAAAAACGTTTCTTTACACCGACCGCTACAAACGAAATTTGGCTTACACCTCTCGGAGGATAAGAACGAATAGCCTGTAAGTAAAACTGTTTGCCCTCGCAACATGTAGTTACTTTAGTTTAGCGGAGTTTTCAACGCAATGGCGCTGAGCAATATTACGTACCTTTCACTTTGCCACAGAACATTTAGCACCAAAAGAACAATTGGGTTCACCTCAAAATGCGGTATCGTCCTTCTCAAACTGATGTCGAGTAATATTGGAAGCCGATTAGGTGTTAAAGAATCTAGCTATCACTATCTCTGTGACTGATTAGGATTGGCCAATTTGCTGACATGAGCTCATCACTTTACGGGGGCGAAAATTTACATTTTTCTAACCACACGTTCACTCTGGACACTGGACACACTAACCAAAAACTTCTGCTAAATGTTTTTAATCTAAAACAGTTAGGTAACTCGCAAAAAATAACCTCCATTAATTCTGTTTAAATTTGAGGCTGGATAGTCATGTAGTATTTCGGTAGGGATGCGTCTCTTTCTATCCTATGGCTAATAGCTTTAAATGCCATTTTACTCATCTTCACGCCTTTTTGG
>CANNKG010000094.1 GCA_947505105.1 Methylococcaceae bacterium | reverse complement strand
CCCGCACTGGTCAATTCTTCAGCACAAAAAAGGCGCGAAAAAAAACCCCTAGCATCGCCTAGAGGTTGACGTGTAATGCGCTTAAGACCTGATAGCGGCAAATCAGTTATCAGTAGTCGATTCATTCAAGATCCTCGTAAGTAGCAATATCTTGTTCACACAAGGTACGAGCATTCACACCTTTGTGTTGTGCATAGTACCATGCCATTGTCGTTTGAATAGCCTCTTCAAGTGAAAATCGAGGCTGAAAGCCAAGACACTGACGGGCTTTAGTAATTTCCAAAGTCAACCAATGCGCTTCATATAAATTTTGAGAGGATTCTTTATAAGTAATTTCACCTTGCCCATAAGCTTTATTGGCTATTTCTATAACACGACGTACTGTACTGGCTTGTTGAGGCAATGGACCAAAATTATACGCCCCTGATAATTCTGATTCTTTCCAGAGTTGCTGGGCTAAACACAGGTATCCAGCTAAGGGTTCGAGAACATGCTGCCACGGACGAATAGCTTCCGGACAACGAATCTCTAAAACTGAGCCATTTTGCCACGCTCTGATGGCATCAGGAATTAAACGATCAATTGACCAATCCCCGCCACCAATAACATTTCCTGCTCGACAACTTGCAACCGCAACACCTTGATCCGAAAGAAATGCCTTGCGATAACTGTCAATAATCATTTCACTAGCCGCCTTACTTGCACTATAAGGATCGTGTCCACCCAGTGGATCAGTTTCACGATAAGGCCAATAACTTTCGTTATTAACGTACACTTTATCCGTTGTAATCATTATGGCAACTCGAATATTTGTCTTATTACGTAACGCCTCCAAGATATTCGCTGTCCCCATAATATTCGTTGAAAAGGTATTAATGGGCTCTTGGTAACTGGATCTTACCAACGCTTGTGCGGCTAAATGAAATACAATTTCTGGTTGAATACGATTGATCAGATTTGCCAAACGCGTAGTATCGCGAATATCGCAAAAATAACTTTCGCACACACTTTCAATACCCGCTAGATTAAATAGATTCGGATGAGAGCTCGGTGCTAAGCTAATACCTGCAATATGAGCATTCATTCGCTTGAGCCATAAGCTTAACCATCCGCCCTTAAAGCCGGAATGCCCTGTGATCAAAACTTTTTTATCTTGCCAAAAATTATAGTCTGGATAACTGACTTTCATGACCAGATTTTCCAAGGCGCTTTACCGCTGCTCCATAATTCTTCAAGAATATTTTTATCTCTTAACGTATCCATCGGCAACCAAAATCCCGGGTGCTCAAAAGCCATCATTTCACCCATAGCCGTTAATTGAGCCAAAGGCTTGCCTTCCCAACTGGACTCGTCCCCGTCAATCAATGTTAAAACTTTTGGTGAAAGCACAAAGAATCCCCCATTTATTAAACCGCCATCCCCACGCGGCTTTTCAATAAACTCTGTAACTTGAAAATTATGGTGCTCAATAGCACCATAGCGACCCGGCGGGAGGACGGCGGTGACCGTTGCTAACTTACCGTGTTTCCTGTGAAAATCAATACTTTGCGTAATATTAACATCACTCACACCATCGCCGTAAGTAAAACAAAACGCCTCGTCGTTTTCGATATATTGAGTGACCCGTTTCAGGCGTCCACCGGTCAGCGTATCGTCTCCGGTATCCACCAAGGTCACTCGCCAGGGCTCAGCTTTACGTTGATGAACTTCCATGTGATTGTTACCCATGTCAAATGTAACATCTGACATATGTAGAAAATAGTTGGCGAAATATTCTTTGATAACGTAGCCTTTGTAACCACAACAGATTACAAAATCATTGACACCATGAGCAGAATAGAGCTTCATAATGTGCCACAAAATCGGCTTGCCACAGATATCAATCATTGGCTTAGGTTTTAGGTGGGTTTCTTCGGAAATTCTTGTCCCCAATCCACCCGCTAAAATAACGGCTTTCATCATTAATAATTACTCCGCGGTGATGGCTTGATCCCAGATTGTAAACATCGCTTTTTCAAAATCACGTGCATTGCTCGCCAAATTGCCCGAAACAGAATTTAATAGTCTTTCCCGAAGGTGATAACGAAGTTCCGCCAGCTTTGTTAAATCACCCAGCATTTGCCTAGCACAATCAATATAAGCTTGCTCGGTATCCACAACCCATTCCTCTAGCCCTATGGCACTGAGTATCGCATCTCCTATACGACCTAAAGGCGGACGTTCACGTAAACTGATTGACGGAACGCCCATAAACAAAGCATCAATAGTGGTTGTTCCCACATTATGTGGAAAAGTATCTAATGCAATATCTATATCGTGATAAGAAAACCAATGGGGTGTTGAATAACGTAAGGTAATCCGTTCTTTAGTAATACCCTGTTGTTCAAATAAGGCATAAAAATAATCACAAACCTCAGGATCTTCAAAAGGTTTATTATCCAGAATTAATTTAGATAAGGGGATTTCTTTTAATAATTGTGACCACAATTGGATCACTCTATGATTAAGGCGAATCGTTCGAGTTAAAGAACCAAAAGTTATCTCTGATCGAGTTAATGCGGGGAGTGGATTAACCTCAGGTGCTCCTAAAAAACTTTCTATTTTGTCAATACATAGGGCTATATTAGGCATGTTGAATATCTTTTCACTAAAATAAGCTTCGCAACCTGGTGGCGTATAGCGAGGCGAGCCTAAAAACCAATCAATTGCTTTTAATCCTGTCGTATAGGCATAGCCCAGCCAAGTGATTTGTATGGGAGCCGGTTTGTACGCCATGGCTTCCAAACGATTGCCTTCTGTCCAACCGGCAACATCGATCAGAATATCAATGTCTTCTTCTTGTATACAATCAATTAATTGCTCATCAAGCATTGCATAAACATTAAGCCATTTGGCGTAATGTTTAAACTGCTCCGAAACACTATCTAATCCGATTTGGTTGGCAAAAATCATCAAGGTAATTTTTTCAGGATTTATGGCTTGAAATAATGGTAACAAAAATTTGCTGACAGTATGTGCACGAAAATCGCCACCGATAAAACCTATTCGTAAGACTTTTTTGGGTTTTGGCTTTTTGGTATGTCGCCACGGTAGTTGATTAAGTTTTTCACATTCTGACTCATACAGCGCATAAAGCTGTTGTGCAGACAAATCCGGATGGTAGTTAGCTGCAAAAAGCAGTGTATGGTTAATCGCTGTTGATTCTTTGTTTTTTCGTAATTGAGTAATGGCCTCGTCAATCATCGCTAATTTTTGATATACAATACCCAGAGTGGAATTAGCTAATAATGACTGCGGATTTAATGTAAGACTACGTTCTAACAAGTGTTTAGCAACCAATAAACGATCGCCTTTTTCCAATAAAGATCCCATGTTAGCAAGATAGACGGCATTATTTGGGCATAGCTTCATGGCCATTTTTAAACAAGTAAGCGCTTCATCACCGCGTGCGGAATCTCGATAAATGACACCCAGCGCATTCCACGACTCATGATGCGTTTCATCTAAAGCCAGTAATTTCAAATACGCTTGTTCGGCCTCATCATAGCGTCGAAAGGCTTGTAAGGTTACGCCCAGATTAAACCAGCCAGATACATAGTGGGCGTCATGTTCAACGGATTGTTGAAAACAACGGAGTGCCTCGTGATGATTGCCTTGTAAATACAAAGACATTCCTAAATTTAACCAGGCACGCGCCTCGCGTGGATTACACTTTAAAACCTCCCTAAAATAAAATTCGGCTTCATTAAGTTCTTTTTCTTGTAAATAACGTGTGCCCACCGCTAAACGGGCATTAACCCAGTCAATATCTCGCTCAATGAGTAATACATCGATATCTGATAAGTTCTTATCGGAACAAAATCTGTACCACGCTTGCGTCAAAGCGGCCTGATAATATAAGGCATTACCTTGATAATCCATGAGTGACGACAGCTGAAAACGCTGCCTAAGCCGCAATCGAAGCAACGCTAATTTTTCAATATCACTGGCATGTATAACAGCTTTATTAATGTAATCTTCAACATTACTCGCAATCCAATCCGTTAAACCAACCGAGCTAATTATAGAGTCACCTAATCGACCTAGCGGTGGACGTTCACTAAGTGTTAACACCGGTAAGCCTTTCCATAAGGCTTCAACAGTTGTTGAACCGGCATTATGTGGAAAAGGATCTAAGGCAATGTCAATTTCATCATAAGCGCTCCAATGGGGACGCGTATTTAATAAATCGATCCGCTCTAAACGAATGCCACCTAGTAAAAATTGTTTTTGTAACAACGCCTTAGTTTCCTGTTCAACAACTTGAGGATGATCTAAGCGCAAACGCGCAGTCGGCAAGCTTTGCATAATACGAATCCAAGCGGCAATGACTTTCGTATTTAACCGTACGGATCTTGATAAACAACCAAAAGTAACAAAACCATTCCGCTTTGCGGGTGATTCTGCAACACTCAATGAAGGAATTTCTGGATAAAAAGCGGATGTGTTATGCGGGAAACGTATCAATTTTTCAGTATATAGATGGCTTGCTTCTGCCGGTGCACAGTAGATATCTGCGATAAAGTAATCAATAGTCGTTAATCCTGTTGTATAAGCCGTCCCCATCATTGTGCTGATTTGTACAGGAGCCGCTTTTGCTGCAAAGACTAAAAGACAATTACCTGCCGTATGAGAAGCTAAATCAATCAATATATCAATTTTATCCCGCCGAATTAGATCAACAATATCTTTATTGGGTTGCCATCGAATATCACGCCAACAATCGGCTTTTTGCTTAAAAACCTCAGTTTCTGCATCTTCTTTTATCGTATTAGAATAGAGTGTCCAGTGAAAGTTGTCTCGATCGACTCTATCCAGTAACGGATAGATAAAAAAACGAATAACATGCCGACAAAAATCGCCTGATACCAAACCTACCCGAATTTGACGTTCTGGATTTTTATCAACCGCGCCCCAATCTGTACGTGGCGTTATCGTAGATTCGGCCAACCTGCCCCATTCTCGATAACGTAGAGCAATGTCTTCGGCAGATAAATAAGGATCATAATTCAGCGCAAAAAAATAATTCGTCCAAATCGTATTGTCAGATGGGGCGAATCGACAGCCTTCTTCCATAACTTCTCTGGCCTCAGGGTACTGCGCCCAATCTTTAAGTACACTACCCAAGCAAGTACGCGCATCAAGGTCTTTTGGGTTAATCGCTATCACTCGACGATAGGCATCGGCGGCTTGTTGATTTTTTCCCACGCTGCGAAGCCCATTGCCAAGATTTTGCCAAGCATTGGTATGATTAGGCTCTAGGGCAATAGCCGCTTGAGCAAATAAAATCGCTTCATCATAAGCATCAAGGTGATGTAAAGACCAACTTAACAAACTATTAGCATCAGCAGAACTCGGATCTAAGCGAACCAATTCACGTAAAACATCAACAGATTCTTTAAATTTCCCCGTTTGAACTAACGCCCTACCCAAATTATTACGTGCGACAAGTAGTGAGCCATCTAGCTCAATGGCTTTTTTATAAGCGGCTATGCCTTCAGGATTTCTGTCTTGCATGCGTAACGCCATCCCCAATGCCATATAAGACCGACCATCTTGAGGCCAATATTGAATGAATTCACGCGCTAAATTCTCAGATGCCACCAACTGCTTAGTGCGTAGAAGCTCCTCCAACTTGCCCAAATAGACTTCTGGAATGAGTATTGGCATTTCAAGATCGTTAGTATTACTAGCGAGTTTGACTTTTTTACTCATCGTCGAACGAGAAATTTGCTTTTTTTTATGCTTTTTCATTTGCGCTTAAAATATCTACCATTGAGTCGTCGTTACACCTACCCTATCTCTTAAATATCAAAGTGAGCATAGGGAAAATCATTTCTTGATTTAGTCAAAAGAACCCAAAGCGCTACCGGTATTTAATCTCGGCATCACTGCAATCGGGTAATGCTTTCAAATGCTGTATTAAGGCTTCGCTTGGATAGACGCGCCACGCATCTCCTAAGCGAATTTTTGCCTTGGCTAAGGATGAAGCGTATTGAAATTCGACCGGACAATTGCCGCCTTTATGCGCTTGTAAAATACTATCCAGCTTGCCGATGAACAGAGCGGCTGGAGGATTTTCATCAGCGACTTGCCATTTCAAATAAATCGATTTAGCGAATTCCGCTCTGGCTTGATCCATATCGTATAACTTTTCGATGGTCATGCGTAAGGCATTAGAAAAGCTATCAATCGCCAGACTTCCTTCAACAATAAGCAATTTATCCTTAACAATCGTATCGCGGTATTTATCATACTGTTCACCAAAAGCCGTACATTCGAGTCGTCCACTTCGATCATCGAGTAAGACGATGCCCATTAATTTACCGCTTTTAGTTTGTCGGGTACGGACATCGATAACCAATCCCCCCACACGCGCTGATATGCTACCGCGTGAACGCTCGACGGAATCAATCAGGCTGGCAATATTGCCGTTAGTGAAAAACTTGATTTCCTGTTCATATTGCTCAATCGGATGCCCTGAAAGATAAAGTCCTAGAATGGATTTTTCCGCCTCTAACAATATATTTTTTGACCAAGGCTCTACGTCATTCGAGTAAATATCAACACAGGTATTTTGTTCGGTATTCTCTTCAAGACCAAATAAATCATTCTGACCGGCGGCTTCCATTTTAAGATGCTGCTCGGCAATGCTCATAGCAATAGGCAAAGCAGCAAGATGGCTGGCTCGACAAGGGTTGATTTCATCAAAAGCACCGGCTTTAATCAAGGCTTCAAGGACGCGGCGATTAACTTTTCTGGAATCCACTCGCTTACACAAATCATATAATCCAGTAAATACCCCATTCGCCTTTCTCTCGCTGAGAAGAACCTCTTCGACAGCTGCCTCTCCGACACCTTTAATCGCGCCTAAGCCATAGACAATCTGATTGCGCTCATTAACGGTAAATTTATGCTCAGAAAAATTGATACTAGGCGGACAAATAACCAATTTCATGTCTTTGCATTCTTCAATCAGCACCACAACTTTATCGGTATTATCCATATCTGAAGATAACACTGCCGCCATGAATGCGGCAGGATAGTGTTTTTTTAACCAAGCCGTTTGATACGCAACCAGCGCATAAGCCGCAGAATGGCTTTTATTAAACCCATAACCCGCAAATTTTTCCATCAAATCGAAAATATAAGTGGCAATTTTTTCATCAACTTGATTAGCGACTGCGCCAGACGTAAATTTTTCTCGCTCTTTCGCCATTTCCTCAGGTTTTTTCTTCCCCATTGCCCGACGTAGCATATCAGCACCGCCCAAGGTGTATTGCGCCAGCTCACGCGCAATTTGCATCACCTGCTCTTGGTATAAAATAACGCCATTAGTCGGCTTAAGGATAGGTTCTAATAAGGGATGCGCGTACTCGGCTTTGGCGCCGTGTTTAACATTAATGTAGTCATCCACCATGCCGGATTCTAAAGGGCCTGGTCTAAATAACGCGACTAAAGCGATAATGTCATCAAAACAATCGGGTTTAAGCTTTTTAATCAGCTCTTTCATGCCACGAGATTCCAGCTGAAAGACGGCCGTCGTCTGACCTTTTTTTAGCAAACCGTAGGTTTCCAGGTCATTTCTAGGAATGACAGTAATGTCTACAAGCCCTTCACTGGTTTGTTGCTTTTTGCGATTAATGGTTTGTAACGCCCAATCAATAATCGTGAGTGTACGCAGCCCTAAAAAGTCAAACTTGACCAAACCCACCGCTTCTACATCATCTTTATCAAATTGAGTCACGAGATTGCCACCGCCTTCCTCGCAATACAGCGGGGTAAAGTCAGTAAGCTTGGTCGGTGAAATAACCACCCCACCGGCGTGTTTACCCGCATTTCTGACCGTACCTTCCAGAGACAAAGCCATATCAATCAATGCTTTGATTTCTTCTTCGGTATCATAAAGCCGTTTAAGATCAGGACTATCCTGTAACGCCTTACCCAAAGTCATGCCAATTTCAAAGGGAATCAATTTGGCTAAGCGATCAACAACACCATAAGAAAATCCCAACACCCGTCCCACATCACGAATAACCGCTTTCGCCGCCATTGAACCGTACGTGATAATTTGTGAGACATGATCTCGACCATAATGCTCAGCAACGTAATTAATCACTTCGTCACGTCTGTCCATGCAAAAGTCAATATCGAAATCGGGCATAGAAACCCGCTCGGGATTCAAAAATCGCTCAAACAGCAAATCAAATTCAATGGGGTCTAAGTCGGTGATTTTTAGCGCATAAGCCACCAGAGAACCCGCACCAGAACCTCTGCCGGGTCCTACGGGTATTTGGTGATTTTTTGCCCACTGGATAAAATCTGCAACAATCATAAAGTAACCGGGAAAGCCCATAGCATTAATCACTTTAAGCTCGGTATCTAATCGCTCGTAATAACGCTGTTGATTTTCTTCCTCAGTGCCATTGCCCACCGCAGGTGACTGCTGTAAACGTTGCGCCAAGCCTTTTTTTGACTCTTCCGCCATCAAATCACCCAACGTCATCCCAACCGGCACGGGAAAATCAGGCAAAAAGTTTTTACCTAAGGTTAGCGTAATATTACAGCGTTTGGCAATTTCAACCGTATTAAGCAATGCCTCAGGAATATCTGCAAACAAGGCCTGCATTTCTTCGCTGCTGCGTAAATACTGTTGTTCGGTATAATCTTTGGGACGGCGCGTATCATCCAACACACGGCCTTGATTGATACAAACACGAACTTCATGCGCGGCAAAATCTTCCTTGTAGAGAAAGCGGACATCGTTCGTTGCAACCACTGGCACATCACAGGCAGTGGCAAGTTCAATAGCGGCGGCGATATATCGCTCTTCATCGGGCTTACCCACTCGCTGCAATTCCAAATAAAAACCATGTGCAAATAACCCTGCCCAATACTCGACCAATTGTTTTGCCAACGGCAAATTTTCTGCTAACAAGGCTTTACCAATATCACCCTCCATAGCACCCGATAAGGCAATCAGTCCTTGATGATTAGCGACCAGCCAATCACGCTGTAAAATAGGCAATCCCTGATACTGACCTTCTTGATAGCCTTTAGAGATTAACTCAGTGAGTGTGATATAGCCGACTTGTGTATTAACTAATAAGGTCAGCCGATAGGGAGCGGTCGGTTCGTCATCATTAAAAATCCAGACATCCGCGCCGGCTAAGGGCTTAATCCCTTGCGCCATCGCGGTTTTATAAAATTTGACCAACGCAAATAAATTAGCATGATCTGTCACCGCGACGGCGGGCAGATTAAGTTCAATAAGCCGCTTAACCAAAGGTTTGATTTTAACGATGCCGTCTACTAATGAAAACTCGGTGTGTAAACGAAGATGAATAAAGCTGGGCTGCATGAGTAAATGATTCAAAGTCAAATAGGAGCAAATGAGCTGATTATAATACGCGCAGCTTGCCATTAGATAGTTTCTTCAGCCGAATCACAATCTGTTATCTCGGCAAAGTAAAGCGATTATTAATATCATTTTCGGCGAGCCACTTAATGTCTGTTTTAAAAGTCCAGACATGATGAGAACTCAAATTTACTTAGATTATCATCAATAGAGATTGAAAACACTGTAAGTGGATAGCCCGATTTAGCGCTGGAGTCGCTATCTTTCACAACCAAGCAATACCTGTTGAAATTTGGCAATTCTTCCAGCAAGTGCATAGATTTTGGCTTATCTGGACAAACTTTATGATGATAAATCAAATTATTAAACCTACAATGTGACATTGATGTAACGTGTCGGCTTAGTTCGATTTTTAATTAAACCACGAATGATTCTCTGCTATTTGTTCATTTATCAAATTATAATTTGGTAATAATTGTAAAAAGCAGATAGAATATTAAGTTCAAAAAAATGCGAATGTGGCGAAATTGGTAGACGCGCTGGATTTAGGTTCCAGTAGGTTGCCCTGTGGGAGTTCGAGTCTCCCCATTCGCACCACCAAATCCCTTTAAAAAAACAGCCTAGTGCTGTTTTTTTTATCCGTTTTAACACTCCAGTATCAAAGTTTCTATTCATAAAGTTTGAGGTAAATACATGCAAGTTTCTGTCGAAAAGACATCAGATTTAAGCCGAAAAATGACTGTCATCATTCCCGAAGCCCTTGTTCAAGAACATATGGCGACACGTCTTAAATCTTTAGCACGCGAAGTTAAAGTTGATGGCTTTCGACCCGGCAAAGTCCCTCCCCAAATCGTAAAAAAAATGTTTGGCGAAAAAGTGCGCCAAGAAATTTCGGGGGACATCGTTCAGTCTACTTACCCTAAAGCACTGGAATCTGAAAACTTAAATCCTGTCGACTACCCGTTTATTAATTTTTTAGATCAACCAGAAGGCCTAGCTTATACCGCTATTTTTGAAGTTTATCCGGTTATTACTCTGGACAATTTAAATCAGCTTGAGGTGGTTCGTCAAACAGCCTCTGTCGAGGAATCTGATGTTGACGCGATGATTGAAAAACTGAGACTACAAAAAAGAACGTGGACAACTGTCGAGCGTCCCTCACAAGAAAGCGATCAGTTGACCATCAGTTTTTCTGGCACATCGGAAGGGGAGAATTTCACTAACGGACAAATTGAAAATTATCTCGTTGAAATTGGCTCAAAACAAATGATTAAAGGTTTTGAAGACAATCTCATTGGTCTTAATGTCAATGACAGCAAGAAATTTACGCTAATGTTTCCTGAACAATATGGCAATGAAGCCCTTGCCGGAAAATCAGCTGAGTTTGATGTGACTGTTTTGCAGATTGAAGAGTTCTGCTTGCCGGAAATTGATGCCGAGTTTATTAAAAGCTACGGTATAGAAGATGGTGACGCTGAATCATTCCGTAACGATGTCAAAAGCAATATGGAGCGTGAATTAGCTCAAGCATTACAAGGCAAATTAAAAACTACGGTAATGGATAGCTTACTGGATAAAATCTCTATTGCTGTGCCTAACACATTGGTTGATAAAGAAATTGAGGAGCTTGTGAAGCCTTACTTGGAGCAGGCAAAACGTCAAAAAATCAAGCTGGATGATTTACAAATCACCCGTGATCACTTTATCGAACAAGCTAAACGCCGTGTGGCTTTAGGCCTAATTCTCGGACAAGTCATTCAACAAAATGACCTTAAGCTGGATCATGATAAAGTACGTGAAACCATTGAAGATATGGCAAAGAGTTACGAACGCCCTGAAGAGGTGGTAAGTTGGTACTACGCCGACCCAACACGATTGCAAGATGTACATCAAATGGTTTTAGAAAACCAAACGGTTGATTGGTTGCTTAGCGTTGCAACGGTAACGGAAGAATCAGTTAATTTTACTGATATCGTGGATAAACAATAAATTTGGTAGGGATTTTAATGTATCAACAGACTATGAACCAACTTATCACACCACAAGCCGCTGGTGGTTTAGTACCTATCGTCATTGAGCAAACCGCCAGAGGTGAACGCTCTTTCGATATTTATTCACGCTTGCTAAAAGAGCGCGTTATCTTTTTGGTTGGGCAAGTCGAAGACTATATGGCCAATCTGGTTGTTGCACAGCTATTGTTCTTAGAATCAGAAAATCCTGATAAAGACATTCATTTGTATATCAACTCACCGGGTGGCTCAGTCACGGCGGGGATGTCTATTTACGATACAATGCAATTTATTAAGCCTGACGTCAGCACCATGTGTATCGGTCAAGCCGCCAGCATGGGTGCCTTGCTTTTGACCGGTGGCGCAAAAGGCAAACGCTATTGTTTGCCACATTCACGCATGATGATTCATCAACCGCTAGGTGGTTATCAAGGACAAGCTTCAGATATTGATATTCATGCTCGTGAGATTTTGTTGATCCGTGATAAATTGAACAAAGTTCTCGCGCATCACACCGGACAACCTATCGAAAAAATCCAACAAGATACGGATAGGGACAATTTCCTCAGTGCCGATGACGGCGTAAACTACGGGCTTATTGATAAAGTATTATCAACCCGATCAGCTGTCACGGATGCTTAATACACGTATGTTCACCAGACAGCTTTTATCCAACCGTAATTTCACTTGCTGGAGTTGCTATGAGTAATGATAAGCACAGTAAAGAAGAAGAAAAGTTACTTTATTGTTCTTTTTGTGGAAAGAGTCAAAACGAAGTTAGAAAACTGATTGCCGGGCCGGCTGTTTATGTCTGCGATGAATGCGTAGAGCTTTGTAATGACATTATCAGAGAAGAGTTTCTTGAAGATGACGACTCTTTTAATGACAATCACCTGCCCAAACCCAAAGAAATCAAAGCCGAGCTAGATGCTTATGTCATTGGTCAGGAACGCGCCAAAAAAACCTTGGCAGTCGCTGTTTATAATCATTACAAACGCTTACGGTGTTCAAACAAAAAAGATACCGTCGAGCTGGCTAAAAGCAATATTCTGCTTATTGGCCCCACAGGATCAGGCAAAACCTTATTAGCGGAAACTTTAGCACGTTTACTAGACGTTCCGTTTACGATTGCTGATGCCACCACACTAACAGAAGCCGGTTATGTGGGTGAGGATGTTGAAAATATCATCCAGAAAATATTGCAAAAATGCGATTATGATGTTGAAAAAGCAGAAACAGGCATCGTTTATATCGACGAGATTGATAAGATTTCCAGAAAAGCTGACAATCCTTCCATTACCCGCGATGTCTCAGGTGAAGGCGTACAACAAGCTTTATTAAAACTTATCGAAGGGACTGTTGCCTCTGTTCCACCACAAGGCGGACGCAAACATCCTAATCAAGAATTTTTGCAAGTAAACACTGCTAATATCCTATTTATAGTGGGCGGTGCTTTTGCTGGATTGGATAAAGTCATTAAAGCCCGCTCAGAAAAAGGCGGCATTGGTTTTTCTGCGGATGTCAAAAGCAAAAATGAAGACAAGAACGTCGGTCAGTTATTTGCTGAAGTTGAATCTGAAGATTTGATTAAATACGGTTTGATTCCTGAATTTGTCGGACGACTGCCTATTGTTGCCACTTTAGAAGAGTTAGATGAGCAAGCACTCATTCAAATCTTAACTGAGCCTAAAAATGCCTTAATCAAACAATACAAGCATTTGTTTGAAATGGAAGGCGCAGAGCTTGAGTTTAGAGAAGATTCTTTACTTGCCATTGCCCGTAAATCGATGGAAAGAAAGACCGGAGCCAGAGGCCTACGTACAATCGTTGAAAATGTGTTGTTAAATACCATGTATGAACTGCCTTCAACCGATAATATTTCAAAAGTGGTCGTTGATGAAAGCGTCATTCTTGGACATAACGAGCCGTTATTAGTCTATGAACCGGAAAAGAAAGTTGCCGGTGCTGAATTCTAAAAACTGAATACTCGGCTTTAGCTTGTAAAACGAGCTAAAGCCGAATCTCCCTCTGAGCTATTCAATGATTTTGCGTATTTTGCAGACAATCTTGAAAACCTTTTGCTTTGCGTCTAACACGCGATTAGCCTCATTTACTTAGACTAAGAGTTATCCTAAAAAAGCCTTCGCAGCATTTATTGTGCAATAGCTTGACGTTTACAGTATAAAATACCCCGCATCATCATTGTTCGATAAAGACTTAAGAAGGTATGGCCGAGAGAACCCCAAAACCTAGCCTCAGGTATGGTACAAAAAAACGTGCATCAAAACCGCGTTCGCATTGGTTTAGAAACTTATTTTTGCTAGTTTTCGCAGGTGTACTCTTCATTGTGCTAAGTTATCTTAGCTATTTAGACTATAACGTGCGCGAACAATTTACCGGCAAACGTTGGTCTATTCCGGCTCATGTGTATGCGAATCCGGTTGAGCTTTATGCCGGTCACACCATTTCAGCAGACAGTTTTGAGGAATTGCTACAACAACTAAGCTATCGGAAAGATACTCAACTAGCTTTTGATGGCAGCTATTATCGAAGTGGCCTGCAATTTCATGTTAGAACCCGCGATTTTGCTTTTTGGGATGTTGAGCAACCTAGCCTGTTGATGCAAATCAATTTTAATGATGCCGGTATTTCTCAAATTATCGATGTCAAAAAAGCGGAAGACATCGCCATTATCCGCATGGATCCAGTGCAAATCGGTAGTTTTTATCCCGCCATTAAAGAAGATCGTGTACTCATTAAACTAAGTGATGCCCCAGAAGTCTTGATTAAAGGTTTGCTTGCCTCCGAAGACCGTGATTTTTATCAACATTATGGCATTTCAGTACGTGGCATTGGTCGAGCGATTTGGGCAAACTTGCGAGCCGGCGGCATGGTACAAGGCGGCAGCACGATCACCCAGCAACTCGCCAAAAACTTTTACCTCAGCTCAGAGCGCAGCCTAGAACGTAAAATCAAAGAAGCGTTAATGGCCTTAATTTTGGAGTTTCGTTACAGCAAAGATGAAATTCTAGAAGCCTATCTCAATGAAATCTATTTGGGACAAAATGGAATCAGTGCCGTACACGGCTTTGGTTTGGCCAGTGAATTTTATTTTGGCAGCTCACTTAAAGACCTACCCTTAGAGCAAGTCGCCTCTTTAGTCGCCTTAGTGCGTGGGCCTTCGGAATATGACCCTAGACGTTATCCTGAGCGGGCACTACAACGCCGAAATCTCGTGCTGGATCAAATGGTTTTGGAGCATTATGTCACCGAGCCGCAAGCCCAAGAAGCCAAAGCAAAAACACTCAGCGTCATTCCTCGTAATCATCGGATTGGCAACCGCTATCCCGGCTTTTTGGAATTGGTTAAACGCCGCTTAAAAGAAGACTATCGTGAAGAAGATATTACCTCAGATGGCCTAAAAATCTTCACCACCTTAGATACGCAAATCCAAGACACGCTAGAAAAAACCGTCACTAATAAATTAAACCAATTGGAAAAATTACCCAAAGCGGATAATTTACAAGCCGCAGTTGTGGTAACACGACGTGACGGCGGCGAAATTGTCGCCTTACTCAGTGGACGCGATAATTCAGCCGCAGGTTTTAATCGCGCTCTCGATGCCGTTCGTCCGATTGGCTCGTTAATTAAGCCTGTGGTTTATTTAACCGCCTTAGAAAATTCCAAAAAATACACCATTACCAGCTCGGTCAATGACTCCGCGATTGTCGTACACGGACAAAATGGTCAAGACTGGATACCCAAAAACTATGATCATCGGGAACATGGCCGCGTTCCCTTGCACACGGCCTTAGCAAAATCGTATAACTTGGCGACTGTGCGAATTGGTATGGATGTGGGCATTGCCAAAACCGCTAAGACTTTAAAAAACATGGGTGTAAACAAAGACGTAGAACTTTTTCCTTCGTTATTACTCGGTGCATCCGCCTTGTCGCCCCTAGAAGTCACCCAAATTTATCAAACTCTCGCAGGTGATGGCTTTTTAACACCGATTAAAGCGATACGTGCAGTGGTTGCCGCTAATGGCGAGCATTTGCAAAGTTACCCCTACAACGTCAAGCAAGCGGTTGATCCAGCCGCCACGTTTATCGTGAATACCATTTTGCAAGAAGTGATGCACGATGGAACCGGACATGATGCGTATCAAGTTTTTCCACAAGACTACGGCTTAGTCGGCAAAACGGGCACAACCAATGATGCTAAAGACAGTTGGTTTGCCGGTTATACCGGGGATTATCTCGCGACGGTTTGGGTGGGCAGAGATGACAACAAACCGATCGGTTTAACCGGTGCAACCGGCGCTTTGCCGGTGTGGACTTCGTTAATGCGGCAAATCTCAACGCAACCGGTTAGTTTATTGCCGCCGGATAATATTAAAATCGTCGATGTCGATCGCTACTCTGGATTATTAGCCAACAAATCTTGCGGAACAGCCAAAGCCTACCCGTATATCACGGGATCAGAACCTAAATCGTATTCATCTTGCGGAAATCCCGCTCCTGAATCCGATAAATCTTGGTTTGAAGAGTTTTTTCCTGATTAGTGATTTTAGGCTACCCGCTTAAGGCGTATGGGTATCTACACAAGTTTTTTCTGCTATCATTCAAACTTCTATTTTTTCAGGAACTCACGCTATGACGACCCCAACCGAAATGACGTTTATCGACGGCAGCCTTGCTTCACTCAACACCCTGATGGTAGGACTCGCACCGGATAGCATCGTAGGTTGGGTTGCAAACAGCAGGCAACCCAACTGGGTAAGCGCATATAAACATTTTAAACAATCAATAACTTACAAAATACAAGCTAAAAAGTTATGTATTAAATCGGAATAACCAGAGTATTCGCTTATATCAGCGGCAACGATGGCTGCTCAAATTTTCAGGTTTACCATAATCAAATTATAACCTATTGATATTTAATTGAGTTTATATGCGCTTGTCCTAGCAACCCAACCTACACCACTGCACCGCCAAGGATATGGATTATGCACGGCATACCGACCAATACGTTGCGATACCCGAAGGCTGTGTGCAACATCCCTACGTTGGCTCAACTTTTCCTTAACCAATCAATCCAATCATGCTATAAAGCCGGCGTTGATTTTCTTCTAATATTTTGATTTAAGGTGAACACTATGACAACAATCGCAGGTGCCATCATCACTGATTTTGGCAGTTATGATAAAGGGCAATATGTTTTCGCACAGCCGGACGGCAAGATTACCGTGTTGGGCATAACTTCGGGTTTTAGCAGTGATGATCTTGCCATTGCCCGTTATGACAGCAATGGCAGCTTAGATACGACGTTTGACAGCGATGGTAAATTGATCGCAACAGCAGTCATGACCATCAATGCTGTAAAAATGCTTAGTGATGGCAAATTTTTAACCATAGGTACCAGTAATAACAGCTTTGCGGTAGCGCGTTATAACAGTGATGGCAGTTTAGATACAGCATTTAGTGGAGATGGTAAGCTGACCACGTCATTCTATAGCACTGGCTATGCTGATATCGCTTATAACGTGACAGTGCAAGCTGACAGTAAGCTGTTGGTGACTGGTTTTTCTACGGCTTACGACTCGTTCGCTGCAGCACGCTATAGCAATGATGGCAGCCTGGATAAAAGTTTTTCTGACGATGGCCTATTTACCGGGGGGGTCAGTGGCGGCGCAGCCACCGGTGCTGCATTACAGCCAGACGGCAAAACAGTATTGGTGGGGAGTTACTATGGTTCTGATTTTGGCTTGGAAAGGCTTAATCGAGATGGTTCCCTAGACACCAGTTTTAGTGGTGACGGGATAATTACCACTGATCTAGGCGGTAAAGACTTTGCCAATACAGTCAATATATTAAGCACTGGAAAAATATTAGCTGCTGGCATTAGCGACAATAATTTTGCGGCTGTGCGTTATAACTCAGATGGTAGTCTTGATACGACGTTTGGTGGTGATGGCATAATCACCACCGATTTAGGCAGCACAGAATCACTAAAAAGTATTATCCAAGTTGCTGATAGTAAATTTCTTGCCGTAGGAACAAATAGCAAATATGACTTCGTATTGGCTCGTTATAATGCCGATGGTACGCTAGACACCGGCTTTTCAGAGGACGGCATCGTCACCACCGATTTAGGCGGCTGGGAAGAAGGCAATGGCGTTACTGTTGACACGAATGGCAAAATTTTGTTAGTCGGCACCACGGATAGTGACATCGCCTTAGTGCGTTACAACACTGACGGCAGTTTAGATACCTCATTTAGCGGCACATCACCTATTTCCCCTACGAATAACCTACCCACTGGT
>CANNKG010000093.1 GCA_947505105.1 Methylococcaceae bacterium | reverse complement strand
TTCTTTCAGTTTTTCTAAAATCAGTTTGGAGAAGGTGAGCGCTATCATTCAAGCATTCCTTTGGCGGTATTTTCTTATGGCGTCAAGCATACCGACAAAAGAGGGAATTTTCGTATTTTCGGAAATTTAATTTATGAAAGTCTATAGCTCAGGACCTTTATACGAAACAAGCATTTTAAACCTAGTACGTAACTCCAAAAAGTCTTTAGCTACACTAGGACCTCCTTCAAGCATTCCGTACTGTTTCTCGCTAAATTGTGCTTTATGTAATTTCAACCAATCAAAATAAGTTTCTGGATTTTTAAAGGTTTGTAGTGAAGCATCTGTAACCAGCCTATTTAAAAAAAATAATTGCGAACTGATTGCCCTCCCTCTAAATATTAAAGGCGTTTCCATAATTGATTCTATGGGGGGCGGATTAGCACACATAGTTCCGAGGGCAGGCAAGGCTATTCCCCATACTATCAAAAAAATAACATACCCAGATAGCCTGGATCTAGCTTGGGGAATCCAGGGTTTAACATTACCGTAATTCCCCCTGATTCCATTGAGGCTAGGGTGAGTTATCTGGTAGCAGTTAAATCTATACATAAATTTTCTCCTTAATGCCGCAATATTTGACCAGAGAGCATAATTGAAATTCAAATGTAACTACTAGCCCCCACATTTGCGCCCAAATATTCCGTTTCGCAAGTGGTTGGCTTTATCAGGGGTAAAAGCGCAATCGCTATAGCTCGCAAAATTATGGGGCGAAAGAAAAACTTCACGGGTCAAAGTTTCTGGGCGAGAGGCTATTATGTCCCAATAGTTGGCAAAGATGAGGAGATCGTCCGCGAGTATATCAAGTATCAGGAAGAAGAGGATAGGCGGATCGAGCAACTGAACCTGTTTTAGCACCACCACCCTTTAGGTGGCACAAATTTACCCGCTTTGAGCGGTTCACATTATAAAGCCTCCGGCTTTGCCAGTGGCTATTTACTTTCTATTTTCATTGACATTGTTGATAAAGTTTTACATAGAAATAGAGATTTCACATTTTTACGCCTAATAATCGAGATTGTTATAACTTCGCTTTTGAACGAAAATCGATTAACTTAAAATTAGTGTAGGTGACTAACAAATCAAGTTGCATGTAATTACTGACGTTATAGAAAAATAACCACATTCTTGTTCAAACAATCAACAAATAAATGAATAAATCATTAGCGAACACCATATACCTATCAAGATTCTGCGTGGCACCGATGCTGGATTGGACCGATAAACATTGCCGGTATTTTCATCGGCTGATTTCCAAGCATGCCTTTTTGTATACCGAAATGATTACGACTGGGGCATTGATCTATGGTGATCGCCAACGATTTTTAAGTTTTGAGCCGTTTGAAAATCCGGTCGCCTGCCAACTCGGCGGCAGCAATCCTCAGGATTTGGCATTTTGCGCCAAGCTCGTCGAAGATTTCGGTTATGTTGAGGTGAATTTGAATGTCGGCTGTCCGAGCGAGCGGGTTCAAAATGGTAGTTTTGGGGCCTGTTTGATGGCTGAACCGATTTTGGTTGCTGAATGTGTGGCAGCGATGGCTGCGACGGTCAAGATTCCGGTGACGGTTAAGTGCCGGATCGGTGTTGATGATCGGGATTCTTATGAAGAGTTGGTCGATTTTGTGACTACAGTTGCTAATGCCGGCTGCAAAACTTTTATTGTGCATGCGCGCAAAGCTTGGCTCAGTGGTCTGTCACCGAAACAAAATCGCGAGATTCCACCGCTGCGTTATGATGTTGTCTACCAATTAAAACGAGATTTTCCGCATCTGCAGATTATTTTGAATGGTGGGATTACCTCGCTAGATGCTTGTGATGAAATATTGGACCAAGTGGACGGCGTGATGGTCGGGCGGGAAGCCTATCAAAATCCTTATATTTTAAGTACTGTGGACCAGCGTTGGTATCAGGATGCCCACGAAATTCCTACTCGCCAACAAATTATCGAAAGCTTTATTCCCTATGTTGAACGACAGTTGCACAATGGAGTCAGACTCAACAGTACCACTCGGCATACGCTTGGATTATTTCACGCGATGCCCAGAGCGCGGGCTTGGCGACGTTATTTGAGCGAAAATGCTTGCAAACAGGGCGCCGAAATCAATGTCTTATTGCAGGCGTTAAATTTGACGCTCAATGATGTATACTGATTAGCTGTTTTTTTACTGATCAGGACATAAACCGATGGAAGAACATTTTTCCAGAATTATCGAAGCCGTAGGCGAGGATTTGAATCGCGAAGGTTTGATCGACACGCCAAAACGCGCGGCTGAAGCATTCAAATTTTTGAATAATGGTTATGAGAAAACTTTGGAAGAAGTGCTCAATGGTGCAATATTTACTGCTGATACCGAAGATATGGTGATTGTTAAGGACATCGAGTTATATTCGTTGTGCGAACATCATTTATTGCCGTTTATCGGAAAATGTCATGTCGGTTATTTGCCCCAGGGTAAAGTGTTGGGACTGTCAAAGGTAGCGCGCGTCATCGACATGTATGCACGGCGTTTGCAAATTCAGGAAAAATTGACCAAACAGATTGCTGATGCGATTGAAATGGTCACTGGCGCTCGCGGTGTCGCTGTTGTCATTGAAGCCAAACATTTGTGCATGATGATGCGCGGCGTTGAAAAACAAAATTCAGTGATGACGACTTCAGTGATGACCGGAATTTTTCGCCGAGAAATCAGCACCCGTTCTGAATTCTTAAACTTGATCAATCGTTAATTGCACTTATGACACAAGAAAATGCTGTGGCTAAGGCTAAAAAAGCCGTATTGTTGGTGAATCTGGGGTCGCCTGAAGCACCTACCGTTTCAGCGGTTCGACGGTTTTTACGGGCTTTTTTGGGTGATCCGCGCGTGGTTAATATTCCGCGTCCAATCTGGTGGCTGATCTTAAATTTTTTTATCTTACCGTTTCGTCCACGTAAAGCTTTGCATGCCTATCAGAAAATCTGGGATCCAAAAGGTTCTCCATTGAGTTTTCTGACCAAACAATTGACGGGCGAAGTTGCCAAGCTATTTGATAGTCAGGAAGTGCGCGTCGAGTACGCGATGAGTTATTCGACACCGTTGATTGAAACCCGCTTAAAAGAGTTTCAGCAGGACAATATTAACGACATTTTGATTTTACCGTTGTATCCGCAGTTTTCATCGACGACTAGCGCTTCGGTGCATGACTGTGTGGTTAGTGAATTCAAACGCCGCAAATATATTCCGAATTTTCGTTTTATCAGCGATTATGCGTGTCATGAAGATTATATTGCCGCGCTTGCCGAGTCAATTTCTGCAGCCAGACAAAACTATACGACTGACTTATTGTTATTTTCGTTTCATGGTTTGCCTAAGCAATTGACAACCTGGGGCGACCCTTATGAATATCAATGTCATGCAACTGCTGAACTGGTTGCCGCTAAATTGGGCCTCGAAAAATCTCAATGGAAATTGGTCTTTCAATCGCGTTTTGGCAAGGCTGAATGGCTTAAGCCTTACTGTGTTGATACCTTGATGGAACTCCCAAAACAGGGCGTCAAGCATATTGATGTGGTATGTCCAGGCTTTGCGGTGGATTGTCTGGAAACGCTCGAAGAAATTGCTATCGCTAATCAGGAAGTTTTTCTTGAGGCTGGTGGCGAGTCTTATCATTATATTCCGGCGCTCAATGATTCGCCGCGCCACGCACAAGTTCTGGCGAACCTGATCAAATCCTGGTTAGGCTAGTCGCGACCGAATTTTTTCGATACGAAGAGGGCATCTATTATGACTCAAGCTATTTTGGAAACCTGGGCTGATCGATCATGGCCCGAGATAAAATCCTCCGCACCCCTCGAAAATCATCAAGGCGTGATCGATCAAGGCGCATTTGATGCGATTGAAATCGATAAAATATTTGAGTCGGTCAATCATACCTCGACCACAATTGGTCAGGCAGTGCTTTATCGGTCATTGAATCAGCCCTTGGCTGAATTGGAAGCCTTGCAGGAAAAGCAGGCAGCGCTCAAAGAGCTCGCAGAAAATCCGGCACTGCGGGCTGAAATGGAACGGATTGTTCACAATGCCACAGGCGATGAACACAATTTTTATTTATTATTGTTTGGCGAATTCTTAGGCTCTGTCGGCGGTACTGTTCGGGAAGAGCATCAAATTGAAGGCTACGGCTATTTACAATACAAGCGCGGCATTCGGTTTCTGCTTGATTTGGTGCATCAAGTGCAGGGCGTGGAATCGCCAAACAGTGTGTATTTGCAAAATTTAATTAATAAAATCAAAAATTTTGCCGACTCGCGCGACTATTCACTGATGGAAGGGCCGGTCTATGTTTCAGAACGCGGCATTCAAAGCAAGGAAGAGCGCCAGGGTTCCTGGATTCCGGCGATTATTTTCAAGCCTCGGCTGATCAAGCCGTTATTGATTGCGATGATTTTCGGCGCATTGTGGGCGATTGCACATTTTTTTCCGAGCGATATTTTTAAAGTATCGGTTGAGGCGATTCCGACCGCGACTATATTTCTTGTCCCGCTGATGCTGGTCTATATTCCAATTGTGGGCGGTTATGATCGTGATAACGTGATTATTCCGTTGCGAAATCAATTCAAAAGTTCACCCGCGGTTGCTGAAGTGCTCGATGCGCTCGGACAATTGGATGAATTGCTTACTTTTCTGCAGTATGCAGATGCTTTTGGTAGCACGATGACGCTACCCACCTTGATTAGCGCCTCTAAGCATCAGCTACATCTCCAGGCAGTCAAAAATCCAGTGTTGGGCAAGGCCAATCCTGATTTTGTTCCGAATGATTTGGTCATGGAGGATGAGCGTTTGGTTTTAGTGACGGGACCTAATAGCGGTGGTAAGACGGTATTTTGTAAAACCGTCACACAAGTGCAATTACTGGCTCAAATCGGTTGTTTTATCCCGGCAGACGCTGCAACCTTAAGCGTTGCCGACAAAATTTTTTACCAAGTACCCGAGATCAGCCACATGGCTGATGGTGAAGGGCGCTTTGGTACCGAATTAAAACGTACCAAAGATATTTTTCTGGCAAGCACGTCGAATAGTCTAATTGTACTTGACGAATTGTCAGAAGGGACTACCTTTGAAGAGAAGATGGAATCTTCTGCAAACGTTCTGAACGGATTTTATCGCAAAGGCTGTAATACCATTTTGATTACCCATAATCATCAATTGGTCGATCATTTTATGGCGGAGCGTATCGGTACGGCGATGCAGGTCGAGTTTGCGGATGATCATCCGACCTATAAATTGATTCCTGGGATCTCCCGGGTTAGCCATGCTGATCGAGTGGCTAAAAAAATTGGTTTTTCAAAACAGGATATCGATAACTATTTGGCGGCAGAACAATGAAAATAGGCACACCGTTAAGTCCATCGGCGACCAAGGCTTTGCTGCTTGGCAGTGGCGAACTAGGTAAAGAGGTGGCGATTTCCTTGCAACGCTATGGCGTTGAAGTCATAGCTGTCGATCGTTATCCAAACGCCCCTGCCCATCATGTTGCCCAGCGCAGTCACGTGATCGATATGACTGATGCGCTTGCGATTAAAGCCCTAATTGCCGAGGAACAACCGCATTTGATTATTCCCGAACTTGAAGCGATTGCAACTGATGCTTTAGTCGAAATTGAGACGTTGGGGCAATCTACTATAGTGCCAAATGCGCGGGCGATTCAATTGACGATGAACCGCGAAGGCATCCGTGTCCTAGTTGCTGAACAACTCAAATTGCCGACCTCGCGTTATGCCTTTGCCGCAACGTTTGACGAGTTGCAACAGGCGATCAATGCCGGTATCGGTTATCCGTGTTTTGTAAAACCTACGATGTCTTCATCGGGTAAAGGTCAGTCAATGCTGACTTCGACTGCCGATCTTGAAACTGCCTGGAATTACGCTAAATCAGCAGGACGGGTCGATACTGGTAAAGTCATTGTTGAAGCCAAAATTGAGTTTGATTTTGAAATCACGCTCCTAACCGTGCGCGCATTAAATGCTAATAGCGAGGTCGTCACTCACTTTTGCGAACCGATTGGCCATCGCCAGGAGCATGGTGATTACCGCGAAAGTTGGCAGCCGCAAGCGATGTCAGCCAGAGCATTAGCGCGTTCACAGGAAATTGCTAAACTGGTTACTGATAATATTGGCGGTTTGGGCTTATTCGGGGTCGAATTATTTATCCAAGGCGATCAAGTCTGGTTCAGTGAAGTGAGTCCAAGGCCTCACGATACCGGGATGGTTACCATGGTGACTCAACGACAAAATGAATTTGAGCTGCATGCCCGCGCTATTTTGGGTTTGCCGGTATCGACCCATTTACTGAGTCGGGGCGCAAGCGCAGTAATTTTAGGCGGGATTGATGCCAGAAATGTCGTCTATAACGGGCTGGATAAAGCCTTAGCCGATCCGGCAGTCAGCATTCGCCTATTTGGCAAACCGGAAGCTTTTGCGTATCGACGCATGGGAGTCGCACTAGCAACGGCTGAAACTACTGATCAAGCAAGAGAAAAAGCCTATGAGGCCGCCAGTAAAATTAAGATCGAAGCTTCTTGAGTTTTCAAAAGCCAAATGGCTGTTGGGATGTGTACTCGGGTTGGGCTTACTAGAATCAGGCAATGCGGATATTTGTCGGAAAATTCAGCCTGATGGTTCGGTGCTAATTACGAATATATGTACAGGCGCCAATGCCAATAAGATGTTGAAATCTCGTCCTGTTTCGACGAATTACCCGAATATCTATAAATTTACCGATCCTAATGGGATTATCTCATACTCCGATGCCAAACCTGTCGATACGCCGTTCCAGTTAGTCAGTCTTGGACGTCCCAAGCCTAAAAACTACTATACCTATTTGGCTAATTATAAGCCTCAAAAGCAGAAGTTTTCATCTCTGATTGCCCAAGCCTCTGCCGAATATCAGGTTGAGGAAAGGCTTTTACATGCCGTTATTCAGAGTGAATCCGCCTATAATCCTGATGCCGTTTCATCGGCAGGGGCGGTGGGTTTGATGCAGTTAATGCAAGGCACTGCCGAACGTTATGGGGTTTATGATCGCAATGATCCGGCCCAGAATATTGCCGCCGGTACCCGCTATCTCAGAGATTTACTTGCAATGTTCGACAATAATGTTGAGCTTGCGGTTGCGGCATATAACGCCGGCGAAAATGCCGTTAAAAAATATAATTATACGATCCCACCTTACCGAGAAACTCAAAATTACGTCAAACAGGTTTTGTCGATATATAACCGAGGTTAGTAAAGCTCAATTTAGCCCCTCGATTATGCTATACTAGCTATCTACTTATTTATCAAGCGTATTTTATGAGCATGATGGCTCTTTACCGATATGAATAACTCACACTCACCATTAATGACAAGCAGTGCGCTAATAATTTTTAGCGATGTAGCAGATAACGAAATTATTAATCTACTACCAATGCAATAGAAGATTGAACAGCTTTGTTTGCAGCATGTTTTTTGAGCACATTTAGCGGCTATTCATGTTTGATTGTTATACTACCGCCACATCCCTGGAAAATCAGGATATCGTTTTTGTTCTCGATCCATTTAATCTCGTGCTCTGAAGCACACCTGATCACTTTTCTCAAGTAACGTTTAACCCGGTAGCATGCCTAGAAAATCTACTCCAACTCCCTCTCCACGGCCAACTCGTCCTCCAAGACAGCGTAACGCGTCTGAAGCTTCCGCCAGACCGGGTTTGCTGAACAAAATATTTAAGAGTTTATTGTTGACCGGATTCGTCCTGGGCGTATTCGTCTTAGTTTCCTACTTAAGTTATCTCGATTATAACGTTCGAAAACAATTTGAAGGCAAGCGCTGGGCAATTCCGGCGTATGTGTACGCCAATCCTTTGGAAGTGTATGCGGGTTATGCTATCAGTGCTGAAGTTTTTGAGCAATTGTTGCAACAACTTCGTTATCGAGTCGATAGTCAGCTTATTGCTGAAGGCAGTTATTTCAACGATGGGCACCAAATTCGGGTTCGAACGCGTAGTTTTGATTTCTCTGATCAAAAGCAAGCAGGACAAGCGCTTAAGTTTGAATTTTCTGGAAAATCATTAAAACAGATTGTTAATATTGAAACATTGCAATCGGTCCCGGTCGTGCGTATGGACCCGATCCAGATCGGCAGTTTTTATCCGAGCCGCAAGGAAGATCGGGTGCTGATTAAACTGGAGCAAGCGCCTAAAACTCTCATCCAGGGCTTACTTGCGACCGAAGATCGCGATTACTATGATCATTACGGCATCTCGTTACGCTCGATTGCGCGTGCTTTATTAGCCAATGTCCGAGCAGGTGGACTGGTTCAGGGCGGCAGCACAATCACGCAACAGCTCATTAAAAATTTCTATTTGACCGCGGAACGCACGCTCTGGCGCAAAATTAATGAAGTGTTGATGGCAATGATTTTGGAATATCGCTATGACAAAGATGAAATTCTTGAAGCATATTTGAATGAAATTTATCTTGGTCAAGATGGTGCGAGTGCCGTGCATGGTTTTGGATTGGCGAGTGAATTTTATTTCGGACGTCCTTTGCAAAATCTACCCTTACACGAAGTAGCGATGTTGGTAGCGCTGGTGCGAGGTCCTTCCTATTATGATCCAAGAAAACAGGCTGAACGGGCAATCAAACGGCGGAATCTGGTGCTTGAGGAAATGCAGGCCGAAAACTATATTACTGCCGAAGAAAGCCAAGCCGCCCAAAATATGCCGCTGGCGTTGATTCCTTATCAACATCGGTCGAGTAATCGCTATCCCGCATTTATGGATTTGGTTAAACGTCAGTTGATTCAGCAGTATCATGAAGGAGATTTAACTTCGGAAGGTCTGAAAGTCTTTACCAATTTAGACGTTCAAGTACAGGATGCGCTCGATCAGGCGATTGCGCGCAAAGTGCCCGAGCTTGAAAAACGTAGTCGAATGAATGAATTACAAGTAGCGGGTCTGGTTACCCGGCGTGATAACGGTGAAATTGTCGCGATTGCAGGTGGCAGTGATCCTCAGGATGCCGGTTTCAACCGCGCACTTGATGCAGTCAGACCGATAGGTTCGTTGATTAAACCGATTGTCTATTTAACGGCGTTACGATATCCCAATCGCTATACGATTACGACGCCGGTAAGCGATACCGCTATAACAGTTAGGGCTCAGCAAGGCAATCCGTGGACACCGCATAACTATGATCGAAAAGAACATGGCGTTGTGCCTTTACATAAAGCGCTCGCTCAGTCCTATAACCTCGCAACGGTCAGGATCGGGATGGATGTTGGTGTCGCGCGTACTGCCGAAACCTTGAAAAATTTAGGCGTCACGCGCGAAGTGGAATTATTTCCGTCGTTGTTGTTAGGGGCTTCGGAGTTAACACCTTTTGAAGTGACGCAGATGTATCAGACCTTAGCCGATGATGGTTTTATTACGCCACTGCGGGCAATTCGAGCCGTGATTAATGCGGAAGGTAAAGCCTTACAAAGCTATCCATACACGGTACATCAGTCGGAAGATCCGGCCGCGATCTATATAACCAATACCATTATGCAGGAAGTCATGCGCCAGGGGACCGCTAAATCAGCTTATAATGTGCTCCCGCGTGATCTTGATTTGGCCGGTAAAACCGGCACGACCAATGAAGCAAAAGATAGCTGGTTCGCAGGGTTTAGTGGCGATTACTTGTCGGTAATCTGGGTTGGACGGGACGATAATAAACCGGCGGGCTTATCAGGAGCAACCGGCGCCTTACCGATCTGGACCAGCTTGATGAAGAATATCGCCAAGGAACCGGTTAATCTGATTGCGCCAGATAATATTCGCAAAGTCTGGATCGATCCGTATTCGGGTTTGCTGGCGAATGAAGATTGTCCGGGCAGCGTCCTATATCCCTTTATCAACGGCTCGGAGCCAAAGGAAGTGTCCTCCTGTGATACGCCTGATTTACCCGAAGACTCATCCGATAGCTGGCTGGATGATGTTATAAATAAATTTAATTGATTGCGGAGTGGTGTGTAAATGCGTGGATTGATCATTGTATTGCTTGGGTTATGGACCAGTTTTGGCTATGCGGAAGAAACCAGTTCGGTCGCTCAATTGGAAGCGTTTTTAAAAGCAACAACAACCTTGGTGGCTGATTTTAAACAGGTATCTATGGATGAGAGCGGTAAACCATCTCAAACGAGTTTTGGGGTATTTTATTTGCAGCGCCCCGGCAAATTTCATTGGCAATATCAAAAACCGTTTACGCAGAAAATCATCGCGAACGGCGGTAAAGTCTGGTTTTACGATGCCGATCTTGAGCAAGTGACCATTAAAAAACTTGATAAATCGTTGGGATCAACGCCGGCGCTCCTTCTGAGTGGAGAAATTTCGCTCAAGGATAATTTTAATTTGGAGCAACAAGGGGTTGATGAAGGCATGCATTGGGTGCGCTTGTTACCGAAAAATCCCGAAAGCAATTTTAAATATATCACCATTGGTCTCATCAAAAATACCCTCGGCGGCATGGAAATGAGCGATAACTTTGGACAGCTGACGCGGATTTATTTCTCCAATGTTCGCTTAAATAGCGCAATTCCCGCCGCGAATTTCAAATTTGTACCGCCTGAAGGTGTGGATGTGTTCGCCGAATGATGTTGCAGGATTCTTATAAGCCCTTAGCGGAGCGCTTACGCCCAGAGCAATTGTCCGACTATATTGGGCAAGGCCATATTCTAAAAGCCGGAAAACCGCTCTATGAAGCCATCAATGCCGGGCGTTTGCATTCAATGATTTTCTGGGGCCCTCCCGGTACCGGTAAAACTACGCTGGCAAAATTGATTGCCAAGCATTCATCAGCGCATTTTATTCCCATTTCGGCGGTGTTGGCCGGAGTCAAAGAAATTCGCGAAGCGGTGGCAACGGCGAAGGAATTGTTGCAACAGGCTAATCGACGCACGATTTTGTTTGTTGATGAGGTGCATCGTTTTAATAAGTCTCAACAAGATGCTTTTTTACCGCATGTTGAGGATGGAACAGTCTTTTTTATCGGCGCCACAACCGAAAATCCCTCGTTTGCTTTGAATAATGCCTTACTCTCACGTGCCAGGGTTTATGTTCTTAATGCCCTGATGCGGGAAGATTTGTTACAGGTTCTTGAACGCGCGCTGGTCGATGTGCAGTCTGGTTTAGGTCATATGCAGATCAGTATGTCGAATGAAGTCAAACAGCAGTTTATCGGGGCAGCCGATGGCGATGCTCGCCGCTTGCTCAATTTACTCGAAATTGCGGCTGAATTGGCAGAAGCGCGTGATAGTTCCGAAATTGATTTAGAAATTGCAGAAGCGGTGTTGACTGGAACGTTACGCCGTTTTGACAACCAAGGGGAAGAATTTTATAACCAGATTTCAGCCCTGCATAAATCGGTGCGTGGCAGCTCGCCCGATGCCGCCCTTTACTGGCTGTGTCGCATGCTTGATGGCGGCTGCGATCCTTTGTATCTGGCGCGACGGATAGTGCGGATTGCCTCGGAAGATATTGGTAATGCCGATCCGCGGGCTTTGCAATTATGTATGAATGCTTGGGATGTCCAGCAGCGCCTCGGCAGTCCTGAAGGTGAATTGGCGCTGGCGCAGGCGGTCGTTTATCTCGCATGTGCGGCAAAGAGCAATGCGGTTTACGTAGCATACAAAGCAGCACTTCAGGCGGCCAAGACCAGCGGTAGTCAGGACGTTCCAGTGCATTTGCGAAATGCGCCGACGACTTTGATGAAAAATCTTGATTATGGGAAAGCCTACCGCTATGCCCATGATGAGCCGGAAGCTTACGCCGCCGGTGAAAATTATTTTCCCGAACCCTTGGTGGGGAGCCGTTTTTATCATCCGGTTAATCGTGGTCTGGAAATAAAAATCACAGAAAAGTTAAAACATCTGCGGGAATTAGATAAAATAGCCCACACTAAAAATTAGTCAGGTCAGAGAATTCCATTTGTGTTGTTCCCTGACCCTGGCGAGAAGCAGAGAAAATAACAACCTATTCAACATAATAACCGGCATTGCGTCGGTACATGTCTTCTACAGCACTTGAACGAGCATAATAATACCTATGGATCTTAAATTTCTCGATTTTGAACAACCTATTGCCGAGTTACAAGCCAAAATCAATGAACTGCGGCGCGTTGAATTGGATAATGAAATCGATATTTCTGATGCGGTGATCAAATTAGAACAGAAATGCCTCAAACTGACTGAATCGATTTTTTCAGAATTGACCGACTGGCAGATTTCGCAACTGGCAAGACATCCAGGACGTCCTTATACACTGGATTATATACAGCATATGTTCACTGATTTTGTCGAACTGCACGGTGATCGAGCTTATGCTGACGATCCGGCGATTGTGTGCGGTCTAGCGCGCTTGCATGATGTGTCGGTGATGGTGATCGGTCATCAGAAAGGGCGGGATACTAAAGAAAAAATCGTGCGCAACTTTGGCATGCCACGACCTGAAGGTTATCGTAAGGCATTACGCGTGATGAAACTTGCTGAACGTTTCAAGCTGCCGATCATTTGTTTGATCGATACACCGGGCGCCTATCCTGGCATTGGTGCCGAAGAACGTGGGCAAAGCGAGGCGATTGCACGCAATCTATTTGAAATGGCTCAGTTAAAAACTCCGATTATCTGCACGATTATTGGCGAAGGGGGTTCGGGTGGTGCGTTAGCAATTGGCGTCGGTGATCGACTGCTTATGCTTGAATACAGTACGTATTCAGTGATTTCGCCTGAGGGCTGTGCATCGATTCTCTGGAAAAGCGCCGAAAAATCGCAACTAGCTGCCGAAGCAATGGGGATTACCTCTGACCGGATTCGTGAACAGGGTTTACTGGATGAAGTGGTACGCGAACCTCTGGGTGGAGCGCATCGTGATTTTCATTTAACGGCGTTGAATTTACAAACCTCCATTGTGCGTCATCTTGAAGAATTGCGGGCTCAAAGCTTGGATGACATGATGGCCGCGCGCTATAGACGTTTAATGGCCTTTGGTGCTTATACCGAAGAAGGTAAGTAACGCCACGAGCGATCAACTGATGGTATTTTAAGTCAATTTTGAATCTTAAATATCCTGATTACCCTTGTGGTCGGGTAATCAGGGGGCATTCTCAAGCCACGTTAGTACTTTTTTATACGCGATAGCTTGCAGAAAACTTTAGTTAGCGGCGTCTTCGCTACTGATAAATTTATACACATAGGCCCCTAAAACTGCGCCGATAATCGGTGCGACCCAGAATAGCCAGAGCTGAGCTAGCGCCCAATCACCCACATAAATGGCAACGCCCAAACTACGCGCTGGGTTGACTGAGGTATTGGTGACCGGAATGCTGATCAAATGAATCAAGGTTAAGCCTAAACCGATGGCAATCGGTGCCAACCCTTGAGGAGCGCGTGCATCGGTGCTGCCCAGGATAATAATTAAAAACATCATGGTCATGACGATTTCGGTAACGAGTGCCGAGGTCAAGGAATAGCCACCCGGAGAATGTTCACCGTAACCGTTGGAGGCAAAACCCGCTGCCAGATTGAAATCCGCTTTACCACTTGCAATTAAATAGAGTACACCACCTGCTACTATAGCCCCGAGTACTTGAGCGACAATGTACGGCAGTAATTTTTGAGCTGGAAAACGACCACCTGCCCAAAGACCTATTGATACGGCTGGATTAAGATGACAGCCGGAAATGTGACCGATCGCAAACGCCATGGTTAATACAGTTAACCCGAAAGCTAGCGAGACGCCGAGTAAGCCGATTCCTACATTTGGAAACGCTGCCGCTAAAACCGCGCTGCCACACCCGCCCAAAACCAGCCAGAAGGTACCAAAAAATTCTGCACTATATTGTTTCATTTGTATCTCCTCTTCAGTCAAAAGAATAATTTTTATTAAACAGCATTTTTATTTAATCAGCGCCTAAAATTTGGAAGCTGAATTTACAATCTACACTAAGTCAATTAATTTTCATAGCCTAATATAAAAACTAATTTTAACAAGGGGTTGAGTTTGTTTGTAAAATAACACTGACTGACTGTTAAGATCGGCAATATAATTTGCTATAGCACTGTGAGGTTTTTACTTTCTTGGGTTGTTCTTTAACTCAATGCATAGAGTTCTGATCTTTCATTCACAACCGACTGTTACAGCGTTCAATTTATTTTAATAAGTGCTATATTTACAAAGTTTTGTATCGTATTTTTCACAAAATTTGGTATTTTTTTGTTAAATATTCAATTATAATTATGAAAATATATTTCCATTCTTGATTTTTCTGATGCTATGAAAATTTTCAAACGAATGTCGACTTTGATTATATTTAATCGATTAATGACATTAAACAACACTGGATGAACCACAGGTATGTGCTCATCATGCTGGCATATATTGTTACCGGACAATTATCAACCATGCTAGTACCTGTGTTTAGCTATGTCTCAGTTTTTTCCCCGCCGACCGGTATTGCGCTTGCAGCAGGGTATTTATGGGGCATAACGGTGATGCCCTGGATATTTCTAGGTGCGATTTTACTCAATATTGCTATCGGATATGAAATATATACTCAACTTGAGGCAAGCGTTTTCAGTGCCGCCTTCATTATTGGGAGCGTTGCTGTCCTAGAGGCTATAATTGGAATGGTGGTGCTCAGGAGAGTTTTGCCTGCCGGTATTGGGGGATTAGTTCAACTCAAGCGATTTTATCTACTCGCGCCATGTTTGTGTTTATGCTCGGCTATATTGGCTATTTCTGGGCTAACGGCCATTAGTGTGATTGATCAAAATCTGATCTTTCAGAATTTCATAATTTGGTGGCTGGGTGATGCACTTGGGACATTAATTTTTTTTCCAATGACACTGATTTTGACCCAAAAGTGGGTAGAGACTTCCAAAAATATATTAATTAAGGTAATATTTGCAGTTTTTACGGCAATGGTTTTGGTGGTTTCTATTTATATATATATTTTAAAAATGGAAAATAATAAATCATTTATGCAATTTAATGAATTGTCGGATCAATTAAAAGATCAATTGCTGCTGCGTTTTAATGATCAAGAAATTCTCCTTGAACAAATTCGAACGGTTTTTATGGATGAGAATCATCAGATTTCCAGAAAAGCATTTACCGATATTCTCCAAAATAGTACCGATAATATAGAAGCAATCCAAGCGATTGAGTGGGCGCCTAAAATTGAAGCTGCTGAACGAGATTATTATGAATCATTACAAAAAATTGAATTTGGTAATGCGTTTGAAATTTTAGAAACCGACTTACAAGGGCGTCTGATTCGTGCGCAAAATCGAGATTACTATTATCCGATAACCTATGTCGAACCGTTTGAAGCTCAAACGTCACTCCTGGGTTTCGATCTGGCTTCTAATCCGGAACGATGTAGCGCATTACTTAAAGCCGTGAATCAAAATAGGCTGATCGGCACAGGACCGATTCAATTGCAGCATGAGCAAATGCCACAGTTAGGCATGTTGTTTTTTCTCCCCTTGATCCAAAACCATGACGCTGCAGGCGTTTTGATTACCGTCATCAAAATGGGAAGTTTTATAGAATCGGTGTTACCAAGTCAATCAAGTTTGTTGTTGGTCCGCTTTCTCGATGAAAATACCCAAAAGATTTTATATGACAGTTTCAGCCCATCTAAAATCCGTCCGGAATATAGGCAGAGAGTCCATTTTGGTGATCGGCAATTTATCCTTGAAACGGCTCCGAGTAGGGATTATCAAGCACAACATCCCTTACTAAAATCTTATCTTGTACTGGTCGCAGGTTTAATCAGCGTTGCCATCTTCCTAAGTTTTCTGCTGAGGTTGGGAGTCTACCGCGCCATAATTTACGACAAAGTCGAACAGTCTTGATATGAACGGCTTGGTTAAGATGATTCATACTATAGTTGCGTGAGCTCAGCGCAAAACGTTATATATTGGAGGAAATAATGATTAGTGCTCATGTGTTGATCGTCGAAGATGAAGAGATTTGTGCCGGTTTCATCGATAATATCCTGTCTTCTGAAGGCTATCAAACCACTCATGTCAGCGATGGTGAAAGCGCATGGCGGATGCTCCAAAATGATCCTGAACAATTTCAAGCGATTTTATTGGATCGAAATTTGCCAAGTATGGATGGTTTATCTTTACTTCAACAGCTTAAAGAATCGCCTGCCTTGCGTGACATTCCGGTGATTATGGAAACCGCTTCTGGAGATGATCAGAGTATTCGCGAAGGTTTGGATGCAGGCGCTTATTATTATCTGGTCAAGCCATTACAAGCTGATTTGTTGCTGGCAATCACCGCAGTGGCAATTCAACATGCGGACGAACAGCGCTTGATGCGCGAAACGGTGCGAGAAGCTGAAATTAGCCTAATCCATCTATATCAAGGTGTATTTTTTATTCGGACCCTTGATGAAGCACGATCATTGGCTAAAGTGCTAGCGCAGATTTGCCCCGATCCTGGCAAAGTCATCATGGGTTTACAAGAGTTATTGATCAACGCCATCGAACATGGCAATCTCGGCATTAAATACGCTGATAAAACCCAGTTAATTATTGAAGGACGCTGGCAAAATGAAGTGGAGCAGCGTTTGGCGCTGCCGGAGAACATTTCCAAGCGTGTCGAAATTCGTTTTGAGCGAAGTCCTGATAAAATTAAAATTACCATAAAAGACCAGGGCTTAGGTTTTGATTGGCAGGGTTTCTTATATTTCGATCCTGGCCGGGCTTTTGATTTACATGGGCGAGGGATTGCAATGGCGCGCATTATGAGTTTTGATTCTTTGAATTATTTTGGTAATGGCAATATTGTGGAAGTTGCTATTTACTGTTCAGGCTAAGATTTACTCTCGATTAATGGCGTTATACGCAAGAATGAATTGCTCAGTTTAGTAGTTATTACTTTGTTCATTTTTCAGATCTCACGTGCGAATCATGCAGTTGCTTACCCGCGAAGATACTTTGTCTTCTGGCTTAAGGCGTTCTAAAGTATCGTGTAGCTCTATGGATTAGAAGCCTTTTCCAGGTTATCGCAAATTCAACGGACATATTTAAATCATCAGCATTTAGTTAAAGGTATCTTGACGGTTAAGCTTATTTTTTATAGCTTCTGATGACAATATTGAGGAAAAGAATGTTTTTGGAGTGCTTTTTCACTGCATTGCTCTAGTTAGCCCATCCATGCCGTCAAGAAAAAAAGCTTCTAAAATTTTAACTTGCTCATGTTATTTCATTCACTTTTCTTTAATCATAACTATGGTTGTATTTTGACATTTATCGGAGCAATATTATCTTGTTATTGATGTCTTGAACGATCAAAAAAAGTAAATATAGTAAATATTTACCATATGAAAAGATATAATGTTAGCCATTTCTATAATGACCATAGATGACGCAAAGGTAAAATTGATAATTTTTGTCTAAGATCAACTATCGCATTCTATCGACTCACCAGATTGACTAAACAACCGATTGTTATGGTTGATTTGGAATTTTGTGTAGATACAACCAAAATATAAATTATGAACTGCGTCACAAAAAAATTGTGAAAAAAATCTATTACTGATTAAATTCATGATTACTTTAATTTATAATGTCGCATTTATAGTAGGCGGATTCAACTCCGAAGTGCAATCGCCAATAATAGGATATTAAGGAAGGCTAACTGATATAGTGCCAAGCTTTTTTCTATCCGACTAAAGACGAGAATGAACTTGAAAGACTACCATCAGTTAACCCAAGCACTAAGATACC
>CANNKG010000092.1 GCA_947505105.1 Methylococcaceae bacterium | reverse complement strand
TGGTATCTTAGTGCTTGGGTTAACTGATGGTAGTCTTTCAAGTTCATTCTCGTCTTTAGTCGGATAGAAAAAAGCTTGGCACTATATCAGTTAGCCTTCCTTAATATCCTATTATTGGCGATTGCACTTCGGAGTTGAATCCGCCCTTCCTTTACCTGACTTTGTTGGTACTGAATCGTTCAAATATACAGTCAGAGACTCTAATCATCAACAATCTAATGAAGCTAACGTTACGGTTACTGTTCGTCCGCCGAACGTAGCTCCAAGTTTTACTATAGGTCAGGATCAAACAATTTATGAAGATGCGGCGGCACAGACCATTAATGGCTGGGCTTCATCTATAGATGATGGAGATGCTGGCTATACTCAACTTTTACATTTTGACATTATAAATAATTCCAATCCTGGGTTATTTGCGGTTCCACCTGCTATCAGTCCTTCAGGTGATCTTACTTACACGTCTGCTCATAATGCTAATGGTAAGGCAATCATTACGGTTATTCTTAAAGATGATGGTGGGGTATTAAGTGGAGGTGTTGATACTAGCTTTTCCAAAACGTTTACCATTAATGTTACTCCCGTAAACGATGCTCCAAGCTTTACAGCGATTAATCCCCCTTTTATAAACGAAGATTCTGGCGCTCAAAGTATAAGCGCCTGGGCAACTTTCAATCCAGGCCCAGTGGATGAATCCTCACAAACCGTCGTCGGCTATGCGGTGGGTGTTGTATCGAACCCGTCACTTTTTAGTGTACTTCCTGCTGTTGATAACAACGGTACATTAACCTACACGCCAGCTCCTAATGCGAATGGCATTGTAACTTTTACGCTCACAGTTACAGATAGCGGTTCAGGCATCTCGCCTAACGCTAATTCCAGCATTTTTCAAACTTTCACTATTAACATCAATCCGGCCAACGACCCTCCAGCCGCGGTCAACGATGCTGCAACAGTTGTAGAAGGTGGTACAGTATCGGTTCTATCTGCACCGGCAGCGGCTACTAGTGTGATAGCGAATGATTCTGATCTCGACATGCAGCCGTTGGTCGTCACTGCAAGACCGGTTACCGAACCCAGTCATGGTTCGCTGATCCTTAACTTTGATGGAACCTTTAGTTACAGCCATGATAATTCAGAGACCAACAATGACAGCTTTGTCTATCAGGTTTGTGATACTGATGCTTTACCGTTGTGCGCCAATGCCACGGTTTCAATTAACATCATGCCAGTCAATGATGCTCCCAAAGTTGATCTTGATCCCAATATAGGCGGTAACCATGTTGCGCTGATGTATACTGAAAGCCATCCTGTCGTTCCGATTTTACTGAATAAAGGTATCACGGTTACCGATTCTGATAATACCAACATAAACTCCGCAACCGTAGTCCTAAGCAATCCCTTGGACACAACTGACGAATTGCTTGGCATTAACAGCGGTTTAGCCACAGGTTTTGGCATTACCGCCCTGATAGCGCCAAGTGGTCACAGTATTGCACTCTCCGGGAGCAGCACTCTGGATCGTTATCGTCAGGTTTTACAAAGCGTAACATACAGTAATAGCAGTAATAATCCGAACACGACGGTGGTGCGTACTATCAATTTTACTGTGAATGACGGTAGCCTTGACAGCATTCCATCAATAGCCAGTGTAACTATATTAAACGTGAACAGTGCACCCGTCTTTACTAAAGGCGTAGATCAAACTGTTTTCGAAGACGCCGGAATACAAACGATAAATAACTGGGCTACTGGTCTGAGCGATGGCGATGGCAGCACGCAAACACTGAGTTTCAACGTCACTGCTAACAGTAACGCGGCGCTGTTTGAAACCGGTCCTGCGATTGATGTCAATGGCAACCTGAGCTATAAACCAGCTGCCAATGCCAATGGTTCTGCAACCATAACATTAACCTTGCAAGATGATGGTGGTACTGCAAATAGTGGTGTGGATACCAGCACGGCTCAAACCTTTACCATTCAGGTTACCGCAGTGAACGACGCGCCAAGCTTTACCAAAGGCGCCGATCAGACAGTGTTTGAAGATGCCGGCGGGCAAACGGTTAACTCCTGGGCTACCGCCATCAGTGCAGGTCCTGCCGATGAAGTCGGTCAAGCACTATCTTTCTCGATCGCTAACAATTCTAATCCGGGTTTGTTCAGCACTGCACCGGCAATTGATGCCAGTGGCGTTCTGACCTATGCTTTGGTAGCCAACAAAAGCGGTACTGCGACGATCAATGTTACACTTTCAGATAATGGTGGAACGGCAAATGGTGGGATTGATACTGATTCATCGCAATCTTTCTTGATCACCGTCACAAACGTTAACGATGCGCCAAGCTTTACTAAAGGTGTAGACCAAACTGTTCTCGAAGACGTAGGTCTACAAACGGTGAATAACTGGGCTACTGGTCTGAGCGATGGCGATGGCAACACGCAAACACTGAGTTTCAATGTCACTGCTAACAGTAATGCTGCGCTGTTTGAAACGGGTCCGACGATTGATACAAACGGCAACCTGAGCTATAAACCAGCTGCCAATGCCAATGGTTCTGCAACCATAACATTAACCTTGCAAGATGATGGCGGTACTGCAAATAGTGGTGTGGATACCAGCACGGCTCAAACCTTTACCATTCAGGTTACCGCAGTGAACGACGCGCCAAGCTTTACCAAAGGCGCCGATCCTACAGTGCCTGAAGATGCCAGCGGGCAAACGGTTAACTCCTGGGCTACCGCCATCAGTGCAGGCCCTGCCGATGAAGTCGGTCAAACATTATCTTTCTTGATCACTAACAATTCTAATCCCGGTTTGTTCAGCATTTTACCGGCAATTGATGCTTCTGGTAATTTGACTTATTCACCAGCAGCCGATGCAAACGGCTCAGCGAGCATAACTATTTCAGTATCAGACAACGGTCTAACTAATAACGGTGGAAGTGATACCAGTGCAGTTCAGACGTTTCTGATTAACGTTACAGCGGTTAATGACGAACCGAGTTTCATCAAGGGTGCCAATCAATCCGTTAACGAAGACTCAGGTTCTCAAACAGTAAACGGTTGGGCTACCGGGCTTAGTAAGGGACCTGCCAATGAGTCGGCTCAAACCTTAAGTTTCAATGTTACTGACAACACCAATACCAGTATTTTTGAAGTGGGCGCAGAGCCAGCTGTCGATTCAAACGGCAATTTGACCTATAAGCCGGCGGCTGATGCGAATGGTTCGGCGACCATCACGCTTGAAATTAAGGATAACGGAGGAACAGCTAATGGTGGAGATGATACATCTGCTACGCAATCATTCGTTATTTCGGTTATTGCGGTGAATGATCCGCCATCTGTAACCGCTCCGGGACCGTTTTCGGTAACCGGAAACATATCAATATCGATAGCGGCGCCAGGATTGCTGACAACGGTCAGCGATTCAGCCGATGGCGTAGGAGCCTCGCCGTTCTCCATCAAGGATACTACGATTACGTCGGTTAAAGGTGGCACTGTTACGGTTGACACCAACACTGGGGCTTTTACTTATAATCCGCCAGCAGGCTATGAGGGGGCTGATACCTTTACCTATTATGTCTGTGATAGTGGTGTACCGGATGCTAGTAATGATTGCACCGCTTCAGCTACGGTGACTTTGAATATCGACGCGATGATCTGGTTCATCGATAACTCAGCGTCATCCGCAGGCGATGGTCGTCTCAGTAGTCCTTTCAAGACCCTAGCGGAATTTCAGGCCATCAATGGTGTTGCGGATACTGCGACGGTTTTCAATCCGGCAGCAGATGATAATATTTTCTTGTATGAAAGTGCTTCACCCTACATTGGTCCTGTAACTTTGTTCAATAATCAAAAGCTGATCGGACAAGATTCTACTGCAACGTTAGCGGCAATTACCGGTATCACTCCACCGTCGAATAGCCCAGCCCTCCCGGCGATGAATTCAGGTAACGGTACCCTAGTCACTATTACCAGTGCATCGAATGCCATCCAGCTTGCGAATACTGCAAGCGGTTCTATTCAGGGGCTCTCCATCGGCAATGCTACATCCTCCGCCATAGCCAATGTGGGCGCCAGCTTTGGCACCTTGGCCATTCAAGACACGGCGATTAATACCTCTGGTCAAGCTCTGAACCTTGCCAATGGAACACTCAATGCTGACTTTACGAGCCTTTCCTCAAGTGGCGGCACTAATAATGTCTCGCTTACAGCTATAGCCGGTACTTCTAGCTTTGGTTCAGGTTCACTTTCAGGTGCTTCAAATACTGCGTTACTTATTAGTAGTGGTACAGCAGCTATAACGTATGACGGCTCGATTATAAAAAGCACTGCGGGTAAACTCATTGACATTCAAAGTCATTCGATAGGTGCCATTACCTTAAACGGGGCACTGGCCTCCACAAGTCCCAGCACCGGTATCAATATCGCCAGCAACTCCAGCGGAACCATCGCCTTTACCAATCCGAGTAAAGTCTTAAATACCGGCGTCAATGACGCTCTGACAATAAGTAATAATTCTGGAGCCACTATTAACTTTACTAACGGTGGCTTGGCAATTACCGCCACCAGCGGAAAAGGGATTAATGCCACCGGGGGAGCTTCTGCAATTAATGTAACCGGCACGAGTAATACTATTAGCAATGATACAGGTACGGCGTTGAATGTCGCAAATACTACCATTGGTGCCTCCGGATTGATTTTCGAAAGTATTTCTGCGAATGGCGCGACCAACGGCATCGTATTAAATAATACTGGAACGAATGGCGGGTTAACGGTAACGGGTTCTGGTAATAGCAGCCAGGGCGGAAATAACTCGGGTGGTATTATTCAAAATACTTCCAGTGATGCCATTAAGCTGACAAGCACTCACAATGTCTCATTGACGAATATGCGTATTCAGAACATCGGTACTGGGATAAACGATGCCGCAGGTGCCATCGATGCGTCGAATCTTACCGGCATAAACCACTTCCGTGCCGGAGTGATGACCGGATTAGGCAAGGCTGGTGTTGCCGGTGGTATAGATCGGAATGGTGTTACGATTATTAACACTAACACGAACATGACTTCGTTCTCGATCGAAAACAGCGTTTTCTCAGACTCTGACGGTACGTCATCCTTTATCTTCACAAGTGCGCGAGGTACGTCCACTATGGGCGTGACAGTCTCTGACAGCGATTTCTCAGATTTGGTCGCCCTTGCGGTGCAGGTGAATGCTGGAGATTCTGAAAGTGGTGTACATACGGTCACAACCAATATCACCAACAATGTTTTCCGCAATGCCTCGGCAGCGGGTGGTCAAGGTGGAATAGCGGTAACCAGTGCCGATCAGGATGCCACTCATAATTTTACGATCAGTAATAATACACTCTACGATCTGATCAAAGGAATCGCAGGTGGGAACTCTGAAATTGTGTTGGCTCAGACGACCGGTGGGGCGCTAAACGGAACTATCTCGGGTAATACAATCGGTAATTCATTAGCAGGAAATGGCGATCGGCGTGGTATTGGTGTCATTGCCGAACCGGATGTCAGTATAAACGGCGAGTTGGGTAGTGTAGATATCGTTATTGAAAACAACACCATCGACCGTCTGCCTAATCGCGAAGCCATTTTTGTTGATCTGCGCGAGGACACGCAAGATTCCGAGCTGATTGTGCGCAACAATAACATTGGGCTGCTTGCGGGCTACGAAGGATTGATCGGTGGCGATCTTACTAAAACTGGTGCTCAGCGTGAAGCCATCGACATTCAAACGCGTGGAGAAGTAACGCGCACGCTTAATCTGCTTCTGAGCGGCAATAATGTTCGAGCAAATACCAGCGTCAATGTCGTTAATTTGGAAGTTAATATCGATAATGGCACACCGGGAAATCTGACGATGCATTCCACTGTGACAGGAAATACCTTTAAAAACGATGATCTATTAGGTTCGGCTGAACTCATCGCTCGACCACGCGATGCCGGCGCAGTGACGACGCTGTGTCTTGATATGAGCGGTAATGTCTTGGATAGCGGTAATGGTCAAATAGACCTTAATGAAACTGGAGTGCTGAATGTCGAACAGGTAAGCTCTGCCGCGTTGGCTTCAGCCAACGGTATCCCGGGTGCTAATGTGCTTGTCACTGGCGGTGCACCGAGCTTTGGGGTGACATGCTTTGCTCCGCCTAACTAGCGCAAGACCAAGGTTATCACGATGACTATTATATTAACCAAGGGTATGGAGAAAACTTATGGCTGAGCCTTTTCTAGCTGAAATCAGAATCATGAGCTTTGTTTTTGCGCCCAGGGGGTGGGCTTTATGCAATGGACAATTGCTACCGATCAATCAGAACCAAGCCTTATTCTCTTTATTAGGTACGACTTATGGCGGTAATGGACAAACAGATTTTGCACTACCTGATCTGCGCGGGAGAACCCCTCTTCATGTTGGGAATAATCATATTCTGGGCGAAAGACTTGGAGAGCAGATGCATGCCTTATCGATCAGCGAGCTACCCACGCATACCCATGTCGTCCAGGGAACGAATACTGGCGGAGGGCAAAATCCGAACAACAACGTACTCGCGGCAACTGGCGCCAATTCCTATGGGGCAGCTACTAATTTGGCCGCAATGGCGGCTGGCATGATTGCTGGTACCGGTGGATCGCAACCCCACCTGAACATGCAGCCGTTTCTGGTACTCTCTGCTTGTATTGCTCTGCAGGGCATTTTTCCCAGTCCGACTTAGGAGTTTACACTATGGCACAACCTTATGTTGGTGAAATCCGCATGTTTGCGGGGAACTTTGCTCCGGCTGGTTGGATGTTCTGTGAAGGGCAACTTGTGCCGATTTCGGAGAATGAAACGCTCTTTCAACTGATTGGTACGACCTATGGTGGCGATGGTCAGGCGACCTTCGCTTTGCCTGACTTGCGCGGAAGATTACCGCTTCATCAAGGCAATGGCTTTGTTATTGCAGAAACCGGTGGTGTCGAGGAAGTCACCCTGACTGTTAACCAAATCCCGAGTCATGCTCACGCTTTTCTGGCTTCGAATTCGACATCGAATGCCACGACACCGGGAAATAATTTGCTGGCAACTGCATTGCAGGATCTTTATGTTGAAGATATCACAGTACAAAATCTCAATGCTTCTGCGATAACGTCTATAGGTGGGTCTCAGCCGCATAACAACTTCCAGCCGTATCTCTGTATCAACTTTATTATTTCCCTGTATGGGATTTTTCCGTCACCGACTTAAGCAGATTGAATTATGGCCGATCCATTTGTTGCTGAAATACGTATGTTCCCCTTTAATTTTGCTCCGAGAGGCTGGGCGTGGTGTGACGGGCAGTTGCTGCCGCTTAGCCAGAATACCGCGCTTTTCTCGCTTTTAGGAACTACCTATGGTGGAAACGGTATGAGCAATTTTGCCCTTCCAGACCTGATGGGCAGGACACCTATGCATCCAGGTCAAGGACCAGGGCTCTCGCTCCATGATTTGGGAGAGACTGGTGGTTCCGACACCGTGACTTTAATTGAATTGGAAATCCCTAATCATTCCCATACTATACGAGTTTCAGCCGATGACGGAAATTCCCGTAATCCTGCCGGTAACTATGTTGGCATGGGCAATAATATCTTCTCTACTGCGTCGAATCTGGTTGCCTTGAACGACTCTACTCTTGCACCGAGTGGTGGCGACTTGCCACACAATAATTTGCAGCCATACCTTACGTTATATTTTTGTATCGCCCTGCAAGGCGTGTTTCCGCCTAGAACATGAAACAGGAGGGCTTTATGAAAGTTGGTTGTATCGGGCTCGCTATAGTAGCCTTGGGAGCAGGAGTATCTTACGCAAAGGGGATTTCGACACCTAAATCCAGCGTAATGTCCGATGTGATTCGGTCGTATGGCTATGCTGATGTCAAGCCATTTTTAGGAGAAACTTTCTCTGTATTTGGCGGGAATACCGGAGGCAAAGTATGGACGATGACGATTAAATTAAAATTAATCGAGATTTCAGAGTGTCGCAAGGATTTGATGACTGAGCAGTTTTCAGTGCGCTTCGAGGGACCTTCCGATTATCCGCTGGACAAAGGGGTGTATACATTTGAACATGCGAAAGTCGGTCAGTTCCAACTCTTTCTGGAACCGGCAGGTCTGGACACTAAAGCACGGTACTATCAAGCATTATTTAATTTACTGAAGTGAATCATTGAAATGAGTAACTTACATTGAATATAAACTTTCGCCCTATACAGCCCGATGATCAAGCTTTTTTACGAGAAGTCTATGCCAGTACGCGTATCGATGAATTAAAAGCTACTGATTGGGACGAAAATCAAAAATCAAGGTTTATTGATATGCAGTTTGCCGCGCAACACCAGCATTATCAGGAAAATTACCATGATACTGACTTTCTTGTTATTTTAAGAGACAGTCAAGCTATTGGTCGGCTCTATATTGCGCGCTGGCCTAATGAGATCAGAATTGTAGACATTACTATTTTGTCCGAATTTAGAAATTTAGGAATTGGATCGGGTTTACTAAGAGCAATTTTGGATGAAGCTGCTTTAGTTGATAAGCCGGTATGTATTCATGTAGAGCAATTTAATCCGGCTTTAAACTTATATTATCGTCTAGGTTTTACAAAGAAAAATGAACAGGGTGTTTACTGGCTCATGGAATGGTCAAAACGAATGGAAAATGGCAAATAGGCAGTGTGGGTATCGACATATTGCTTGCACTGAAATATATCAATTAACCGTTTTAGTATTAACTCTATACTCAATTGCCTTATACCGAGAGTCATCATGAACAAAACATTTCTCGCCCTCGCCTTTTTTTATTGTTTATTTAGTGCACAGCACGCGAAAGCAGCGAGTTACCTTGAACCACAGGGTATTAATCCCGGAGAGATCATTCTTGATCACGTCGTTTTAAAGAATGTCGATGGGACAAATTCATCAAGTGGCGCAAAGCTAATCGCTCTGGATAGCAAGCCACTGCATGGCGGGCAGATTTTTAAATTAGACGCTTTAACTGATAGTGCTAATGAGCCAGATGCGTTGTATACTCCAATTGATAGCAAAGCTATCATTCCAAACTTAATGCAAAGCCTGTTTGTGTCGCATAACGTCACGCTTTTACTCACAAATACAAATCCGCTAGAGTATACGGTGATCAATTTGGCGACTGTCAGCAAAAATTCTGGCGCTTCTACGCTTGTTGTATTTAATGAAGGTCCTAAGGGGGCACAGGGAACTCAAGGGCCACAGGGAAATCAAGGACCACAGGGCGCTCAGGGGGCGCAAGGACCGGCAGGGCCTCAGGGAGCTGATAGTACAATTCCTGGACCAATAGGGCCGAGCGGACCTAGGGGATTGGACGGTGCCCCAGGGCTTGCGGGGGCAAGCGGTATTTCAACCATTACCGTCAAGACTGCGAGTGCAAATTCCTTGACAGTAATTGTTTCTTGTCCAGCCGGCAGTAAAGCGTTGTCAGGCAGTTGTTTTGATACTGCTTCAACTAAACTAGCGGAAGCGGCATGTTTTCAAGTGTGCCACTATGTGGATTATTGGTGAATGATCTGTGTGTAAACAACGATACCACGGCAACAGGTTGGCGGTGTGAGTTTAATGATTTAGCAGCGACTAATACTGCTTATGTGCTTTGTGCAAATAATTAATTGTTACTGTTTATTCACTTTTGTGCGTTATTTGAGTTCTCATCGAAAGTAACGCTTAGTTTAATTCCCGATCAAAAAAATATCTAGGTGAATACCGCTTCATAGATTATATGATCAGCACTCCTGGAAACCGGTACTATAAAGATCTCAAATTGCCCCATTTGGGTATGGGATATTTGGTAAATTCTTTGTTCCAATATCGGTTCTAGCGGTCCCTTGAATTCCAATGAATAGGCTTCCCGCTTAAGAGTCGTCCTCAAACCATGACCGGTTACCTTAGAAAGCTGTACGTCTAAACTAGCTTTTGAGTTCATTTGAATTTTGAATATTCCATTAAAATAGATTTCCCAGTGCTCTTTCGTTAACGTTTCCAGCATAAACTTTAACTCCTTAGATCAAGAGTGCTAATTGAATTATGTATTAATTAATTATCCAGACTCTACCATTTAGAACTGATAATTTATCATTATACTTTGCAACCGAGTTGTTGTAGCGCTGTTCTAATATCCCCGGGGCAGGTAACATGGACGCCGGTAAGACCTGCGGCAGTTGCACCGTTAACGTTTTCGAGCAGATCGTCAAAGAACATGATTGCTTCAAGCGGAATTCCGAGAGTCTCCGCCACATGATTAAAAGCGGCGCGTTCAGGTTTTCGACAGCCCATCTCCGATGAGATAAATAGGCGTTCGAAAGCCTGTACCACTTGCGGAAATTGCTGCGACCAAGCGCTTTTATGGACGGCATTGGTATTGCTGAGTAAATAACAGGGGAAGTTGGCGCGAACGTTTTCAACGAGTTGGCGCGTCTCGGTGATTTCACCCGGAAAAATCGCATTCCAACCGGTTTGAATATGCTCAAAATCCGGTTCTAATTGCAGAATATGACATAAATGTTCGAAATATTCATCGGCGCTAAGCTGACCGCGTTCCAGTTGTTGATAAGGAATATCGAAACTAAACCTGGATTTTATTTCCGCAACCGAAAGTTTGGAGATCGGTTGCCAGTATTCAAAGGCGCGGTCAAAATCTAGCTCAATTAATACTCCTCCCAAATCGAACAATAATGCCTGAATGTTTAAGTGTTTCATCGTTATTCCGAGGTTAGTGTGACTGAGGAATCTATCTATAATATGCATGGATTGTAACGCATAAGACCCATGGATTGCAGACTGTCCAAATTGAGAATTACTGTTAAATTGTAATCTCTCACTCAGATCGGTTCATTGTGGAATATACTTTCTTACGTACCCACATTGAGCGTGGGTACGAGAAATATTAATTTTCCACTTGAAAACGGAGCGCTCTTCCATGTTAAAAACCTTAATCTTTCGATCCGCCGCGTTGCTGGCCTTGTCTCCCGCATTCTTACTTACTGGCACTTTTCAAAGCACTTTTGCCGCTGAAGCCGAGAGCTTCAGTCGAAACTTAATGCTGGAAAAGCAAGTTGAGCTCGATAGCAAAACTGTAGCGACCAAAGTGTTACGCGTGAAATTACCGGTCGGTTTCACGACGCCTAAACATACCCACGAAGGTCCTGGTCCACGTTATGTCAGTAAGGGCAAGCTTAAAGTCATTGAGGGTGACAAGCAGCATGTCTTTTCTGCTGGTCAAGTATTCTGGGAAACCGGACAATTGATGTCGGTTGAAAACGTTGGTGACACCGAAGCCGAATTGATTATTTTTGAAATGGCGCCGGGCCATTAGGATTTGGAGTTTTGGCTGATAAAATTCTCGCCGGACAAGGCAGGATGTCTCGTCCGGCGCGATGAGTTGATTAAGCCAATACAACGGAATTGGCTTAATTGCGCGTGACTTTAGTTCTGATCGTCCCCAGCGCGAACGTCAAACTGGATTTTCCAGCGGGTTCCGTCTTGTTGTGAAACTGCCAGCAATTCTAAAGTGCCGACCTCGGTAACCGCAGCGGCCAGATGGACACGCACAATTTCTCCGGCGCGGCGGCCTTCTTCGGGCAGGGTAATTTCGATTTCATCGAGTTCCTGCACTTCCTCTTCGGTCCAGTAATCAAGACGCGTACCGACTTTGTCTTCGCGGCGGACGTTGGAGGCAAAGAAGCGGAATCGAACCGGTTCGCCCACTACCAGACCGAATTCATCATCAGGCAGGTTTTCTTCGGTGCCTTCTTCCATGCCGAATGGTGCGATACAGAGCGCTTCGATTTCCGGAGCCATACCGGGGACGGCTGGCATCGCGCTTTCAATACCGACGTAATAAGAGGCAGCGGTGCCGCCGCGAATTCGGACGCCCTCGCTTTTGCGGACATGACCGAAATAGGCCGCGCCGCGAGCAACCGCCAAGTCGAGATCGGCGCCAGCGAGCAATCGCGCCGGTGGCGATTGTTCTTGAGCCAGCCAGTTATTCAATACTTCCATTAAGCGGCTTGCCAGTGCTTCGGCTTTTAAGACTCCGCCGTTAAAGAGTACCGCGGTCGGGTGCAGGAAGCTTGCGTTCTCCGGTAATTGAATATCTTTGAGTTCTTCGGTTGCGCTGAGTTGTTTGCTTAAAAATGCAGCCAAATGGCGGGTAATGGCCGCATCTTGCGCGTAAGGCAGACCAACTGAGCGCAGACCGGAACGCGGGCGACTAAAGGGTTTTTCACCAACTTGAACCTTGGGTAGGAAACCTTCGACCAATACTCGATTGACTTCTTCGCGGGTCAGTTCGGATCTAAGTGTGCCACCGATCAATGAAGAACCACGACTCGGCACGACTAATGGAACGTTGTCGATAGTGCTATCGGTAAATATTTTTTCCTTGGCGTCACGGCAGCCTTGGGTCAGGCCTTGCACTTGCCAGGGTTCCAAGCGTTTCCCTTCAGTTTCGAGTTTGGCTTTGAGCGTGTAAGCGAGTGCTAAATCCATGTTGTCGCCGCCAAGCAGAATATGGTCGCCGACCGCAACTCGGGTTAGTTCGAGATTGCCGTCCTGTTCAGTCACCGCAATCAGTGACAAGTCGGTAGTACCTCCGCCGACATCGATTACCAAAATCACATCACCGACTTGCGTTTGTTTACGCCATTGGCCGTCACTACGCTCAATCCAGCTATACAGAGCCGCTTGCGGTTCTTCCAGCAGAATCGCCTGACCCAAACCAATCGAACGCGCCGCTTCCACGGTTAATTCGCGCGCAGCCGGATCGAAAGAGGCCGGGACGGTAATGGTGAGATCCTGGAGCGACAGCGGAGCGTGCGGAAATTGTTTTTCCCAGGCGTCACGCATGTGCTGCAAATAGGCCTGAGTGGCTTGGAATGGCGATACCCGGGGGATTTCTTCAGGCGCTTCGGCAGGCAGAATCGGTGCTTTACAATCGACACCGGCATGGCATAGCCAGCTTTTGGCGCTCGCGACCAAGCGTATCGGGGTTTTCGCACCCATATTACGCGCAATTTCGCCGACCAGAAATTCCGGTTTGTTCGTCCATGGCAGACTCGTCGAGCCTTCGGCGATTTCAGCCTCATGGGCCAGATACAGAAATGAGGGTAACTGCTGTTTATCTTCAAGCGTTCCGGGCATGGTCAGCTGTGGAATCGCCATGACTTTCTGCTCGTAATCATCCTCATCGGCGCGGCTTAAATCGACATATGACAGAACGCAATGGGTGGTGCCGAGGTCGATGCCGACCGAATAGGCCGGATTATTAGCGTTATTGGCGCTGATGGTCGGTTGTTCTTCCGGTGCTGGCGCTTGAGTAGGCGTAGGTTCCGGAGCAGGCGTGTCAGGCGCAGGGGGCGGCGTTGCTACTTCGGGTTCTGCGGGTTTGGTAGGAGTCGTCGGAGGCTGCGGTTGCATGGATTTTACGTGATCAAATAAGCCCATTACAGTTCTACCTCGGCGGCCGCGACAATTTTAGCGTTGTGCGCTTGAGTTAATTTGGGCAGGCGAATGTCGGTGACTTGCCAGCCTTTGTGAATCAATGTGCCGGTAAACGGCGGCTCGCCGACGATGTTGCCGGTCAAACGTACCTCGGACGGGTCAAAATTCTTCTCCAGACGAATTTTGCTGCCTTCGGCTTCAGAGCGAACCGTTGCTAAGGTAAAGTGCTCGTTCACTGCTTTTTTGCAGCCTTCATGGACCACGCGCGCGGCAATGCCGATGTCGGCATCGGAGAAACCTGCAATTTCCTCTTTTATAAAGTCGATAAAACGAGCTTCTTTTTGCAGTAAATTCAATAATTGTAGTGCGGCGTCAGGTGTCGCTTCTTTGAGTACAATCGGCTCCGGGGCGGGTGCCTGGACAATTTTTTCAACTTCGACCAGTTTTTCGACAATTCTGATTTCAGGTTCGGGCGCTTTTTGTGGCGCTAGTTGTAAAGGCATTTTGGGGCGTCTTAAGGCGCTGAGCAGCAGAAAACCCAAGAGGGCAATTACGGTTAAAGCCAGAATTGCAATGGTGCCGGCCATACAGATATGCCATAGGTCGAAAGTGGTCGGTCGCAGCGTTAAATCGATAGTATATAAAGTATTCATGAGTTCTCTTATTCAAGCTTAAGGATTAGTTGGGGCGGCTTCCGCTGGCGCTTGAATGGCCGGAGCAACTTGAGGATTTGCCTTGCGTGCGGCTTCCTGCATCATCATTTGTTGCAAAACGCCGCGCGTGGTTTGGATGCGAATTTGTTTCAAATGTCGATCAGCGATGACGTCAGGCACTTTTTCTTCCAGATAAACGCTGCGAATTTGGGCCAGAATCGGTTCACAGGCCTTGATAATCGATTCCGTAGCGGTGCGACTGTCTATTTTAATATATTCAATTTTGCGCATTTCCGTGGTCACACACTTGTTATATGTGTATTTGGATTCCTGAATTTTCTTGATGGTTTGTTCGGTCAACGTAGTGTTATGCCACTCGTTTTTTGCATCATCTGCGAATGACACCATCGAAACAACCAACAATCCTACCAATAACAACGACTTCATGAGATACCCCGCTTAACGAATTAGAAACTGAATTTTACGCGATCTGACTAAAATATGCACAACACATGATCAAAGTCTCTATAATTGGGGTGCATTTAACTATTTCAAGCGCAACGGCCTTGCCACCTGCCAAATTTAATTCAGTATGTATAAGTACGAAGGTCTGCTCATTCATGAAAGCCATGACGATGATGGCATTTTGGAAGTCGTCGAATACCAAGGGGTGCGCTCTTTGCACTTTGGTTCTTCGGCCAAACAAAGTAGTATCCGACTCAATGCCGAACATAAGCTGGAACTCGATTATGTGCGCGCGATGATGATGTGGCTGGTCTTTGTCGATCAACCTGAAAAAGCCTTGGTGATTGGACTCGGCGGTGGTTCGCTGGCTAGATATTTGCTCGAACAGTTTCCACAAGTGCAGATTAAAGTCGTCGAATATCGTAAAAGCGTTGTCAAAATTGCGCGTAGCCATTTTGGATTGCCGCTAGATCCACGCCTGAAAATTTTCATCGGTGATGGTGGTGACTATCTTCGTAAGCGTGCCGATACCCTGGTTGACAATTTTCAGCTGGTTTTTCTCGATGCCTTTGATCATGAAGGCATGGCGCTATCGTTGCGCAATCAGGCATTTTTTGATGCGTGTAAGCTGGTGCTGTCGAGTAACGGTATTTTGGTAATGAATCTCTGGAGTTCCGATAAACCATTGTTTGAACAAATTGCTTGGTGGCTGGGACAGATTTTTGATTGGCGGATATTATTTCTGCCGGTGCCGGGAAAAGGCAATGTGATTGGTTTTGCGTTCTCCGAACAGGTGCCGAAACAAACGATTCGGGAGCTTAGAAAACGCGCTTTGCTGCTCGATACTCAGTACGACATTGAATTCAGCACTTTTTTTAAAGAATTTAAACGTAATAACGATAATATTTTGAATAGAACCATCCTCTCATGAAGCATTCCATAAATAATACTCCGGTCAATCTGTTCAGTTATCGCAAATATTGGGCGCAGCGCTTCGGGGTTTCGCCCGAATTACCGATGACGCAGGCCGAAATGGCCGAATTGGGCTGGGATAGCTGCGACATTATCCTGGTGACCGGCGATGCCTACATCGATCACCCAAGTTTCGGCATGGCGCTGATAGGCAGATTGCTTGAAGCGCAGGGCTTTCGGGTCGGCATTATTTCGCAGCCCGATTGGACCGGCGTTGCCGATTTTCGCAAACTCGGACGGCCCAATCTATTTTTTGGCGTGACTGGCGGCAATATGGATTCGATGGTGAATCGCTACACCTCCGACAAGAAAATTCGCTCTAACGATGCCTATACGCCACAAGGTGAAGCCGGCAAACGTCCGGATCGGGCGGTTAATGTTTACTCGCATCGATGCCGTGAGGCTTACAAGGATGTGCCGATCATTATCGGCGGCATCGAAGCAAGTCTGCGCCGCATTGCTCATTACGATTACTGGTCGGATACGGTGCGTAAATCGGTATTGCTCGATTCCAAAGCTGATTTATTAGTGTATGGCAATGCCGAACGGCAAGTCGTCGAAATTGCGCATCGTTTGGCGGGGGGCGAAAAAATTCAGGATCTAGTCGGTATTCGCGGTACCGTCCATTTTATTAAAGAAATTCCGGAAGGCTGGGCGGTCAAACATTCGACTGAACTTGATCAACCGGGGGTTCTGAGCTTACCGGCCAATCCGTACCAAGAAGAACCCGCTTGTGCAGTGGAAAACGCGCCGACTCAAGCAGCAGATGGCGCGCAGCCCATTCAGTTAAATTTATCGACTAAAAAATTCGCGCGCGATCATGTGGTGATTGAATTGCCGCCTTACGAAGCGCTTAAAGATGATGCTATCCTTTACGCCCATGCCTCGCGGGTGATGCATGGCGAAACCAATCCGGGTAATGCTCGGGCACTGATCCAGCGACATGGTGCGCGTTTGGTCTGGATCAATCCGCCGCCATTGCCGCTTAGTACTCCGGAAATGGACGGAGTGTTTGATCTACCTTATTCGCGTCTGCCGCATAAAGCCTATGGCGAAGCGAATATTCCGGCGTTTGAGATGATTCAGCATTCGGTCAATATCATGCGTGGCTGTTTTGGCGGTTGCACGTTTTGTTCGATTACCGAACATGAAGGCCGCATCATTCAAAGTCGTTCCGAAGACTCGATTATTCGCGAAATTGAAATGATTCGCGATACTTCGCCGAACTTTACCGGGCATATCTCTGATCTCGGTGGACCGACGGCCAATATGTATCGCCTAGCCTGTAAAGATCCCGAAATCGAGCGTAATTGTCGTAAGCTATCCTGTGTCTATCCAGGCATTTGCAGCAATCTGAATACCGATCATTCGTCGTTGATTAAATTGTATCGCCGCGCACGCGCCTTACCGGGGATTAAAAAAATCTTTATTGCATCGGGTTTGCGTTACGACCTTGCGGTCGAATCGCCCGAATATGTGCGGGAACTGGTGACTCATCACGTCGGCGGCTATCTGAAAATTGCCCCCGAACATACCGAAGCGGGGCCCTTATCTAAAATGATGAAGCCGGGCATGGGCACTTATGATCGCTTCAAGAAAATGTTCGATAAATTTTCCAAGGAGGCCGGTAAAGAACAGTATCTGATTCCGTATTTTATTGCCGCGCACCCAGGTACCACCGATCAAGATATGCTTAATCTTACCTTATGGCTGAAAACTAATGGCTTTAGGGCCGATCAGGTACAAGCTTTCCTGCCGTCGCCGATGTCGATTGCGACTGCGATGTATCATTCGGGAAAGGATACCTTGCACAAGGTCAATCGTGTTGCGCCGAATATTCCGATCCCGAAAAGCGTCAAACAGCGTCGTCTGCATAAAGCCTTCCTGCGTTATCACGATCCGAAAAACTGGCCCTTACTGCGTGAAGCCCTGCAACAGATGGGCCGCGCCGATCTGATCGGTAACGGCAAGCGGCATTTGATACCGAGCTTTCAACCGAAAATTGACGGCGAGGTGTCGAGTGTAAGGACTTTTGAAAAACCCGGTCAGCGCTTTAAAACCAAATATACCGAGTTTGGGGCTGGCAAAGGGAAGGCGCCGAAGAAACCTGTGGCGCGTAAACGTTAATTATCTCTCATTGATTGAGTGTGGTACTAGGCTGTCGAAATACGGCAATTTTAGTCATATTTTAATTCCCCGAATTTATGACTTCGGCTAGTTTTAAAAATAGTGCTGTATTTAACTGATAATAGATGCTAAAAACTATCCTCGTTCAACTACAGCTATTGTTTAAAATCATG
>CANNKG010000091.1 GCA_947505105.1 Methylococcaceae bacterium | reverse complement strand
GATAAGGATGTCGAGGAGGTGATGAAAAAACTTAACCATCGACCACGGAAAAGCCTTAACTATAAAACACCTCATTCAGTCTTTTTTGCAGAATCTTTGCCGAAGGCCGCATGACAACTAGGATTGCACTTCGGAGTTGAATCCGCCTCTTTAAGAATCTGACGTAGCGTTGCAAGATTAGTCGGTTCATCATCTACGATGAGTATAGGGTCAGAATTCATAGAATATTAGTCATACCAATTAATGCGATGATAATTTATGGATTAGCTCTTGTGTGGCCTGAATTGCCGCTTGAAAATCGAAATCTACCAATTGTACTTGTATTTGATTAATATCGGCTGGATCCAGTTTTCCTTTTAACTGTGCCAAAATTGGCTCTGCTAGATCAGGATTATTATGATCGAGCGCCTCCAGAAGATTGTTCAATAATGCTTCAATTTGAGTAGTATTTTGAGGGAATTCAACTTCATTCGACGGATAATTCATCGGGAATGCCTGGGTATTCCATTGACGTATGGAACGACAAACTTGATCTATCGCTATTTGTAATGAAGCGACCGCATTTTGATCTAATTGACTTTTAGTTAACAACCTATAGACTTTTTCTGCGTTAGCCATGACCGATGTTAATGCTAAATTTCCAGCAACCCCTTTTAATTTATGCGCGAGTAGTGATGCACCGGTGAAATCATTAGCCTTAAGATAGGCTTCGATGGTATGACCTGCATCTGCATAACTTTCGACAAATTTATTCAGATACTTTTTATAGATGAGTTCATCACCCCATCGCTTTATACCAATACTAAAATCAATATCCGGCAACATCACTGAAGTGATCGATGCTGTGGGTGAGTCATTGGAAATAGACTCATCCTCGACGCGTTCTAATTCAGAAACACTCGAAGGGGGTCTAGTATAACGTTGGATCACTGCCATGAACTGTTCGACATCGAAGGGTTTAGGGACAAAATCATTCATCCCTGCACGATAAGCTTCATCCCTAAATGATTGAAAGGCTCCGGCAGTTAAAGCAATAACCGGTAATTGGGCCAAGCGCGGGTCTTGTCGAATCAATTTTGTAGCGGTATAACCATCCATGACTGGCATTTGTATATCCATTAAGACAATATCGACGTCATTAGGGTGGGCTTGCAACCATTCCATCGCTTCTTGGCCATTATTCGCCAAACTAACAGTAGCTCCATCGGCTTCTAATATTTGTTGCGCAACCTCTCGATTGATGTCGCTATCATCAACCACTAATATCCGAACATGGCGAATACGTTGCTGATTTACAAGCTTATATTGATGCACTTCTGATGGCTGTCCCTGTTCTCGTTGTTTCAACAACGTTTCAATCGAATTAAACAAATTCGATGCTGTCACAGGTTTGATAATAATTTTATCCACACATTCTATGCCGGGTTGAGCAACGAGTTCATCGCGTGCGGAAGCCGTTGCCATTATTAAAATCAATGCCTTCTTATAAGTAGCGTGTGATTGAACAATACCATGAATAGCTTGAGCTGTTGTAAAACCATCTTGCTCAGGCATATTCCAATCCAAAATAATGACATCATAGAACTTTTGTGTTTCACAATGAGTGATAAAATGCTTAATAGCCGCACTTCCTGAATCGACAACATCGGAGACCCACCCTAAACTGGCGACAATTTGAGTAAGCGCTTCTCGTACTAAAATATTGTCATCGGCCATTAAAATATTCAGATGAAGATGTTGTTTGCTCGTTGGAGCTTGTATGTCACGGTGTAATAACAATTCAAACCAGAATCGACTACCTTGTCCCTCAACGCTTTCGACTTTTAGTTCCCCCCCCATTAATCCGACAAGTTGCTTACAAATCGCTAAGCCAAGCCCTGTCCCCCCAAAGCGACGGCTAATTGACGTATCGGCTTGAGTAAAAGCTGAAAAAATGTCACGCTGCTTTTCTGTAGAAATACCGATGCCAGTATCGCGTACTTCAAACCGTAGCTTAATGTATGCATCGGTCTCTGAAATCCCCTCAATACAAAGTTCAACCTCCCCTTGTTCAGTAAATTTGATCGCATTACTGACTAAATTTAACAATACCTGTTGAATACGCAAGCCATCGCCAATGAGCCTGTCTATACCAGGAGATAGCATAATAATCAGTTCTAAAGATTTATCATGCGCAAAACTAGCCATTAACTCAGATAATTGATCGACCAGTTCTGGGAGGTGAAAGGGTGATAATTCGATCTCTAATCGTCCAGCTTCAATTTTTGAAAAGTCGAGAATATCATTAATAATGGCTAACAACGAAGTTCCTGCGCTATGGATTTTTTGTACTAGCTGACGAGCTTCTTCATTGAGATCGCGCTTTCCTAGCAGGTAACAAAACCCCAAAACGGCGTTCATTGGCGTACGAATTTCGTGGCTCATATTAGCTAGGAACGCACTTTTAACTTGTGATAACCGTTCGGCCTCTTGGCGAGCCGCGTCTAACTCTATTGTTCGATCATGCACTAATTGTTCAAGATGATAGCGATAACTATCTAACTCCGCTTCGTTTTGTTTACGATCACTAATATCCTGCTTAACGGCAATATAGTGCCGAATGATCTGCTGGTCGTCGAATACTGGGGTAATAACCTGTTCTTCGATATAGTTTGAGCCATCCTTACGACGATTAATAATTTCACCATGCCAGACATTGCCATTGTTGATCGTTCGCCATAATTCTTCATAAATATCATGACTTTGTTTTCCGGAATTGACTAACTCGCGAGGCGTTCGTCCTACTGCTTCGTCAGCTGGATAGCCTGTTAGGAGCGAAAAAGCGGGGTTGACCCATTGAATAAGACCGTTTTGATCAGTAATCATAATCGCATTTGCCGCGGCCTCTAAAGCACTACTTTGCAATTGTAGCGTTGCTTGGTCACGTTTACGTTGACCGATATCTTGCATGGTCGCTACGCGATATTGCACTTGATTGTCGATATCCTTCACACTCACCAAATCCATCTGGACATCAATTAATGAGCCATTCTGACGTAACATTTGAGCCTCATACTGCACATAACCTTTATCGTTAGCTTCTTGTATCCAATTGCTTATTGTTTGTTTTTCACTGGGAATGTAAACAGATAAGATGGGTTTACCTTGCAGTTCCATTGGGGATGCATAACCTAGCATGCTCGAAAATGCAGGATTGCAGGTAGCTATTTGGTTAGTCTGGTGATCCCCTATTGCAATTCCGTGGGCACAGTACTGAAAGGCATCCACCCAGCGTTGTAATTCCATTTCCATTTGTTTTCTATTAGAAATATCTTGCACGGTACCCGCCATAGCAATCGGTAGCTGCGTTTCACTATCTAAAATCAATCCCCCTCGACCTTCGAGAAATTTTATAGTGCCATCAGGAAGAATAGTTCTGAACTGTAACTCTGTTGGCGAATGGCCTGCTAAACATTGATCTGTCCATACTTGCATCGCAGATCGATCATCGGGATGCAGTAGTTCTATGAAGGTTTCAAAAGTGTATTCAACATCATTCAATGGACGATGATAAATACGGTGAGCTTCGTCAGACCAGGTCAGTTTTCCACTCACTAAATTGATATGCCAACTACCAATGTGTGCAATACTTTGGGTTTCGGAGAGTAATTGTTCTTTTTCATGAAAGGCCTGTTCTAACTGCTTCAGTTGGGTAATGTCTGTTGAAATGCCACACAAAGCATAAATATGTCCCTCATAATTGCGTAAAGGTAATTTACAGGTCCAATACGTGGCTATTTTACCTGTTTGGGTCACTAAATTAGTTTCTTCTTGATGGATAGTTTCTCCCTCAACTAATACCCTGCAATCATTGAGACGAATTTGTTTAGCGCTTTGTTCATCAAAAAACAGCTCATCTCCAAAACCGATAATGTCTTCAAGCGTCTTGTCCCATAAGGTTAACACTTGTTTGTTGGCATACAAATAACGCCCTTCGGTATCTTTTAGAAAAATATAAGCGCCCACATTGTCCAAGATCGCGGCCATTTTTATTTCACTTTCAGATAATGCCTGCTCAGCTAATTTCCGATCGGTAATATCCAACCAGGCACCGACAATTTCGATCGGCTCGCCAGCTTCATTCGTATTAACGCGCAAATGATCCTCAATCCATCGGTATTGGCCATCAGCACAATAAAAACGGTATTGATGTTTCCTCCCCCCTTGATTGATCAAATTCTGAGATGCATTGGCCGCCGCCATTTGGTCATCGGGATGAATATGCTGAAACCAAAACCCAGGCGTTTGCCATTCTTCCTCGGTGTAGCCGGTTATTTGTTGAGCAGTTGGACTGATAAACTCGATAACATACCCACCTAATTCTTGAGTTTGGGGTTTCAAGGAATAAATAATCGCGGGATTTACCTTGATAATATGATTAATGCGCGCGTACGCATCATTTAATTGCTTATTCAGCTTTCGACGTTGCGTTTCTCGATCAAAATTATCAAGCGCAAAACTAATATCTTTAGCCATTTCCACGAGTAATCCGATTATTTCTTCATCAAAAGCATCAGTTTCATCACAATATACATTCAAGACTGCAAACGGCTTACCACCTCGTTGCATCGGAAATGCTGCCGCGGACCGCCAACTGTATTTAAGTGCCAGAATACGCCAAGGCTCGGTAATAGGGTCATTCAAATAATCGTTGATAATAACAGGATGATTTTCCCGAAAAGCGGTACCCGTAGGTCCTCGACCCGTAGGAAGGTCGGCATTGGCCAGAATGTCCAAGCCGCTCAAATAGTCTAAACCGCAACCATGTTTCGCCACGGGATTGATTTTGGCGTTATTTCTATCTATTTGTCCCACCCAAGCCATTTTAAGTCCTCCAAAATCCACTGCAAACTGACAGACTTTGGGAAATAACTCAGATTCGTCCTCCATGCGAACAATTGCTTGGTTGGTTTCACTTAGTGTTTTATAAAGCCGTGTTAAGCGCTCTATTCGTTTTTCGGCATTTTTTCGGGTGGTTATATCACGCAAAAAAATGAATAGATGACCACTATCCAAGACGTGCCCATCTATTTCGGCTAAAAATACGCTGCCATCCTGACGCTTTTGCCAGCATTCATCCTGAAAATTTAAGCCGGTTTTTAAAAAATCGATGCTTGATTGATTCATGCTCAAATGATCGAACAATTTCGAGCGCAAACATTCCTGACGAGAACAACCTAATAATTGCAAAGTGGCTCTATTAACATTAGTGAGTACAAGATCACGCGTCAACACCACGATGCCGTCGCTCGCATTTTCAAATAATTGTTGATATCTGACTTCTGCACTTTGTCGGCGGTTAATTAACTGCCACACTATCCCACTTAAGACAAGCGTCACCAGACTACCCATTAACGCTAACCATCTCGACCGATTTCCAGCCATGATGCGTCCCATAAATTCCGGAGTTGTATTCGCCAACAAGGTCCATTGGTGACCGCCGATTTCGATCAAACAAGTGGTCTGTAACATGCCTTCTGCCAGCCGTACCGCACTTGAAATGCCATCGGAGTGATAAATTCTGGAATAATCGGTCAATGGGGCACCATCGTGAATTTCAAGATCAATATCAGGATCAAACTCTATCTGTAATTCATTCATAAATTCATTAAGACGGAAAGGTAAATCTATCCATCCAATAATTGCAGCACGACGCGCCTCCAAAGTATCAATAAGTGTATTTTTCTGATAAAGGGGCAAATACATGACAAACGAAATCGCATCGGGTTTATCTGCATCCTGAATTAATTTGAGCCGAGATGTAATTGCAATATTATTTAAATCGCGTGACTGTTCCAATGCTTGACGAGCGGCCGGAACCGTCCATATGTCGAATCCCAGGGCGGTTATATTGTTAGCAATTGCAGGTTCAAGGCGAATGATTGGGGTATAAAGTTCACGAATCCCCTCTGGCTTTATCTGATAATTTTTTAATCCTTGTTGGCGAAGTTCTGCGATATGCCAATCTTTTTCAGTATGGTGAACGAGTGTCACCAACCCCAGCGCTTGTAAGTCAGATTTATCTTGTAGATGCAATGTATCAACGTAATCATGAAATTCTTTAACGGAAATTTGTTCGGAACCTTCGTAGAATCCTTTTAATCCACGCATCACCATCACATAACGTTCAAGTCGACTTCGAATGTTATTGGCAACGATATTGGTCGATGTCTGAAATGCGGACCGCAATTTATCAGTATCTTCTTGGCTAGCATGCCAAGACAACTGAGCAGTAATGAGTGCCCCAGTTAAAAGAACAACACTCGAGAAAATCCAAGGCGTATACCGTGAATTCATTAAGACAACCTCGTATTTACTTAGATAGTTCCAAAAACGATACTTATGATTATTAGAAGCTAAAATTTTATTAAAAGTGAAATCAATTGATGCTTATCACCAATTCCGCCGTTTTTATGCATCTTCCAACATTATCTCATCAGGGTTGATATCATGAGTGGAGATAGGCGCTGAGTAATATTTCAAGGTCGGCAACTCAATCAGAGAAGTTTTTCTCGATGAAGATCCCTCTTTCAGCCATTAACAACGAACGCTTCTTTGGTAAGCCGGTGCGATTTTGTCGCGTTTAGCTATACTTTGTGCAGGGGCTACTATTTTTTAGGACTAAACATGACTACATGCATGCAAGTCGGCACCGATCTTGGCCAATATCTATTGGGCGAAAAGCAAGGGGAAAGTTTACAGGCTTCAGTATATAAGGCTTATCATAAATCCAACCTGCATCTTCCGTTTACCATTAAAGTTCTCAAATTCAGATTGGGTGCTGAAGAGCAAACACAGTATATACAGCAAAAGATCGAACGACTAAGTGTACTTCATGATCCAAGGGCTTGCATTCCTCTCTCATTTGAATCTTACGCCGATATACAGTTCATCGTACAACCTTGTGTTTCTGGCATTCCCCTTAATCAATGGCTCGAACTAGGCCAGACCTGTTGCCTATCGGAGTTCTTCACTATCGCCTGTACAATTTCTGATATTTTACATTCTGTTCATAACGCGGGTATCGTGCATGGTGGTATCAAACCCCACAACATCATAATCCAACCAAGTACGCTGACTGTTTGGTTGACTGATTTTATTACGCCCATGGATATTCGTGATGTCAGCCATTTCATTTATGACGTCAATTTTGTGCGCGACACCTTAGCTTACACGTCTCCGGAGCAAACTGGGCGAATTAATCATCGCGTTGATTTCTCAACAGACTTGTATTCATTAGGTATCCTATTTTATGAACTATTGACAGGGAACCTGCCATTTTTTTCTTCCGATCCTTTAGAGCTGATCCATTCACACCTCGCCCAAGTGGCTCCACTGGCATCCAGCATAAATCAACAAGTACCGGAGATATTAGCCAAAATCATCGCAAAACTACTATTAAAAGAACCCGAGAAGCGCTACCAAAGTAGTTTTGGTCTCTTTATCGATCTGACTCATTGTCAGAATGAGTTCGTAAAGCAGGGACATATCAGTAATTTTCCGCTCGGCCAAGATGACCGCACACGCCGTGTAGTGTTTATTTCACGCATGATGGGGCGAAATAGGGAAGCGCGCCTGATTTTAGATCAATACGATCAGGTCATTACAGGTAAATTCGGCTCTTTATTTATCTCAGGCCTGTCGGGGATCGGCAAAACACGTCTTATTCAGGAGTTACAAAAACCATTGGTGAAACATCGTGGCTATTTTACTTCGGGTAAATTCGATCAATATCAAAAAAATATTCCCTACAGTTCATTGATTCAAGCCTTACGGCATTTGATGCGGACATTTTTAACTGAAAGCGACAATCAAGTCAGTCAATGGCAAACACGAATCCTTCATGCGGTAGGTCAAAATGGTCGCGTAATTACTGACGTATTACCAGAGCTTGAGTTCATCATTGGTATTCAGCCAGAAGTCTCTCATTTGCCGCCTGTGGAAGCGCGTAATCGTTTCAATGATGTCTTAGGACGGTTTATCGCGACCCTTGCCAGTAAACGTAACCCACTTATTTTGTTCATTGATGACTTGCAATGGTGCGATATCGCTACTTTCGATTTTTTACAATATCTGTTTGCCAATACTCAGGATTACTCCTACCTGTTTTTTATGGGAGCGTATCGTGATAACGAAGTCGATACAAGCCATCCGTTGACCAAATTGCTGAGGGTTATTAAAGAAAAAGCGGTTCCCCTCCAAGAAATTCGTATCACCGAGCTCGATTTAGCCAGTTCGCATGCAATGATAGCCTACATTCTCGATGCCTCGCTTGAAGAAACAGAGATGCTTGCAAATTTTATTACTGAGTTAACTGAAGGTAATCCTTTGTTCGTGAGCGAGAGTCTGGCTTACCTCTACAACGAAAACTTGCTTTTCATGGATGAACATCGACACTGGTGTTGGGATATAGCTCGTATACGTGATTCACACATGCCGACTTCAGTCGTTGAGCTGTTTAGCGCTAAAGTAAGTAAACTACCTCGTGAAACTGTGCAGATCATAGAACATTGTGCATGTATGGGAAATCGTTTTACAGCACAAGAATTGTCGTTAATACTGGAACTAGATTTACCTGCATTGTTTGAGGCACTTAAACCGGTTCTAAGTTTAGGCATGATGCTGGAAAACAAGCATGACCTTCAGTTTGTTCATGATAGAGTGCAAGAAGCCGTATTACTTGCAGTCGAGCCAACTAGACGCAAAGCCATTCACTGGCTGATAGGCAATCGATTACTTGAGAATATCCGACAGTCAGAAGAGTTGGAAAAAAGTGATAACTTATTTACTATTGCAATGCACTTGAATCGTGGACGCCCAGAGTACCTCGAACCAGAGATTTCCAAGACACTGATTCGCGTTAATTTTCATGCCGGTAACAAAGCACTGGAATCCTTGGCAACCGATGCCGCTAACGAATTTTTTCGTTTCGCTTATGTTTTTCTACCTCAAGATTGTTGGGAATCAGATTACACCACCAGTTTTCGAATCGTACAACGTTTAGCTAAAACAGAGCTCATGTGCGGTCGTTATGATGAGTCGGAAAACTTGATCAATTGCCTAATCGAACACGCCGCTAATGATCTAGACAAAGCCGAAGCACTCGCTGAACAAACCACATCGCTATCATCGGTCGGTAACTTTATCAAAGCGATTGCCACTGCAAATCGTGGCCTGGAATATTTTGGTAAAGCCATCCCGACAAACGGTAACATCGCTCATCAACGCATGCAGGCCCTTATGGACGAAATAGCGGCTCAAGGTGATGTTTGGCAAAAAATTCTGCATATGCCCTTTACTCAGGAACGCCATAGCAAGATTGAACTGGCCTTTTACAGTGAGCTTATCCCTGATTTATACATGTCAGGTTTAGTAGCTCAATTATACTTATCAGCGGCCCAATCTACCCTGCACTGTTTGAATGGTGGCATGGATGAATCGGTTATCTATTCATTTTCTATCATGGGCCTTAATCTGGGTGAGCAGGGCTATTTCGAGCTTGCATTTCGCTATCAGGATTTGGCTCATGAGTTGTGTGAACGCTACCCGAATACCTTCGGCGCGACGCGTGGCATGAACGGAATTGTCTGGTGCAACATGCATTCTCGCAGCCATCCCGCCGAAATCGTTGACTACTGTCATAAGGCCATCCAGTGCGGCAAGAATTCTGGGGACCTTTACAATGCGGGTTTGTCCTACGGACCCTTAATGTGGAATCTGCAAATACAAGGCGCTGATCTATTAGCCGTTGAAGAGGCCGCACAAGAATGTTTGCATTTTTCGCATAAGAACCGATTGTCATTTTCTGTGGGTATGGCAGAGGCCGTATTGGCGGGTTGGGTGCAACCTATGAAAATTGAAGTCGAATGTGAGAACATATCCCAAAAGCTCGACCAATGGCAGAAGGATAATCACGTCGCTTCGGCAGGAAGTTACTTCGTATTACTAGGTGTTGCTCAATTTTACTTAGGTGACTATAAGCAAGCTGAAATCAATCTCACCAAGGTTAATCACTACATCAACGGTTTGACTGATAACGTTCTTAAACGTCAGTGGATCGTGTTTATGCTAGTTAATCGTCTTAGATTACATACTTTGCGTAATCCTAACCAATCTGTGGAAAATTTTCTTCAGGAGATTGCAGACCAAGTGCAACAAGTGCAGATATGGAGCCAACTAGGCCCTCTACTCAAACCCTATGCTGGGTTACTACAAGCAGAAATCGCACTTGTCACAGGTAATCGTCGTGAGGCGAGAAATCTTTATTCCGACGCGATTGAATTGGCTCATGCCAATAATTACACCTTGCTTGAAGCATACTTGCATCAGTGTTTAGCTGAAATGAAAGAACGAACAAGTTTTGGTGATCCCAGTATACATTATCGTGAAGCGTCTCATTTATATGAACGATGTCACGCTACACGTTTGCAGCAACATTTGATGATTAAACATGCGGCACATTTCAGACTTGTAAAAAACCCACCAAAAAACGTATCAGAGGTTCAGCCTATTGCCGGAATCTTGCCAGATCTAGATCTTAGCTATTTAATGAAATCAGCGCTGGCTATTTCTGCGGAAACGAACCTTGAACAATTGTTAAGCAAAATTATGACTGTGGTAATGGAATCTTCAGGTGCTCAGCATGGTTATCTATTAGTTAAGGAAAGTGAAAGATTAGTCATACAAGCTGAATGCCATGTGTCTGATCACATCAAGCAAAATAATTCTCAAAATCGTAACCAGAATCACCTAAATATTACAACACAACAGCGCAGACTCGAGAAAAATTCACAAATCTGCCATGCTATTGTCAATTTTACGCTCCGTACTAGAGAAAAAGTCATTCTGGCGAATGCGACCGAGGAAGGACCCTTTATTGATGCGCTAGAGGTAAAAATGTTGAGATTACGTTCACTGATGTGTCTGCCGGTTCTTAAGCAAGGGGGAATCATTGGCGTCATTTATCTAGAAAATAATCTAGCTGAAGGCGTGTTTACCTCAGACAAGGTCGGTATGACGGAAATGCTAACCTCCCACGCGGCAATCTCCCTTGAAAATGCACGACTACTACTTGAAACTCGACATACGGAGGAAAAATTACGCAAATTAAATGAGACACTCGAACAGCGCGTAGAAGAGGAAGTACAGAAGAACCGGGAAAAAGAACTCCTGATGATTCAGCAATCACGTTTAGCATCAATGGGGGAAATGATTGGAAACATTGCACATCAGTGGCGACAACCCTTGAATGCGCTGGCCTTGGTCCTATCGAACTTAAAAGATGCCTATCAGTATAATGAGCTAGACGCAGAATATCTTGATCAAGCTTCGGCAAATGGTATGCGACTCATCCAAAAAATGTCCACTACAATCAATGATTTTCGTGATTTTTTCAAGTCAGATAAAACCGAGACAGATTTTTCAGCATGTACCCAAATTAATGATGCCATAGCATTGGTCGATGCGGCGTTTAAAAGCAATAATATCAAGATTGTATTTAATACTTCAGAGGATCTTCGCCTACGAGGTTTTCCAAATGAATACTCACAAGTGTTGCTTAACCTGCTGTCGAATGCGAAAGATGCCATTCTTGCACAAGAGGTGTCAGGTTGCGTCACTATTACCCTTTATCGTGAGGGTTGCCAAGGTTGCGTATGCATAGAAGATAATGCTAAAGGTATCCCTGAGGTGATAATGAATAAAATCTTTGATCCCTATTTTTCAACTAAACCGATGGGCTCCGGTATTGGATTGTATATGTCAAAAATAATTATCGAACACAACATGCACGGACTACTGAATGTGCGGAACACTGTTCAAGGCGCTTTATTTACTATTTACGTTCCACTGGCTAAAGATGAAATATGACAGATAGCGAATTGAACAAAAATTACCTGAAAACGCTGATAGTTCTTTACGTCGAGGATGACATCGATGTTCGTGAACAACTATCGCAATATTTGCGTCGAAGGGTTGGTGTGCTCCTAATTGCTAAAAACGGTTCAGAGGGACTTGAAATCTATCGCAAGGAACAGCCTGATATGATCATTACAGACATATTGATGCCTGTAATGGATGGTTTAGAGATGGCGGCAGAAATTCGTAAGACCGATTTTAATACACCGATCATTGTAACGACTGCTTTTGAAAGTAGTAGTTACTTTATGCGTTCCATCGATATTGGTGTCGATAAATATGTGACTAAACCGATCGATACCGCCTCTCTTGATAACGCAATGCAGAAATGCGCAAATCGCCTCAAGATTAACGAGCAATTACGCTTAGCGTACAAAGTATTTGACAATAGCATGGAGGCAATTTTGATCACTGACGCAAATAATAATATTTACTGGACGAACCCGGCCTTTACCAATATCACGGGTTACTCTAATGAAGAAGTTATCGGCAAGAATCCACGCTTACTATCTTCCAGTAAACAAGATGCCACTTTTTATGAGGCCGTATGGACCGAACTTTCTACTAAGGGATACTGGAAAGGTGAAATTTGGAACAAACGGAAAAATGGCGAAATTTATCCAGAATGGCTATCAATAAATTTGCTGCTCGATGCGCGTGGAAAAGTAACCCATCATGTAGGCATTTTTTCTGATATTAGCGACCATAAAGCAGCTGAAGACAAAATTAAATATCTAGCGACCCATGATCCATTGACTGGTCTACCCAATCGGAATCTATTAAGTGATCGTATGAAAGTCGCCCTTGCACATGCCGATCGTAAACAAGAACAAGTCGCACTAATGATGCTGGATTTGGATAATTTCAAACGCGTCAATGACACCTATGGTCACAAGATTGGCGATATGCTTTTAATCGAAGTTGCTAAGCTTCTTGTCGGGATGTTTAGAGCAAGTGATACCATTTGTCGACTAGGCGGTGACGAATTCGTCATTGTGCTAAATGACATAGCTGATATGACATATACCTGCCGGGCAGCAGGGAACATATTGAAGACAATTACACCAGAACTGGCAATAGAAGATCACGCGATGGGGATCAGTCCAAGTATTGGTATAGCGCGTTATCCAAAAGATGGGATGGATTTAGATACGCTATTAAAAAATGCTGATATCGCGATGTATAGCGCCAAACATAATGGTGGTAATACTTTTCATTTTTTTAGTGAAGATACCAATTAGGCATTGGTAGTTAACCAAAATAGGTGCTGTCGCTGTTTTCATATAAGTAATGCTTATCGGAAATCCCGATTTTATTACCATAAAATTCAAAATTTTTTATAGAAACTTTATTAGACACGCCTCCCCCAAAATAAGTATCCCCCGGCAAAGCGGAGGACTCTCCATTATTTATTAAGCACTATTCATATTGCTCATTATTTTGTTGATACTCTTTACCCATAGTTTTACTGACCTGTGCCATTTCATCTACCGATAATACCGAATCAACATTCAACAAAATGATGAAGTGACCGTTTCGTTTTGCCATGCCATTGATGAAATCAGGACGAATCCGTGCACCAAAAGCCGGAGCGGGTTCGATATCCTGGCTACCAATATCGACCACTTCATTGACTGCATCGACAATGATGCCAATATCTTGCTGTTTACCATCTCCTTCAACATCACTGCTAACTGCCGTTTCAACGATGACAATGCCCGTCCGTTTTGCAATCATTGTCGAACCACGTCCGAAGCGTGCTGCCAGATCAACGACCGGCACCACGCGTCCACGCAGATTGATGACGCCACGAATGAATTCGGGCATCATCGGCACTTCGGTAATATCACCATATTCAATGATTTCCTTGATATGCAAAATCCCTAAAGCAAAAGCTTCGCCGCCTAAAACAAACGTCAGATATTGACCAGGTTGAGCAACACGGTTAATTTGTACAGCTACTGCAGTTCTCTCTACCGTTTCTAATGGCATATTCACGACAGACTCCTAAAACCGTTGAAATTTACTAAGGTTGAATTCACCATCGTCATTATCCATTCGCTTCGATTGTGTTGATGCTTTGCTTCTGGTTGCTGGTTTTACTTGTGATTTCTGATTTTTCTTCGAAGAGACACCTTTACTATCAGTATCAATTTTGAAAAACGCCATCAAACTTAACAATTGTTCGGCTTGACTAGTCATTTCTTCAGCAGTCGCCGCTAATTCTTCGCTCGATGAGGCGTTTTGCTGGGTAATCTGATTCATCTGGCCCATTGCAGCATTTATTTGAATAACACCCGCGGATTGTTCTTGCGAAGCAGCTGTAATTTCTTGCACCAGATCCGAAGTTTTCGCAATACTTGGCACGATTTCATCTAACAATTTTCCTGCACTTTCTGCGGTTTTCACGCTGTTTTCAGCTAATTCACCAATTTCCTGCGCCGCCACTTGACTGCGTTCTGCTAGTTTTCGTACTTCTGCCGCGACTACGGCAAATCCTTTACCATGATCGCCCGCACGCGCCGCCTCAATTGCCGCATTCAAAGCTAACATATTGGTTTGGTAAGCGATATCATCAATAATACCAATTTTATTAGCTATTTCTTTCATCGCGTCGACAGTTTGTTTCACCGCAATACCACCCTCTCCAGCTTCTTTAGCAGCCTTGCCAGCCATACCGTCAGTGACTTTAGCATTTTCAGCGTTTTGATTGATGCTAGCGGCCATTTGTTCAATACTTGAACTGGTCTCATCAACGCTAGAAGCCTGTTCGCTTGCTGCTTGTGATAACGATTGCGAGGTTGCACTTACTTGTTCGGCGGCATTATTTAGCTGGTCAGTTGCTGTAATGACTTCACTAATGGTCTGTGCAAGCTTTAAAAGGGTATTATTTGCAGCCATTCTTAATTCTTCAAGTTGACCATGATATTGTTCATTAATCTGAGCCGTCATATCACCTTCTTCCATTGCCTGAAGAAGTTCCATCACTGCGTTCATAGGTCCAATGACTGAATCTAGGGTTTGATTAACGCCCTCAATGATTTTTCGATAGTCACCCTCATGTTTACTCGAATCTGCGCGTGTTTCCAAACGACCCTCTAATGCAGCTTTTGCGAGCATCGCAGCATCATTAATCATCCGTTGTAATGCTTCTTGAACACTCACAATAGCCGTTTGTAATTGTCCAAATTCATCACGACGGTCGACATTCAATTTAAAAGAAAAATCACCTCGAGCCATTTTTGTCGCAGCGTCCATAGTCTCACTCAGAATACTAGTAATACTCCGTACAATCCAAAAACCTATCGCTACCGCAAGCGACAAGGCCACTATACTCAAGATAGTGATATTACGCTTGCCTGTATCAGCGATTTGTTGAGAGTCTTTACCTGCATCAGTCATTAAATCAACTTGAAAATCTATTAAAGCGCGAACCGATTGTAAATATTGTTCTTGCAATGGGTCAGCTTCAGCTTGAAGAATAATTTTAGCTTGATCCATTTCAGATTTTTGCACAGCAGTTAATACCTTTTCTTGCTTTTCCAGATAATTCTGACGATTATTTTGAACTGTCTTTAATAACGCGATACCTTTATCACTTTTTATTTGTTCTTCGAGCTTGCCGAGGTTATCTGAAATAATTTGTCTGGAAGTATTAATTTCTTTGATTTCTTTAGCTTGGGCTTCTTGTGTGGGTGCCATGATCACATCACGCAAAGAACGGGAAACATTATTAATCGCATCAACAACTTTATTTGCTAGTAAAGTTTTAGGCATGCGATCATTGACTAATACATTTAAATTATCATTAACGTCACTAATACGTCCGATCGCGGTTACTCCCATTGCAATCATTAAAATCATCAGTACTGCAAATCCAAGCGAGATACGCATTCCTACTTTGATATTATTAAACATAGTTATCACCTTGCTTCCGATTATGAATGTGATGCATTTAAAATGAACTATTTCATATGCATATTTAGTTTTAAATTACTTTATATAAAATCTATTATTAATGTAGTAAATATTTAGATTCAGTTAAATTAGCGTGCGCTGAAACGCATTTTTGATTGGCAAGATCCGCCAATTTAGACACATCTAGAATCAAAGCCACATTGCCATTTCCAAGAATTGTTGAGCCTGCAATACCTTTAATATACTGAAATAACTGTCCAAGAGGCTTGATTACCGTTTGAAATTCCCCTAACAATTTATCAACAATAAATCCTGTTTTTACACCCGCGTATTGAACCACCACCACATTTTCACGTTTTGCTGATTTCCCTTCTATGGCAAATAATGTGCGTAAACGGATAAACGGCAATACTTCACCTCGTAATTCCATATAATCCCTATTTGTTATATCAAGGGGTAATTCCAAACATTCAACGACTCGATCAAGCGGAATGACAAACGAAGATTCCCCGACGCCCACGAGGAAGCCATCAATAATGGCAAGGGTCAATGGCAAAATGATGCGAATCGTTGTGTCGAATCCTAGGTGACTGTTGACTTCTATGGTGCCCCGCAGATCGTTGACGTTGCGTCTTACCACATCCATGCCGACACCTCGTCCAGACAAATTTGAAACTTGTTGTGCAGTTGAAAAGCCCGGTTCAAAAATTAATGCATATATTTCCTGATCGGACAAGTTTGCACCGGGCTGAACCAACCCTTTTTCGACCGCTTTACTGATAATTTTGTCCCGATTTAGGCCCCCACCATCATCGATTACTTCAATGGCGATACTTCCGGATTCATGATAGGCGTTCAGATGTAACGTGCCTCGCGCGGGCTTGCCTTGAGCAAGACGCACATCAGTAGTTTCAATACCATGATCCATCGAATTGCGCACTAAATGCATCAACGGATCACCAATTTTTTCGATCACTGATTTATCAACTTCGGTTTCGCCCCCGGTAATGACCAGATCGATTTCTTTGCCAAGCTCTTTACTAACATCTCTTACAACCCGCTGAAATCGACTGAATGTCGTTCCGATTGGCACCATTCGTAATTGCAAAGCGCTATCGCGGACTTCTTCGACGAGACGCATCACTTCACTGGTGGCTTCTATCAATCCTTGCTCAGTCGTTTGAGAAGCACGAAGGTTAACCCCTGCTCCTGAAATAACAAGTTCACCGATCAAATCGATGAGCTTATCCAGCCGTTCGGCATCGACTCGAATACTTTGATTTTCCTTGATCTTGTTTTCTTTAATCTGTTTCTGCTTATCCAGAGCAGCGTTAACCAATTCGCTCTGTATCGCATGCTGTTCGACTAGGATTTCCCCTAACGGCGGTGAGACTTCCTCATCTTCAGTCGCCTTTTGCTGAACGCAGAGTCCCTCTTCTAGTTCTCGATGAGTAATCAATCCACTTTTAACTAAAATTTCGCCGATAAATAAATTGTCTTCGGGTAGAGCATTAATCAAATCTAGGAATTCATTAAGACAACTATCATTGGGAAGAATATAGACCTGACTGTCATCCCGGACGAATTCAAAAACGCTTTCAATTTCCTCTTTGGACGCATCACTTTTCAAGTCAATCTCAAAGCCCAGATAACTGGTTTCAGGGTCCATTTCACTAACAACTGGAATCCCCTGGGTAATAGTAGTTAACTGTTCAATTTTGCCCAGGGTATTCAAATAACGGATAAACGCTAGTGGATCCATACCGTTGCGTAGGCTATCCACTCCAAAACGCAGCGAAATATGCCAGTTACCTGTATCGATAACGCCAGTACCCATGCTTTCGAGTGATGATTCTGAAATTTGAACTTGGCCAGCACTTGCCTCGACAGACTGCTTTTGAGGCGCTGAATTTCTCTCTAAATACGCGTTTAGTTGAACTGTTAATGCCTTGCTTATCTCAGTAAGCGTTGCGTTGTTTGACAATTTACTGTCTATGCGTGTACTAAGGTAACTCGCAAAAAATATCCCCCTCTAATTTTCATCAGAGCGTCACTATAACTGATGTATCCTACGGGGATAATTTTACCTATCAAAACCGAAATGATCAGCTTATCAAAAAAACACATCACTACGATTAAAGATGCTGCG
>CANNKG010000090.1 GCA_947505105.1 Methylococcaceae bacterium | reverse complement strand
CTTTTCTTACCACGACTAACGACTTCGGTAATTAGCGAACGGTTCGTAGCCCGGATTTCTAGTGTTGTGTTGTTTTTTTGCTCATTAGCTCATGATACAGGATCAGGCAACGAGCGTTTGGTTTTGTCCCGGCTTAAGTGGGTAGCCTACATTTAGGTGATATCACACATTCATGCCGCAACATCCTAGTACTCAGTCAATTTAATTATGGCGGATGTAGTTCAAGAAAAACCGTTCGTGGTGAGCTTGTCGAACCATAAACCGCAAATCCTTCGACAAGCTCAGGACGAACGGGGTATTTATAAGTACTCGACAAAACAAAATTGACTGAGTACTAGGGCGCTTAAAAACCTGTCCAGAGGAGGTTGGCTATTGAGTGACTACTTTGACCCATTTACGTATGTCAGACATGTCATGACATGACATGACATGACCAAACTGCCAGCAATTGTCAGATCTGTTTACGCAGCAACTGATAAAACCTATATCTTTCAGATACTTAAATATTGGCATTGTAATTGCGTTATATAAAATAACTTAAGTAGATTCAGAAAACAACTTAACTGAATGACACAAAAGTTGTATTCATAAATTAAACAACTAAACTTTTTGGGTGACTATCATGAACAAGCAAACTTTAAAACAAACCACAAACCACTTATTCTTAATTACTTTGGCAATTCTCGGCACGACTTTAAGTAATGGGGCTTATGCCGAAACATCTAAAGGCACTGCTGCCAAAGAATATCTGTTGGAAGTTAATGGTCAACAGGCACAACAGGTATCTTTGAACAAGCAGCGGAAAACTTGGGAAAAAGAGCTTCTGGCTAAAATTAAAGCTGATGAGAAAAAGGTTAAGGCCGTTTTAACTGACGAATTGGCTAAACGTAAGGCCTTAAAAGTTTCATTCCCTGCGCCATATTAACCGCAGGAAGTAGACGTTGTTTACTGCGTGCTCAAGAAGTTTTGTTAATGTCTTGAATGTAAGCGATTAGATAGATCATCCAACTGAAATAAAATCTTCAAGTCGGAATGCTGTTATCCACTTTTTTTGATAATCAATGTTGTCATGACAAAAATGACGCATTATGCCAGGGGATATGACGAAAGAAATTATATATATGCCTATTAATCTTATATTTACAGATCGGCATCTTCTTTGCCATAGCCTATTCACTCACTAGATTCAGCTAAGATCCAGCCCATTGATCTTTTCTATGGGATGATAAATTACCAACCACAGTTTTTTGGAAACGTTACTATGAACAAGCATAATACAAAACAAAAAGCGAGTGCGTACTTAATGGTTTTGACGATACTCGGTACGCTGTTAAGTACCGGAGTCTCTGCCGAAATGATGAGAGATACGCAGACCCGCGAATATTTATCGGCTATTCCTGATCAACCGGTCGATTGGTTGACCAAACTGGCACCACTGGTTGACTGGTTGTTACCGGCCAAGGCCGAAGCGGCAACGACTTATGGCGCAATCACTTTAGACGGCAATAGTGTCGAATGGACTGCCAATGACCGGCTCAATTTTCCACTCGATAAACCCCCAGCCTTGGCAACAACCGGAGTCGAATTGTTTGCGCGATATGTCACAACGCCTGCACCGACCTATGTATTTGCCCTGAGATTTCCAGGAACCTCCATTGCCGCCAATACCACGCTTTGGTTAAATACCGATCAGAATGCGGCGACCGGTTTTCAAGTGTGGGGTGCCTACGGCGGAGCTGAATACTCGGTGAATATATTTACCGACGGCATCCCCTATCTATATGATGCCGGCGGTAAATCACTCGGTGCAATGGATTATGCGTATAGTTACGACAAATCGGTGCTTGAATGGGCAATTCCCGCTGCTTCGCTGAATTTGGGAGCAGCCAGAGATATTAATGTCCTCGGGGATATTAACGATAGCGTATTTTTACCGGAGTTTTATTCCTCAGCAGTTCAATATACCGTCCCGGTTCAAACCATATTGCCGACTCGCCAAGATTCTCACCTCAAACGGGTTGGTATTATCTTTAGCGAAACCAGCAAAAATAAATTCTACAATGAAAAAGCCTATTCCCAGTTATATATGACTATCCAGCATCAAGCAATGATGGCGGGTATTGGCTTTGATCTATTAACGGAAAGCGATTTAACAAATCTAAGCAAACTGGTCAATTATGACGCGCTGATTTTTCCGTATATGCCCAATCTACCTAAAAACCAACGCGATGCCGTCCGAAATACCCTCTATAAAGCCATCTATCGCTATAACATCGGCATCATCACGGCCGATAATTTTATGACCAATGATGAGCTCAATACGCCCGTGCCTGGTGATTCTTACCAAATGATGAAACAGCTCCTTGGTATCACTCGCACCAACGGCGCAGGCCCAGTGGTGCTGGATCTAGTAGCTAGTGATATCAAACATCCGGCAATGAAGGGGTACAGCGCCAATGAATCGATTTTATCGAGCCAAGCGTTAAATTCTTATAAAAATAGCTATACCAGTTATTTCGAAACCATTCCAGGTCAGAATGTAACCATTCTGGCAAACCAAAATATTTCAGGCGTGGGACTTAAGCCTGCTGTCTTAGCAACGTGGACCGGTGGACGGAACGTACATTTTGCGACCACCGGGTTGATGGCAGATAGCAATTTGGTCTGGCAGGCGCTTCAGTGGGTAGTCTATGGTAATGACACCCCGGTCGCGCTCAAAATGGGCCGTAATAACAACTTGTTTGTATCCAGAAATGACATGGATCAAAGTCAGGAATTTGGTCATGACGCCTATGACGATATGGGCAATGTCGATGTGCCCTTATTAGGCTTATTAAGAAGCTGGAAGCAGAATTACAATTTTGTAGGCTCTTATTATATCAATATCGGCAACTCGCCAAGTACCGGCCAAAACACCGTCTGGTGGTCCACGTCACCGGTAAATACGCCATTGCCGCAATGGCTGACTAACTTGGCATCGATCTCGGCTAAATACCCATATGATTCAGGGCCTCTATATCAAAACTATATCTATCTGGGTAATGAAATTGGCACCCATTCTTACACCCATCCGGCTGATACTAATCTGTTGAATAGTTCACAAATAGCCTTTGAATTTAATCAATCCATGAATGAAATCGTCAACAATCTCAAGCTTTCCGGCAGCCAAGGCACCTGGGGACTTCAGACGATTCGGGGAGGCGCGGTACCAGGTATGCCTGAAAACATCACTACGGCACGCGATATTATACAATATCTCGATTACCTATCCGGTGGCGGCTCGTTGATTGGAGCAGGTTATCCAAGCGCATTTGGTTATCTGACACCGACAGATACCAAGGTGTACTTAAGCCCGAATATGTCATTTGATTTTACCTTGATGGATTTTGGAGTACCTACCGGAAATCCGCCGGTTCCAGTTCGACTCAATGCGGCTCAAGCCGAACAATTTTGGGCAACGGAATATGACCGCCTGATGAAGCATGCCTCGCAACCGATTATTCACTGGCCGTGGCATGATTATGGTCCGACCAGTGCAATCAAACCTGAATCACTGCAAAATTATACGGTGAGCATGTTTACCAATACCATCGCTAAAGCCTTTAATGGAGGGGCTGAATTTATCACCGCTGCGGATGCCGCAAAACGGATCAATGCCTTTAAAAATGCCACATTAACCTTGTACCAAGCAGGGAATGTGAATTTTGACGTCACTGTGACCGGGGCCAATTTGGGGACGTTTGCAATAGATATGAATTTACCAGTAGGCCAGAAGATTAAGCGGGTGGGTTCCTGGTATGCCTATAACGAAAATAAGGTGTTTATCGATGAAGATGGGGGTAATTTTTCTGTAACCACCGGAACAGTTCAAGATAATGTCACCCATATCACCGAAATGCCGATGCGTTCACGGATTATCTCGTTGACTGGCGATGGCACCAATCTTAACTTAAATTTTGAAGGTGAAGGGCGGATCGTTATCCTCACATCACAGCCGGCAAGTAACTATGACGTCACATTTTCCGAGAAGCCCTATGGATTTACTAATTACAGCGCTCCTGTGGTGACTAAAAGCAGCAATAAACTGATTATTGATGTGCCTACAATGGGTAACTACGGCGTGCAGATCCAAAAATCAGCGCCAATTCCACTTCCTGTTGGTGCAATGTATTGCGCTGCCGAAAATGGCACCTGCGCGCTTCCATACACCCTACCAACCCCCGTAACAGCAACGGTGTATTTTGGAGCAAACAACCAATATTATTCCAAAACCGGTCAAACAGGAAATGTGTCCTGTTCTGCTCTTAACTTTGGTGATCCAGTTCCGGGGGTTGTAAAAACGTGTTATTACGTGCAGCAAAAGGTTACCAGCACTCCACTTCCTACTGGAGCGATTTATTGCGGCGCCGAAAATGGCACCTGCGCGCTTCCAATTGGGATATTGGCAACTGTGTATTATGGAGCAAACAACCAATATTATTCCAAAACCAGTCAGTCTGGGAATGTGCCTTGTTCTTATCTTATCTTTGGTGATCCGCTTGAGGGTGTTGTGAAAGCGTGTTATTACGTCAAGACTGGATACTCGTTGCCACAGAATTTTTAGCAAGTTGTTTATCGATCCCACACTCTGCAGTCAGAGCCTCTGACTCGGAGCGTGGGATTTTTTTTGGGGGTCGTTGCCACCAGAAAAGTTGAACATTGAAGCAAAACGCAACGCAGATAGTCGACGCAAATATAGCCCAATGAGCGCTATCTAACGCTCTCAAATTCGCCCCTCCCCTTTCCTAGCAGTATTTTCTAATTGATAACCTGAATGGTTAAATAAATTAGCGCATTCTTTCGATTACCTAAATGTTCTTCAAATCCTCTGCCCGGCACGGAAACTATGCCCAAAAATAGCCGCTTGCAGGACAAATAAACGCGATAATCGATAGCAGCATTTCCTCCGAAAACGCTTGATCTCATCAGCATACTCGCCAGTAGCACATGACTTCACTAACCTGTCGAGGTCCTTAGCAGTCACTTGAGTCCCGGTTATCAGAGCACCCCAAATGCGTGAACGCTTACTTATTTTTTGATAGCAGGGAAAGCAAGTGACTAATATCAAGGTCTTAATTGTCAGGAAGTGGCAGTCATGTCATGACTAAACTGGCAGAATCTGTCAGAAAAACTGACCAATCCATCAATAATATCTATATTTTTCATATAGATAAATTTTGGCATTGTATTTGCTTTATACAAGATAACTTAAGTTAACTCAGTAAGCAACTTAACTGACTGACACAAAAGTCGTATTCATAAATTAATCAACTAAGCTTTTTGGGTGACCATCATGGACAAGCAAACTATAAAACAAACCACAAACCACTTATTGTTAATTACTTTGGTAATTCTCGGCGCAACTTTAAGTAATGGGGTTTATGCCGAAACATCTAAAAGCACTGCTGCCAAAGAATATCTGTTGGAAATTAATGGTCAACAGGCACAACAGGTATCTTTGAACAAGCAGCGGAAGACTTGGGAAAAAGCGCGTCTGGCTAAAATTAAAGCGGATGAGAAACAGGCTAAGGCCGTTCTAACTGTCGAATTGGCTAAACGTAAAGCCTTAAAAGTTTCATTCCCTGCGCCATATTAACCGCTGGAAGTAGATTGAAATAAAACCTTAAAATCTTCAAGTCGGAATGCTGTTATCCACTTTTTTTGATAATCAATGTTGTCATGACAAAAATGACGGAATATGCCAGGGGATATGACGAAAAAAATTATTTATATGCCTATTAATCTTATATTTACAGATCGGCATCTTAATTGCCATAGCCTATTCACTCACTAGATTCAGCTAAGATCCAGCCCGTTGATCTTTTCTATGGGAAGGTAAATCACCAGCCACGGTTTTTTGGAAACGTTACTATGAACAAGCATAATAAAAACACAATGCGAGTGAGGACTTAATGGTTTTGACGATATTCGGTACGCTGGTAAGTACCGGAGTCTCCGCCGAAATGATGATAGATACGCAGACGCGCAAATATTTATCGGCTATTCCTGATCAACCGGTCGATTGGTTGACCGAACTGGCACCACTGTTTGACTGTTTGTTACCTGCCAAGGCCGAAGCGGCAACATCGTCTTATGGTTCAATCAACTTGGACGGCAGTATTGCAGAATGGACCATTGATGGCTAACAAACGGAGTTATTGGTTAACGAACCCTGGAAGATAACTTCTCTTAAAACAAACCCATCCGCTATCTACGGAGATTGTAAGAGTGATAGTTTTTAGCAAAGGCTTAACATAACCCAAGTTTGCCACCTATCAAGTTATTATACTTATAATCAATAATATACGACAAAAAATCAGATAGGATGTGCTGAGGAACAATGCGCCTCCTATCGTACTCGAACCGACTTAGGAGATATCGCAACGCTCATGCTGTGATGCCACCGCAGTTGCCCGTGAGGAAGCCTTCATTAATGCGATTCTGAGTGCAGCAGTCAAACTTGAACCTAAGCCCATACGACTAGCCATTGCGGGAATTAATATCATAGAAGCTACCGCTAGGCCTGCACCTAGGAGCAAATACACATTGTCACTATCACTTGTTTCCATTTGCCCAGTAGCTATTAATTTTTGGCTCATTTTATTCCTCCAGTTTCAAAATATATCGACACTGGAGGAACTAGAGCAAAAACAAAGCCAATCTATAAATCATTGAACAAAAAGACGTTTAAATATTATATCCTTACAACTTTTGAGTGATCTATGTTATTTACCATTTATACATAGGTGATATAACACAGAATTCAGTTTAGCTTAAAAGGCCTTCAAAACTTACGAACCTAGCTTAGTAACCGCCCAATCATATGCGGCCTGCTTAAAATTATCGATCACGCCAAGATCAACAACACTATTCGCCGTAGCAGGCCCCAAATAATAAATATGTCGGTCGTCCGGATTATAGGCAACAAAAATATCGCCTGCTGCCGAACGGTAATTCCGGTAAGAATAATTAGCATAAGGAGCAGGTAATCGAGGTGGCGTAGCGAAGGCAAAATCCGGCAACCAAGTCGGATAAGTTTGCTCCGCCCAGGACAGAATGATTTCAAATGTCGCCTCGGCAAAATTCATATCGCTAGCTTTACGCCAAGCCGCTAAAGCCTTTAACTCATTTTTGTCAGAAACTAGGCCATTATGATAAAGCGCCCCGACATTTAAATACCCAAGCGGCTCTCCCCCTTCAGCGGCCTTTTGATACCACTCCAAAGCTTTCTTATAATCCAGCCCGACGCCTTCACCAATTTCATAAGCATAACCAACCTCATTCTGCGCAGAAGCATCATTCAAATTAGCCGCTTTTAAATTCCATTCAAATGCCTTAGCCAAATCCTTTGCAACCCCTTGACCATTGTAGTAAAGCCGAGCCAAATGTCGTTGCGCAAGAGTATAATCTTGGTTAGCCGCTTTCAAATACCATTCAAAAGCTTTGCTCAGATCTTTTTGGACGCCCTCGCCTGTTTCATAAGAATATCCAACATTATTCTGCGCCGAAGCATAATTTTGGTTAGCGGCTTTCAGAAACCATTCGAAAGATTTGGCTAGATTTATGGCGACACCTTCTCCATAAAGGTAAGAAAAGCCGACATTTTCCTGAGCAACGGCATAATTCAAATTTGCCGATTTTAAAAACCATTCATAAGCCTTACTTAAATCTGTTTGAACGCCATTTCCGTTATAAAACAGTAAGCCAATATTATTTAGCGCCGGCGCGTAATTTTGATCGGCTGCTTTGGTATACCAAATCATCGCGGAAGCATAATCTCCTTTCGCAGCAAACACTCTCCCGTATTCAAATTGCAAGCGGGGATTAGCAGGATCGCTTGCCAGAGCATCTTTACAGGCAGGCTCGGCCTGACTAACATTAATACTGGTAATTTCAACTCCTTCAGCGACTTTATTCGGATCATAAGGACCACCCGCCAGCGTATCACAGAGAGTTACGCCACCGGCAGCAAAAGAGGCATTGGCAACCAGCCAACCCATTACTACAAACAATAATTTATGCTTAAATTTATTCACAAATTGACTCCCGAAATTAACTATACGAAGATTTGCCCATTCGATATAACGCTGTACAGGTTTTATAAATCACCTTCTCGGACCGACGTTTAATAATATCGATGCCATTATTATAATTGATCAGGTTAATATTCATTCTGATTAATCCATCATAAGATCGGACTATAAATAATCCAGGCTAAGGAAAACGTCAGCTATCAGGAATATGATAAAATTTCCGGACGTCAGAGGTTAATCCAGGTTGTTTACCCCTAGAAATCTGGTTGACGCACCAAAAATCGACAATTTTTATCATTAAGTATTTTTGGACTTTAACGCGCGGCGATTACGCACTTAACCATAGCAGCTCAAGTGCCCTAATCCCCACGCTTGTTGTTTATCACTTTTTAAACATTTAGCTCATCATGAATAAACCCAAAAAAGTCGCAATTCTTACTGCAGGTGGCTTAGCCCCTTGTTTAAACTCCGCCATCGGCAGCTTGATTGAACGTTATACCGAAATCGATCCTAGTATCGAAATTATTTGCTACCGCAGTGGTTATAAAGGCCTGCTGCTCGGTGACTATTACACAGTCACGCCGGAAATTCGTGAAAAAGCCGGTTTATTGCATCGTTTTGGCGGCTCACTGATCGGCAACAGCCGCGTTAAACTGACTAACGTTAAAGACTGTATCAAACGCGGCCTGGTGCAAGAAGGCCAAGACCCGCAAAAAGTCGCCGCCGACCAACTCGTTAAAGACGGCGTTGATATCCTGCACACCATCGGTGGCGACGATACCAACACCGCCGCCGCAGATTTGGCCGCCTTTTTAGCGAGCAACAATTACGGACTCACTGTGATCGGCTTGCCAAAAACCGTTGATAACGATGTATTCCCGATCAAGCAATCGCTTGGCGCCTGGACGGCTGCCGAACAAGGCGCACGTTACTTCTGGAACGTGGTCGCCGAAAACAATGCCAATCCACGCATGCTAATCGTCCACGAAGTCATGGGCCGTAGCTGTGGTTGGTTGACAGCTGCAACCGCTCAAGCCTATCGAAAACTACTCGACAATGCCGAATGGTTGCCTGCTTTAGGCCTTGATCGCAATGCCTTTGAAGTACACGGGATCTTTATTCCCGAAATGGGCATCGATATCGCCGCCGAAGCAAAACGTCTACTTGCGGTGATGGACAAGGTGGATTGCGTTAACATCTTTGTATCGGAAGGTGCGGGCGTTGAATCCATTGTGGCTGAAATGCAAGCAAAAGGCCAGGAAGTGCCACGCGACGCGTTTGGTCATGTCAAACTTGACGCGGTCAATCCAGGAAAATGGTTTGGTGAGCAATTTGCACAAATGATCGGCGCCGAAAAAACCCTGGTCCAAAAATCAGGCTATTTTGCGCGTGCAGCGGCATCGAATGTTGAAGATATTCGTCTGATCAAATCCTGTGCGGATTTAGCGGTTGAGTGTGCGTTACGTCGCGAATCCGGCGTGATCGGTCACGATGAAGATCGGGGAAATATCCTACGCGCCATTGAATTTCCGCGCATTAAAGGTGGCAAACCTTTTGACATTGAAACCCCTTGGTTCAACGAAACGCTTGCAGCGATCGGTCAAACTAAAGGCGCAAAAGTTGACACCAGTCATTAACTAGCAGTCAAGGCTGAGAGACGGATAATTCAACGCCGTCTCTCAGCCACAATTCCCGGATTCGCACCGAGCCCAACCCTTTTCTTAATGATTAGCCTTTAGGCCGCATATGCGGAAATAAGAGAACATCTCGAATCGAAGGCGCATCCGTAAACAACATCACCAAGCGATCGATACCAATACCTTCCCCCGCCGTTGGCGGCATACCATGTTCGAGAGCCGCAATATAATCGGCATCAAAGTGCATCGCTTCATGATCGCCCGCGTCTTTATCCTCAACCTGCTTCTGAAAGCGTTCGGCTTGATCTTCGGCATCATTCAACTCGGTGAAACCGTTAGCAATTTCCCGCCCACCGACGAAAAACTCAAAGCGATCGGTCACATGAGGGTCGAGATCATTCCGGCGCGCCAGCGGTGATACTTCAACCGGATAAGCGGTAATAAAAGTCGGTTGCATTAAACGGCTTTCGACAGTTTTTTCAAAAATTTCAATCTGAATTTTGCCGAGACCATAGCTATCCTTGACCGGCAATCCCAACTGCAAGGCGACTTTTACGGCTGCATCGCGCGTCGCCAAATCGGCAGCGGTCAGATTCGGATTAAAATGCAAAATTGATTCGACCACGGTCATCCGTTGAAATGGCTTGCCGAAATCATATTCCTGGCCTTGATAATTAATGACGGTCTGACCAATAACGTCTTCAGCGAGTCCTTTCAGCATCGCTTCAGTCAAATCCATCAAATCGCCGTATTCGGCATAAGCCTGATAAAACTCAAGCATCGTAAACTCTGGATTGTGTCGCGTCGATAAGCCTTCGTTGCGAAAGTTACGATTGATTTCAAATACCCGTTCAAAACCACCGACGACCAGACGCTTTAAATACAGCTCGGGAGCTATGCGTAAATAAAGCTGCATGTCCAAGGCATTGTGATGCGTGATAAAAGGCCGCGCAGTCGCCCCGCCCGGAATCACTTGCATCATCGGCGTTTCAACTTCCAGAAATTGTCGATCGATCAAAAATTGCCGAATGTAGGCCACGATTTGCGAACGCAGCAAAAAGGTCTTGCGCGATTCGGCGCTCATGATCAAATCCAAATAACGCTGGCGATATTTGATTTCCTGATCGGCAATGCCGTGGAATTTTTCGGGTAATGGGCGCAAAGCTTTAGTCAATAGGCGTAATTCATCGACTTTGATGCTTAGTTCACCGGTTTGGGTTCTGAATAAAACCCCCTCAGCCCCAATAATGTCGCCGATATCCCATTTTTTAAACTGTTCGTTGTAAAAACTCTCCGGTAAATGATCGCGCGCCACATAAAGCTGGATTTGGCCCGACATATCCTGAATATGGGCAAAGCTTGCCTTGCCCATAACCCGGCGAGTCATCATGCGTCCGGCCAGCTTGACTCGAATCGGCTCAGCGTCGAGTTCTTCTTTGCTAACATCGTGATAGCGAGCATGCAATTCGCCAGCAATAACGTTGCGCCGGAAGTCAGTGGGGAAAGCGATACCACTCTCGCGTAATTCGTTGAGTTTAGTGCGGCGTTGTCTGATTTGTTCTTGTTCGTCTAGGTGATTTTCTAACATGGATTATTTAAATAGGAATTAATAGAGCAAATGATGAGTTCAAGAATCCTGCTTGAAATGAGCGGTGGTTTTCCTGAACTCGCTACCAAGCATTTTTTCATTAATCGGGGGGCAGGGTCAATAGCTAAGCTCCGCCATTTGACATTACCCTTTATGTAAAATAACATTCAAGACCTTATCCGACGCAACCCAACTTGCGTAGCACCTCCTTAAATTTTAAGAATCTCCCATGAAAACTCTCGATATTGTGGTTCTATCATTCATTATGTTTGGTGCAATACCGCCGTCTTTTGCTATTGATTCAGGGGAGACGAATACGCCCATCAAACATCTGGTGATCATCTTCCAGGAAAATGTCTCCTTCGATCATTATTTCGGTACCTATCCAAATGCCGAAAACTTAACGAATGAGCCAAAATTTATCTCGAAAAACCCGACGCCTTTGGTTAATGGATTAAAGGATTTACTGACCAATAATCCAAATGCCCTCAACACCAAAAATGGTTCGAATGCGATTAATCCGTTTCGACTCGCCCGCAGCCAAGCATCGACCTGCGACCAAAATCACAGCCCTGGCTATGAACAACTCGCCTTCAATGGCGGAAAAATGGATTTATTTCCATACATGGTCGGCGTGGGTAGCAGTTCTTCATGCGCAAAAAAATACTCATGGGGTAAAAACGAGGGCCTGGTGATGGGATACTTCGATGGTAACACGGTAACCGCCATGTGGAATTATGCGCAACATTTTGCCCTCAGTGATAATCATTTTGCGAGTGTGTTTGGTCCATCAACCCCAGGCGCGCTCAATTTGGTGGCCGGTAATACCTATCCTGCCACGCCGAGTAAAAACACGAATTTAGTGGGTGCAATGAATGGCGGTGTCGGAACACTCATGGGAGATCTCGATCCTACCGGAGACAAGTGTTCAATCAGTTCGACGACCGTAAAGATGGGCGGTAAAAATATTGGCGACCTGCTGAATGCAAAAAATATTAGTTGGGGCGCCTTCATGGGTGGGTTCGATCTGACGGTGACCAATTCGGATAGCAGCACTGGCTGCAAGCGTCAATCTCCAGGTTCGGCAGCGTATGCTGGATCAGTCAAAGATTATGTTCCGCATCATGCCTGGTTTCAATATTATGCATCGACTGCAAACCTCAATCATATAAGACCAAGCGTAGCGCCGAATCAATTCGGAACCAGTGCCGACAAACTGACTCACCATCAATATGATATCCATGATTTTTTTGACGCACTCACGGCGAATCATTTACCGGCGGTGAGTTTTATTAAAGCTCCGGCGTATCAAAATGGTCATGCTGGTAATTCCGATCCGTTACTCGAGCAAGAGTTTATTGTCAATACCGTTAATGCGCTTCAGCAATCAGAGTTCTGGCCTGATAGCGCAATTATTATTGCTTATGATGATTCCGACGGCTGGTACGACCATCAGATGAGTGAGATCATCAACCCCTCCGCAGTTCTCAATTCCCAAAGTACCGCCTATAGCGACCAACTTAATGGCCCAGGAAAATGTGGCGGCGGCACACCGTTAACCGACGATCAAGGCAAAGCCATCCAGGGTCGCTGCGGCTTTGGTCCGCGCCTACCGCTACTAGTCATTTCGCCTTATGCGAAGCGCAATTATGTAGACCACACCTTAACCAACCAAAGTTCAATCTTGCAATTTATTGAAGATAATTGGAACACGGGGCGAATTGGTGGGGGCTCTTTTGATGCGCTATCAGGTTCATTAATCAATATGTTCGATTTCGGAAATGACTCGGCTAAACCTTATGCACTATTTCTTGATGCCGAAACCGGCAATCCACCAACCGGCATTGCGTGTCTGTTTAACTGGGGGCAGTTGAATTACCCTAATTTCATTGCCCCGCCGACGAATCTGACGCAGGAGATTTCGGAATATTCATTCCGCTATTATCCCAAAACCGGCACTTACCTAGGTGTTTCCAAAACCAACAACCATCTTAATTATCTTGGAGCTAATGGCGCTATCGCTGATCTTGGCCCGGTCGGCAACTGGCTAGCGAACGCTGGATGTAAATAAAATGGGGATTTAAAGCGTGTTTACTCAAGAGTCCATAAAAAATCAACAATCTGATCGATTTCGGTTTCGGTCAGAATTTTATTGCGTCCAAACGGCGGCATAGTCGTGTCGGGATTGAAACGCGTCGCATCCCAGATCAACGCCCGCAAGGCGCTTTTATTTTCAAAGCGCGCTGCCAGAGCCGTTAACGGCTGACCAATAGTTCCTGGCGCCTCACCATCGGCAATCACATGGCAAGCCAGACAATTACCTTTACGGCGCTCGAAAGCAATTTGTTTACCGGTCGCCACTTGGCTACTATCGACTAAATCTTTTGTGCAAGCGACAAGATTTGGAATCAACAATGACAGCCACAACCCAGTAACCTTAATCTTCATGATCGACCCAAAACAAACGATTAGGATTCAGTTGTCCTTGTCCGGTTCGATAAGCATGCTTGAGTGCATTCCAGGTGTACTCCTGAGCCTCATTCACTGCCGTGAAAATATCCAGTCCCTGCGCCAACAAGGCGGCAATACTGCTTGCCAGTGTGCAACCGGACCCATGATACTCGCCAGGTAGTCTATCCCAGGCGAATCGTTGAATCGGCTCATGTTTTTGGAAGAGCTGATTACTGACGGCTTCGGTATCTTCATGCGCTCCGGTAATCAATACCGCTTGGCAACCGAAACCAAGCAAAACTTCACCCGCCTGTTGCAGATTTGCTTGCCTGCTTAACTTTCGCGCCTCAAGGCTATTCGGTGTCAAAACGCTAGTTCGAGGGAGCAATTGCTCAATGATGACCTCAAGTAATTGCTGATCGGCCAACGGCGTTCCGCCGCCAGCGGCAAGAATAGGATCAAATACGACCGGAATATGGGGATGACCTTGTAACAGACTGGAAATGGCAAGCGCGAGTTGATGATCACCAATTAAACCGATTTTTATGACTGCGACCGGCAAATCGGCAAGAATGGTTTCAACCTGAGCGCTAAAATCTTCGGCGCGTTGTGGCACGATGCATTTGACATTATGCGTATCCTGGTCGGTTATCGCGGTAATAACGCTAGCCGCATGACAAGCATGACTGTTGAGCACTTCGATGTCGGCCTGAACACCTGCGCCACCACAGGGATCATGACCGGATAGACATAAAACGACGGGGCGCGTGGTCCGCATCAATCACCTAAGATGCGATTATCATACTGCAATGCCTACTTGCAGTCCTTCAAACCAGTCGAGAAAACGCCGCACATCTTCCCCTTTGAACATTCTACCGTGCTGAGGAGCAAGAATATCGATATCCAACTCACGTACCCGTTCAATCCAATTGCGTTTGGCCTGATTTGAGGGCATCCAACGCTGATGGAAATAGCGCATTTTTTCAACATGAGCTTCAAAATTGTCCACAAATACTGGGGCACCGGGTTGTTCCAAAGCCGCACCGACATCACCCGACATTAAAATTTTAGCTTTCGGATCATAAATATGGAAATTAGCTGAAGAGTGTAAATAATGTGCAGGAATAATTTGTAGCTCAACCGTTTCTAAGCGAATCGTGCCGCCATTATCTGGAATAGGCACATATTCAATGGTTTCGCACCCAAAATGCCGCAAAAAGCCTTCCCATATTGCCGGGGCATGAAGCTTCGCCTTCGGCAACGCTTGGTCCCATAGACCTAACGAAGAAATGATGTCAGGGTCTTGATGCGAAGCAAACAGGTCAGTTATTTCCTCAACTGGCGCGTGATGCAATACAGCGGCAAGCATGGGGGCAAATAGTTCAATACCCCCCGGTTCCAAAATCAGGCAGCGATTAGGCGTCCTGACAATATATTGATTGGTATCAATGATATTCTGAGGCTTATGCTCATCCCGCCCATACATAATCCATTCATGCGTTCCTTCATATATTTTGGTCATTTTCATCAGTGACACTACTCCTTTGTTAGTCAACAAAATTAATAAATGATAATGCGCTTCGGCAGCGCTGCACGTTGTCATGAATTACCTGGGCGGCATTATCAACACTTTCGGCAACAGCCTGCAAACTCTGGAGGTACTCCCCCGCTTGAGACGCTTCGATTCTGGAGTTGGCTGCTATCACCCGAGCGGCACGCGCAGGATGCATGACCTCCGCCAACTGATCCAGTAATTGAGCAATATGGACATTAAACTGACTTAAACAAATTTGCATCCGTTGTTGAACTTGTTGGTGAACCGGATATAAAGAGCTCTCGTATTTCGCACCTTTGGCTAAATGAGCCGCGAATTCAAAACGTTCATTGGCTTCGGTCATCCGATACTCATCAACCGTAAGTTGATACAAACTCAACGCATGTTCGTTAATCGCATTCACGAGCTGAATAGTATCTTTGGCAAGTTCATTGATAAAGTCGGTAATCGGCTGAAAACCTTTCGCTTTTTCACCCGCCCGAAAGGCAATTGCCTTGGCATTTGCTGCCGCTAATGAAATTTCCTTCGCAACATCCATGACCGCACTTAACTCAGCCGCAATTGAAGCTACCGCTACAAATTGTGACTTGGTATGACTTCGTTTCATGTTCTTCCCCCTATCCAGTTATTTATTGATTCCAAACATCAATCTGGCCTCATCTTAGGTGCACCATTCAAAAACTGCATTTACTTGATTTCCAGAACCTACATACTCTAATTCGCTACATAAAGCCTGAATGCGGGCAATCCCATGTAATTTGCCGGTTTGCGCCTGCAAAATGGTCGAAATGTTAAATCCAGGTCCACTATCCTTGACGCGAATCACTAATCGACCACCGGATTTGACGCTATGGTGATTGAAAACAAATTTGATTTCGCCCTGTTCCGCCGCTAATAATCGCTCGGATTTGATTTGATTGTAATGCCGCAAGCCTTGAACCGATTGTTTGAGCGAAGAATCCATCGCTAACAATCCATAATCAAGTGCATTGACAAATAATTCATTCACAATTTGAAAAATGATATTTTGAAATTGCTGTAACCCTTGAATTTCCATCAACAGGTTTACCATTAAAGGTACCGGTTGCAAATTCTTGAGCGTCTGCACAGTAAAACTCATCGAAGCTTTCCAATCCATAGCTTCTCGTTGTTTAGTTTTAACCATCGCGACATGCTCTGGCCACGAGACATCTCGTAAATCACATCTCAATTCGACGAGAGTGACATCATCTTTCTGATCCAATCCTCCAGAATGCTTGAGCAAGCCGGCTAAAATCGACTCAAAATGCGATGCCGCATTGCCTCTAAGACAATCCAAAACACCATTAATGGTAAACTGTTCTCCGTCACTATTTTCAAACTCGATCAAGCCATCACTAAACAGATATAAATAATCGTCAGAACTGATCTTAATTGATTCGACGACAGGCTCTAAATGATCCAAAATGCCTAAGGGTAAATTTACCGAGGAGATTGTTCTAATTTCTTTTGTTCTAGTATTTAAGAGTAAATGCTCTGGTAAGCCACAGGAAATAATTTGCAACATGCGAGCATCACTATTAAGCGTCACAAGCGTCGCCGCCAAAAACATATTCGTTGGCAAAAGCATACACAATTTGCGATTAATTTCACTGGCTATCTCGATAGCCGCAAAACCTTTATGAACCATCCGATAAAATATTTCTGCAGTGGGACTTGCGCCGATTGATGCTGAAAGCCCGTGTCCCGTAAAGTCTCCTAGTAACACATAAAGCTGATTATCGCTTGATTTTGCACTCAATAAAATATCGCCGTTAAATAACGCCATCGGTGATAATGAATAGCGCAAAATCGGCAGATCAACAAAACCAACCCGCAGAATGTTTTTATAGAGGTTTGCGGCGATCAGTTGCTCCTGCTCAGCCATTTCCTGATATTTGAGCAACTCTTTTTTTTGCGCCAGCTGAGCTTGATAGAGCGATTTTATTCGTAACAATGAATTGATTTTAACTAATAAAACCTCTTCATTAAACGGCTTATCAATATAATCATCACCACCTACATCGAAACACTGATTTAACTTGAGATGATTTTTGACGCTGGTAATGAAAATAATTGGCGTATAACTTTCACCCGGCAACGACCGAATCTGCTTAGCGGCTTCAATGCCATCAGTTCCAGGCATGACGATATCGAGAATGACAAGATCGGGTTGCTCTTCAATAAACCGATCCACCGCTTCTCGACCATCACAGGCAAAGACCACAGCAAAGCCATACTGCTGCAAGATGACGCCTAAGAGACTTCTCTGCGACTTACTGTCATCTGCAATCAGAATTTTACTGGAAAAAGTAATTTGGGATAACGGCATACTACAAGATGCTCAACCTCAAATGAGTAAGATAAGTAATTCCTGTCCAGCATTGATGACGTTCCAACAAATAACTCATCTTTAAACAATTACTGGAGCGAAAATAACTTGTCAAAATTCGCTATCTCCAGAATTTTACGTACGTCTGGTTTCGGATTTAATAGTCTAACCGACTGCTGCGCGTTACTGACTTTATCTCGTAACACCAGAAGCATCCCTAAGGCTGAACTATCCATGTATTCGGTAAATTGCAAATCCACAATGACTGTGCGCATCGTTGCAGGAATTTGCTCAATCGCTTTACGAAACCCTTGATGCACACCAAAGTCAAAGCGACCGGAGACTTTAATGGTTAATGTACTGGTTCCCGAATCATAATTGGTATCAATAGTCACGTCTAATATCTCACTTATTCACTGATTTTATTGGGCGGATTCAACTCCGAAGTGCAATCCTAGTTGTCATGCGGCCTTCGGCAAAGATTCTGCAAAAAAGACTGAATGAGGTGTTTTATAGTTAAGGCTTTTCCGTGGTCGATGGTTAAGTTTTTTCATCACCTCCTCGACATCCTT
>CANNKG010000089.1 GCA_947505105.1 Methylococcaceae bacterium | reverse complement strand
TTTTCATTTTTTCCATCTGCGCGAGCAACAGTGGAATATCGTCTACCCGTTCGGTTCTGGTAATGTTGATTGAAGTTTCTAATGGTAAATGCTGATATCTTGCCATAATTCTACGAATCTTGGGTTAATTTGAGCGAACGATGAGTATAGAGCATTAACAATAAGATGACTGCTGGATATTCCATCACGACTCACTAAATCGAGGCCCAGATTATGTAACAAATCAGGTAATGGTACTCTTAAGTTAGTCACGATTATCCCACCCCATCCCACGCCTTATCCAGCCGCTGCTCCGACACCGGATAGGGCGTTTTCAATTGCTGGGCATAGAGCGAAACTCTAAATTCTTCAAGCATCCAGCGAAAGGCATCATTTTCGGGAATCACCACACCCTGCTTGGCTCTCAGAACAACTTGCTTCCAATAACGTCCCCAAAACTTCTGCACTTGCTGTTGCTTTTGCGGGTCGTGCTGCATTTTGTCGAGTCGGTAGTGAACGGCCTTAAGGTAGCGTTCGAAGCATTGTAGATGTTGATAGGGCGTATGGCGGATAAAGCCTTTAAACAGCAGATAACTTAATTGCTCCTGAATATCTTTAACAAGAGCGCTGTCGGATGGCAGGCGTTTAAGTTGCTGCTGAACCTCAAGATAACGTTGCATAACCGCTTGCAGTTGCTTGCCCAGTTCATTGGCGACACTGATCAATTGCGCTTTTTTAGTTTGCAAAGCATTTTCAAAGCTTTGTTGGTCGCGAATGTGGCTATCCGCAACAAAAAGATGACAGATAATGGCAAATAAACAGTCTTCCTTATAGGTTTTGCCGATGCGTTCTTTCAATAAGGGATGTTCCTGCAATTGCTGATAACTTAATTCAATCGCGGGCGTCCAGGGCAGGTTTTTCTGGATATAGGTGCAATCCTTGCGCAGTTGCAGACCAAACAAACGCACCAAACCTTGTTGATGAATTAACGCCGCCTTGTCGGGAGTATCGACGATACGCACACCGACCGTGTCGCCCTCGTCGATAATGACCGGAAACCCCAGGAACGCTTGGCCCTGCTGCATAAACTGGTAAGTATCGGGCAGATCAGGAAAGGCCCACTGAATGCAGCCCGTGTAGTTAAGTTCTTCGGCGGCAATTTGATCAAAACTTTGGCCTGCTTTTTGGGCATGTTTGGCCTGCAATTGGGGCAAATTACGACCAAAATCGAGAATATGGCCGTGTTCGTCGACAATGCGGTAATTCATTTTCAAATGCCCCGGAAGTTCCTCAGGATTCCAGGCATTCAACGGCACCGATTCACCGGTCAGCTTGCGCAGGCGATTAGCGAGCCATTCAAAAAGCGAACCTTTGAAATCAGGCTCGATTTCAAGACACTGTGCCGCCGTCTGCGGCACTGGCACGAAATGTTTACGAATTGGTTTCGGCAGGGTTTTAAGCAAGGCGATAACTTTTTCCTGCAACATTCCGGGTACCAACCAGTCGAATGGCTCATTGCGCATCTGGTTCAACTGATGCACCGGAATGATCGCGGTCACGCCGTCTTCCTCATGCCCCGGCTCAAAACGGTAATGCAGCGCAATCGTAAGGTTGCCGACCTTTTTATGATCGGGATAATCCCATTCGTTGACCTGCCCTTCTTGTTCGCGCGTCAAATCTTCCTTGGTCAGAAACAATAGCTTTGGTTTTTCGCGTTCGGCTTTTTTGCGCCATTGATCGAGGGTAATGCCGCTGACCACGCTTTCGGGCAGTTTTTGATCATAAAAGCGATACAGCCACTCCTCATCTTCGATCAAATCAACGCGCCGACCCTTGTGCTGAATAATGCCGACTTCTTCAAGCAATTGCTGGTTGGCGATAAAAAACGGCGCATTCGAATGAAATTCGTGATTGACCAGGGCATTGCGAATAAACAATTCACGCGCAGCTTTCGGATCGACATTCTCATAAGGTACCTTGCGCTGGGCCTGCAAAGTTAAACCATACAACAAGGTGCGCTCGTAAATCGCACTGCGTCCGGCTTTCTTTTCCCAATGCGGCTCATAATAACTGCGTTTGATCAAATGCTCGGCACATTCTTCTATCCATTCGGGTTCGATCTTCGCCACAGAACGCGCATACACCTTGCTGGTTTCAACCTGTTCAGCAGCCATGATCCACTTAGGCCGGGCTTTATATTGGCCCGATCCCGGAAAAATGAAAAATTTCAGATTACGCGCACCCAAATATTCGAATTGTTCGTGTTTAAAACCAATGTTCGATAATAAACCCGGCAACAAGGCCCTATGAATGTCGGCGTAATGCGCCTCGCCGACATTGAGCTTAAGTTTCAATTCGCCGCGCACCACCTGCATGATCTGGGCATGAATATCCTGCCATTCGCGCATGCGCAGATAAGACAAGAAATTAATCTGGCAATACTGGCGCAGCTTGTTATTCGACAGGTGTTTCTGCTGTTCGGTGAAGGTATTCCAGATATTTAAGAAGGTCAAAAAATCCGAATCTTCGGCCTTAAACTGGGCATGTTTAGCTTCAGCCTGCGGGAGTTTGTCGGCAGGTTTTTCGCGCGGGTCCTGGATACTTAGCGCAGCAACGATGATGCTGACTTCGTTCAAACATTGCAATTGATCGGCAGCGAGCAGCATGCGCGCGAGTTTCGGATCGGTCGGAATTTTGGCGAGTTGTTGTCCGACCTCGGTTAACTGCCCCCCCTTATCGAGTGCGTTAACTTCTTGCAGGGCACTTTTGGCGTCGCGCACCATTTTGTCTTCGGGCGGTTCCAGAAACGGAAAATCCTCGATGTTACCGAGCTTGAGCGCCAACATTTGCAGCATCACCGATGAAAGATTGGTGCGCAGAATTTCAGGCTCGGTAAACAAAGGCCTAGCCTGGAAATCTTCCTTGGAATAGAGCCGGATACAAATGCCTTCGGCGACCCGGCCGCAACGTCCGGAACGTTGGTTCGCGCTGGCCTGGGAAATTTTTTCGATCGGCAAGCGTTGAATTTTACTGCGATGGCTATAACGACTGATGCGCGCATGACCGGTATCGATCACGCAGCGAATGCCCGGCACGGTCAGGGAGGTTTCAGCGACATTAGTCGCTAATACGATGCGCAAACCGCCTTTGGGTTTGAATACGCGCTCTTGTTCGCTAACGCTGAGCTTCGAATACAACGGCAATATTTCGCATTTAGCCGGGTGATGTTTGCGCAGCGATTCGGTGGTTTCGCGGATTTCGCGCTCGCCGTTCAAAAAAATCAGGATGTCGCCACGCATATCGCGGTGCAATTCGTCAACCGCATCGAGAATCGCGTTTTGCAGGGCGTCGCTGGTTTCGTCGTCCTCTTCGGCCTGCTCAATCGGACGATAGCGAATTTCGACCGGATAGGTCCGCCCGGATACTTCGATGACCGGTGCATTGTTGAAATGGCGCGAAAAACTGTGCGGGTCGATGGTCGCCGAGGTGATGATGATTTTTAAGTCGGGCCGTTTCGGCAACAGCCATTTCAGATAGCCAAGCAAAAAATCGATATTCAGGCTGCGTTCGTGAGCTTCGTCGATGATAATCGTATCGTACTGGCTGAGATAAGGATCGTTTTGCGATTCGGCGAGCAAAATCCCGTCAGTCATCAATTTGACCAGCGAATCGGCATGGGTTTTGTCGTTAAACCTGACCTTATAACCGACACTCTGGCCGATTTTTTGGCCCAACTCCTCGGCAATCCGGTCGGCCACCGTGCGCGCTGCAATTCGCCGCGGTTGAGTGTGACCAATGAAACCTGCCGCGCCGCGGCCAATCGACAAACAAATTTTCGGTAACTGGGTCGTTTTGCCAGACCCCGTTTCACCGCAGACAATGACCACTTGATGATTGCGAATTAGTTCGGCAATATCATCCTTCTTGTCGGTCACCGGTAACTCTGGGAAATTCAGCGCCGGAATCAGCGCCAAACGCCTTTCGTACTGAGCGCAAGAACGCTCAATTTGCGCGTTCAGTTTATTAAAGCGGTCTTCAGAAAATTGACCTTTTTGATAATCGCTACGCAAACGGTCAAATTGCCGCTTCAAACCGTGTCGATCCTGATTGAGGCAAGAGTTTAGACGTTTGCCGAGTTGTTTGAGTTGTTCCTGAACTGCCATGTTTGACGGGGAAAATTGAATTATTATAAGGCAGTCGGATAAGAAAATTGATTTAAAATATCTTTTCAGCAAGGCACCCATACCTAATATGTAGGTTGTTCTGATTACCCCTGAGCGCTAACAGGTAATCGCTAGATCTACGCCAGTCAATCACACGAGAAATTCAGCGCTAGGTATCGTCTCTCAAAATGCCGGGCCATACAAAAAAAATACTGATTCAAAAACAATAAGCTCGACTTACCAAATTTCTCTGACATTCCAGCTTTCTGCTCCGCAAATTACAGCGCACAATGTCAGTAGTAGTATTTCTAACATCGGTGGCAACATTTTTTGTTCAATCAGGGGATCGAAGAGCTATCCAAAAATATCTAACAAATCTATTTATCCCCTGTTTTTTTCATTGCTTATACCGCTATTATCTAAATTCCTATCAGATTTGTGGCTATTTTTATAAGGTAGCCCTGGAGCTAAAAGTTAGTATTATTGATAAGTTTTCCACGGCACAATATCACCTGTTACACCGATTGTTTTTACAATATCAGCCCCGCCTGTACTTGGTCTTACATACCACTTTCCTTCAGAGGCTCTATACACGGCTAAGTCTGTCAAACCATCGCCATCGTAATCACCCGGCACTGGAATGTCAGCAGCAGCCCCAAAACTATAAACCTTACTAGAAACAGTTGGTAATAATGACGGAATGCTGGGTTTGATATTCCATTCGCCTTTTGCGGGATTATAATAAGCATAATCTGTTCGACCATCGCCGTCATAATCGGCTGGAATAAGCTTACCGTTGCCTATACCAAACAAGGTGGTTAAGTCGGCTCCCCCTCTCGAAGGGCGCACATACCAAGTTAAATTTGACGGTCTGTAGACCGCAATGTCGGTGATGCCGTCCCCGTCAAAATCGCCGGGTACCGGAATATCGTCTGATGCGCCAAATTGAACGACTTTGTCTGATGCTCCGCTGGATAAACGTACATACCACGTTCCGTTTGTAGGACGAAAGACTGCTACGTCGGTAATCCAATCACCATCATAGTCACCGGGTACCAGTTTATCGGTATCAGCCCCAAATTGCACAGGGGATAGAGCATTACTGGCACTAAGTAAGGTAGGCTCCCCCGTGGCAACCTGATTGCGGTCAATTTTTAACGCTTTCCAGTATAAAAGCCCTGAGGATTTGTGTACCCTCATGATATCGCTAACAGAATCCCCATCATAATCGGCAGCAGGCAAATAAATATCACCTGACTCACTAAAAGAGAATACCGCATCTGGTAATCCGCTAGTGGTTTTTACTTGCCAGTCACCGTTATGAATCACGACATAATCCGTTTTAGCATCCCGGTCATAGTCGTTAGCAGGTAAATTACCGAGCCGTCCGGCAAAGTTGACATTGAAACCTTTACGCCAAATATTGCCATCGTCCAATAAAGCATACATATTGTAACTACCGTTCGCCGATCTATAAGTATTGGACACGGTCGGACTCGCTGCGAGAATTCCTCCTATTGGTACAAAAGGATTGGAGGTATTTAACCTGCGCCAAACAAGTTCTTTGTTTTTATTCTGTATGATTAAATGAAGCTCACTACCCGATGTAGTAACTGCTGGGCTGGACTGATGTAGTATATCGGTAGTGACTAATGTCGGATTTGAACACGCTTTTGAAGTACAGAGCTGTTCAAAAAGTATAGATTGAGTAGCAGAGAATTGCACCGGATAAAACACATGCAGTTGCCCTTCATAGGCGACAATTGCAGGCCGTCCATTGATATCCTGGGAATCGACTTTAGTCCCTATTTGCGTCCACGTTCCGCTTGGAGACTTATAATTATCTACTTGTTGCAGCCATAACTTATTGTCTGAGGTCCTAGCAATAATTGCTAATTGATCCGTTTTTAAACTGGAGATTGCTAAATCAGAGACCAATCCATTAGGTGCCCCCCAGTTTACCGGGCTCTCCCACGTCAGTTGATCAAGAAAAGTATCATTACCAGAAGGATTATCTGTAACGAGTTGCGTAGTGTCATTTGATCGTTGTACTTGAATACCTAGTGCAGTATTTCTTGCAATGATAAAATTGTTCGCCATGGTACTGGCTGCGAACGCTGAACTACCCGCTCTCCAAGACAAATCCAGGTGTGAAACCCTCGTTCCAAAGGATCTGTTGTAAGCTAATGTAGGAGACGCAGAAGAAGAGTTACTATTCCACATTAATTTCCAATGCGAAAAACGTGTACCTCGAGATCTTGCATAAACGGCGTTGTTAGCACCAAATGCAAAAAGTAAGTCCACCCCATCCACTCTAGCAACTGCCAACTTGCTGTTTGGTATAAGAGATACATCGTTAGCAAGTACAGGCATCAACGGTTTAGTAGATCCTAAGCTAGCACCTTCGCTTCGAAATCGATCCCAGCCCAAAAAACGCGCATAAAATTCACGAACTGCACTAATGTCGCTGTCTTTAATTTCGGAATCGCTACCTAAGTTAACAACACTCCCATCATTTGAAGTAAAATCCCAAGTATTGTCTTTACCTATAACCGGACCATAATGTTCGATAGATCGTTTGTTATATACCCCATAATTTGTTCCGCTCCAGATGGTATCAAGGTAACGAGTTCCTTCGCTAGAATCGTTACAAATATCGTCCTCAACAGTTAACGTTATAAATCGATCACGATCTATTCGTTGTTGTTCATGAGCTAGACCGATTAAATGCCCAGTTTCATGTTTTGCCACGCCAATACAGGATGGGGGAATATATCGCGCAAAACAAGCGGGTTGTGGAGGGTTTTCTGAAACCTGAATCGGAAATGCATTAGCATTATTGCTATCTTCAACAAATCCTATAACGCCAGTTTTAGTATGCCATTCGTTTAGGATATCCCTGACCTTCTGTAAATGCTCCTCAGTCGCGGCACCTATAAATTTATAAGTAACGATGCCAGATGGAAAACCTTTTGATATATCAGCCAAGGGCGGAGGTAATGGAGAGGAACACACGGCATCTGCAGGCGAAGATAAACTAAAGTGAGTGATGAGAATTACCAGAGAAATTTTTACGTGATAACACAATGAATTCGTCAAGGTAATTGGCTGCTGGGGCATACGAAATTTAAAACCATTATTAATCTTCATAATATTTCCTGCTTAATTCATTGCTTATCAGTTTAATGTTAGAAAGAAATTTATCGCTAACTCAAACTGATGTGATTTTAAGGTTTTGTAAATAAGGGTGAGATGAATATATCAAAATTAATAAATGCTTCACATTTGACGTTTATTCGTATTTATTTTTTTGAAGCAATCGCGAGATTTGTTATATGTTTAAGCATTTAAACAAGTTTCTTGCTAGTTGACCTTAATGGGGATTAATGGTTTTTTCGTAAGCAAGCGCTTCGTTTAAAAACACATTAATGGTTCCAAGGTCTAAGAGTTGATTACTAGAAGCCGGTGCATAATAGTAAAGATGTTGGTTTAATAAATTGCAGCCAATATAAACATCCGAGCCATTAACAGTGTAATGTCTGTATTGATAGATATCAAAGGGCGGAGGGAGAAAGTCGGGTTGAGAATAGGCAAAGCCGGGGAAAACGTTGGGATATTTTGCTTCCGCAAAGGAAAAAAGCAACTCAATACTCGCTTCCATTAAGCCACGCTCGCTTGCAATACGAAATTGCTCTAAAGCTTTTCCTTCATTCTTATTGACCACTTGACCATTATGGTAGAAAGCGCCTAAGTTTAAATTAGCGTAGGGCTCACCATTTGCAGCCGCTTTTGAATACCACTCAAATGCTTTATTAATATCGACAGACGTTCCCTCACCATTTTGATACATATAACCGAGATTATTTTGGGCAGGACCGAAATTTTGGGTGGCAGATTTAGAATACCAATCCTTGGCTTTTAAATAGCTTTGGTCGACACCATATCCCATTTCGTAAGCGTATCCCACTTCAAATTGGGAGGGTGCAAAATTTTGATCTGCTGATTTTTGAAATAACTCTAAAGCTTTTTTATCATCTTGGATAACGCCTTTTCCATTTTGATACAGACTTCCCAAGCTATGATAGGCCACCAGATAATTTTGAGATACCGATTTTTGGTACCAGAGTGCAGCGTTTATAAAATCTTTTTTTACTTCAAAGACACGTCCATACAAAAACTGCAAACGTCGATTGTTGGGATCATTAAGAATAGCATCTCTGCATGCCGATTCAGCAGCCGCTAAATTGATTTTATCTAATGTTACCGGAGTTGCAACGCGACCGATATCTAATTCGGAACTGGCTAAAGTATCACATTCTGTCACATCGGCTGCAAATGCAGAAATGACCAAACTTGACAATAGATAAGCCAATATTGAGGTTGTAAGAATTAAAGAATGTGAAATTTTCATCTTGGGCCTCAGATTTCTAAATGAAATATTCGCTCGATTAGGCATTTTACTTTTGGCAATTCTTGAATAAGAATATTCCGTTATTAACTCAATTGCTTAATAATTTGCCTTTTTAGGCATTACCTGTCAACTTATAATTTATCCTATGTACCAAAATTTTTCCTCCACTAACCAATCAATTGAATACATTTGAAGATGTAATATCCTGCCAGTATCTCCGAAACTTAGGTATTTCAAAGTTCACATCCCCGGTTATAAACTAGTAAAGCTTAAATAAATGATCTGCGATGCCATTACATGACCAATTTTATTTTGACTTGTCTGGCTTTACTAAGAGCAATGGTTAATCTAACAATTCTGGAGATTAATTCAAGAACTGAAGAATATGTTATGACGTTTATAGCTGAATTTGAATTCACTTAATACTAAACTGAACGAATCAGACCTGCTGACCCGTCCAGAGAATTAAATTTAGTGACAACCCGCAGCCGTCATCAGGTCGGTAATGGCACCTGCGCTTTGCATTTTGCCGTCTGGACCGATATACATCAGGTTGTGACTATCTGCCGAAACCCCCAAGTAGCTATTGAATTTACCATAGTGGCGATAACTGTACTTGTCGGAATAGCGTGTAAAGGCGCCGGCGGGTGCGAACAGCGCCGGATATTTTTGTTCAGCCCAGTTGAACAGACAGCCATAATCAATCGACGTCAAACTGGTATTTCTAAATTCATTGACGATGGTACGACCGCCCGAGATGACCAAATCGGGATATTCCAATAATTTGAATTTTTCGAATGGATTGCCTTTAACCGCAATCAAATCGGCGGGAGCGCCCGGCGCCAGCGTGCCAAGCCCTGGAATGCCGAGACGCTCACCAGCCTTCGAAGTCGCAGCTTTGATAACATTCATCACATCGGTAAAATCAATCGATTCACCGCTGGTTAAGTGCAACATCATATGAAATTCTTCGCCGTTGATGCCCCACGGCACATTATCATGCGCAATTTCCGAGCCGTAGATAAATTTTGCGCCTTTCGCCGCAAGACTCATCGTATTTGAATGAATGCCCTTATGAGTTGTGGTATCGACGCACGAAGCCAGGGTGTCAATAGTGGTCACGAAAGTGACTTTTTGGTCGACCGCTCGTTTTAATAGATCTTCCCGAATTTCAGCACAAGGCATGTGTGCAAATTCATCGACGCCACCCGCTAAAGCGCGTTCAAAGCCTTTATTTTCCCCGACATGCGCAATAACGCGTTTGTTCAGCTCATGCGCTTTCGCGACAATCGCTTTGACAATATCTTCGGAAAGCATAGGCCAAGGCGTTGCCGGAACCGGGTCGCTGCCATGCGGTTGCATCCAGGGCGCACCGGTTTCCCCACCCGGTTCCAGGGCGATTTTAATGGCAGTTGCGCCGCCATCAACCAAATGCTTGACTGCCTCTTGCGCTTCTGCCACTGAGTTGATCGTATAACCGATTTGATCGTAGCCACTGGTTCCGCCAAAAACATTTGATGGATAGCCGCCCTGTGCTTGTAAAATCGGACCGACACTTAACAAACGCAACGAACCTTGACCGCCAATTGGCGCCATCAAGGGGCCACCAGTGTCTTGAGCGGTGGTAATGCCCTGACGCAAGACTTTATCTTTGCGAACATTTTGGAAGGTAATATGGGCATGCGATTCGATAAAGCCGGGTAGAATCGTCGCATCGCCTAAATTGATGCGGTTATTGCAAAGGTTACTAAGTTTTTCAGGGCTATCGACTTTTTTAACCGTGTTACCTTCAATTAATACCGCCATGTTTTCCTGGGGAAAGTTAAGCCCATCAAACAGGCGCGTCGCAGTTAATATTTGGCAATCAGGCAATATTGTCGTGATGGCATTCGCGTCGTCATGAACTTCGCCATTATGCGCAAGTGCTGGTTGGGTAAATCCGTGAATTAATAACGTAGAACAAAGTAGTGATTGAAGCGTATGTTTAAGCATCAGACCGGGCATAAGCCATTTCCTTCCTGTTAAGTTAATGAGTCGTTGTTTTATTGCTCTATATCAAAATAGAAAATATAGAAAGCAAAATATATACCACTAACTAACTTATTGAATAAAAAGGAAATAAAAAATATAATGCCTAAAAAATAGGTTATTTGAATCGCTAATGCGTCATATAGCCTATTTATTATTAAGACTCAGAATCCGCTCAGCTGGCTGACTTTGGCGCAATTACTCGCGCCAAAGTCAAATTCTGCATACTCAATGGATCGACGCCAAAAGCCGCCTACTGCCCCTTAGGCGAATAAGCCGTCAATTTCCAAATATCCCTGTTGTAATCAGCAATCGTTCGATCAGACGAGAATTTACCGCTATACGCACAATTCAAGATGCTCATTTTGGTCCAGCGCTCCTGATCGAGATAGGCTTCTTCGACACCACGTTGAGCATTGATATAACTACGGAAATCGGCAAGCGTCATCCACGGATCGTTCGGATTTTTTAGTGAACTGATGATGTCATCAAATATGCCCGGCTCAAATTGATTGAAATGGCCGCATTCAAGAAGATGCATGACTTTCGACAATTCTTGATCCTGATCGATAATCGCCTGCGGATCATAATGTTGACGTTGCAATGCGACCTCCTGCTCGGTTAAGCCGAACAAAAAGAAATTGTCTTTGCCGACTTCTTCGAGAATTTCGATGTTAGCGCCGTCATAAGTGCCGATCGTAATCGCGCCATTCATCATCAATTTCATGTTGCCGGTGCCGGAAGCTTCTTTGCCGGCGGTGGAAATCTGCTCGGAGAGGTCGGCGCCCGGACAAATAATTTCCATTCCCGACACGCGATAATCCGGTAAAAACAAGAGCGCCAAACGATCACCGATTTCTTCGTCTTGATTGATAACCGCCGAGACATTATTGATCAGCTTAATGATACGCTTGGCCATAAAATAGCCAGGAGCCGCCTTGCCGCCGATCAACACGCAACGCGAAACCCAATGTTGCGTATCGCCGCTTTTGAGCCGATTGTACAAATGAATGACATGCAGAACGTTGAGCAATTGGCGCTTGTATTCATGAATACGTTTCACCTGCACATCAAACAGCGCATCGACATTCAGATTAAAATCATGGTGTTGTTTCTTATAATCGATTAAACGCTGTTTAGCACTTAATTTGATATCCCGCCAACGTTGCCGAAATGCCGGATCTTCGGCATAGGGCACCAGTAATTTTAATTGCGCCAGATCGGTAATCCATTGGTCGCCAATCGTTTCGGTAATCAATTCGGCCAGTTCTGGATTGCATCCGGCCAGCCAGCGTCTGGGAGTGACACCGTTAGTTTTATTATTGAATTTATGCGGCCAGAGTTGGTAAAAATCCTTGAACAAATCCTGTTGCAACAATTGCGAATGTAATTCGGCCACGCCGTTCACCGAAAAGCTACCGACAATCGCCAGATAAGCCATACGCACTTGTTGCTCCGAGCCTTCTTCGATCAAGGACATACGCGCTAATCGCTCAATATCTGCCGGCCAATGAGACGCTACCTGCATCAAAAAATGCATATTGATTTCATAAATGATTTCGAGCAAGCGAGGCAGCAGTTTTTTGAACAATTTCACCGACCATTTTTCAAGCGCCTCAGGCAGCAAGGTATGATTGGTATAAGCCATGGTATGGGTAGTGATCTGCCACGCCTGATCCCAGCTTAAATCATAGATATCAATCAGTAAGCGCATCAACTCCGGAATCGCAATACTCGGATGAGTATCATTTAACTGAAAACAATTTTTTTCTACGAAATGGGTAAAATCATTTCCGTAAAGTTTGACCCAATGCGCGAGAACATCCTGCAAACTCGCCGACGCCAGGAAATATTGCTGGCGCAAGCGCAATTCTTTGCCGTTTTCACTCGCATCATTCGGATACAGCACCATGGTAATGTCTTCGGCGGTAATTTTAGCCGCCACCGATTTGGCGTAGTCACCTTCATTGAATTCCTGTAAGTTGAATTCTTCGGTTGCGGTTGCTTTCCATAAACGGAGGGTATTAACGGTATCGTTTTGATAGCCTGGAATCGGCGTATCGTAGGGCACTGCCAACACATCATTGGTATTGAGCCAACAGACGCGCTGTTTGCCACGTTCGTCGGTCTGAACTTCGGTTCGTCCACCGAATTTTACGCGTAAAGAATATTCCAGACGCTTGATTTCCCAAACATTTCCGTGGCGTAACCAATGATCGGGTTTTTCAATCTGTTCGCCATTGACAATACTCTGGGTGAACATGCCGTATTCATAGCGCAAACCATAACCAATCACCGGTAATTGCATGGTCGCGCAGCTATCGATAAAACAGGCCGCAAGTCGCCCCAAACCACCATTACCCAAGCCCGCATCTAATTCGCTATCGATCAATTCTTCGATATCAATGCCCAAATCATACATGGATTGGGTCACGGTATCGGTCACGCCCAGATTCAGCATGGCATTACTGAGCGTGCGCCCCATTAAAAACTCCATCGAAAGATAATACAGACGACGGCTGCGATTTTGCTTGTAGGTTTGGTGAGTGATTTTCCACCGCTCCATCAAGCGGTCGCGCAGGGTTTGAGATAAGGCCTCACCCACATAAAACGGCGAACGGCAGTTTTCGTCACGTCCGAGCAAATAGGTGTAATAGCGCTTGAAATCCTCTTTGATATGCTTTTGCTGCATCCCTAAAGGCGGCAACTGGGTAATTGAAGGTTCGGGAGTACTGGTCTTAAAATGTTTAAATGGCATAAATTAATTGAAAAAATGATGGAGAAAAGTAAACGCTAAAAATACTCAGCTCTTATTCCTGTTGCCACCCGATTTATTCAGGCGCGGCTTATGTTGTTTCGATCCAGAAGCCATTTTGAAACGTTTCTGGGCCTGCTCAATCATAAGATCTTGCGCGCTTTTTTGCTGTTCCGGGGTCGAGGGTTGAAGTTGCACGTATTGGCCATCCGACTGCATTTCCCACACACTGCGTTTATTATTAAACTGGCTATCTAAAATCTCGCGCAGTGTTGCTTGTAATTCCGCTTTATCAACCGGTGTCACGACTTCGACGCGGCTTTCGAGATTACGCTTCATGCAGTCAGCGGAACCGATAAAATATTCATGTGCGCCGCCGTTACGGAAATAAAAGATCCGCGCATGCTCGAGGAAGCGTCCGACAATGCTGATCACGCGAACATTGTCCGATAAACCTGGAATCCCTGGACGAAGCCGACAAGTATCCCGAATAATTAATTCGACTTTAACACCCGCTTGGGAAGCGCGGTACAAAGCGCGCGTAATATCAGCATCTTCTAAGGCATTCATTTTGAACTGAATTAATCCAGGCGTGTCTGTGCTATGTAGTTTGATTTCACGTTCAATCCTGGCCAGCAAATTAGGCTTGAGAACTTTTGGCGCCGGCAACAGTGATTTAAAATGGCGGTTCGCAACCAAACCTGTGGTTAGAAAATTAAACAATTCGGTCAAATCCTCGCCAATTTTCGAATCGTAAGTCAAAATACCCAAATCTGTATAAAGGCGTGCGGTTCCTGCATGATAGTTCCCGGTGCCAATATGCGCGTAACGACGTAAGCCATTAAAATCCTGTCGCACGACATAAATGACCTTACTATGAGTCTTTAAACCGACCACCCCATAAGTTACGTGAACCCCGGCGCTTTCCATGCGATGCGCCCATTTGATATTCGCCGATTCGTCGAAACGCGCTTTCAATTCGACCACCACAGCCACCTGTTTGCCATTGAGCGCGGCATCGATTAGATACTGGACAATTTTGGTACCCGCCGAGGTGCGATACAACGTCATTTTTATCGCTTTGACCTGCGGATCACGACTCGCTTCTTTCACAAAGCGTTCAACCGTGGTCACAAAAGATTCGTAGGGATGCTGCAATAAAATCGACCCTTCATTGCGAATCGCATGAAAAATATTCGGTGCATTAACCAATTTGCAATGATCGGTCGGGTGATGCGGCGGATCGAGCAAATCGGGTCGAGGAATCGAGGCAATTTGAAATAAATCCGACATCGCCATCCGTTCTTCGACAACAAACACATCTTGCTCTTCATTCAAACCCAATTCGGCAGCCAACATGCCGACCTGTAATTTAGCCATACAGGCAGCCACTTCAAGACGCACAACCGAAGCAAACTTTCGCTCGCGTAATTCCGACTCGATCATTTGCAGCAGATCGTCGGCCTGTTCTTCATCTTTTTCAGTGACCGCATTCCGCGTAACCCTGAACAGATTGCAAAACATCACGGTCATGCCTGGAAATAATAAATCCAGATTATTGGCAATTAGATCACCCAGGGCAATGTAAAGATATTGTCCATCGACCTGAATAAAACGCGGCACGCTGCTACTGACCGGAATCTTGATGCGCACTAAAGTCATTTTGTTGTCATCCGGCGTGGAGACCCCGGCTAGTAAATTAAGCGATAAGTTCGAAATAAACGGAAACGGATGCGCTGGATCAATCGCTTGCGGCGTTACTAATGGAAAAATATTCGTGATGTAATGCGCCCGCATTTTCTGTTGCTGCTCTTTGCTCAATTCGGTGTAGGGCACAATCCGAATACCTTCAACTTCCAACAACTTGGTAATTTCAGTGAACAGCTGCTGTTTTTGCGCTTCCAGTTCCCGTACTACCGCATAACACTCGGAAATTTGCTGTTGCGGTCGTCGCCCATCGACACTGAGCTCGCTAATTCCGGCCCCCAATTGTTGTTTCAGGCCGCCAATCCGCTTCATAAAAAACTCATCAAGGTTGGAGCTGACAATCGCGATAAACTTAACGCGTTCCAGTAACGGCGTGCGTTCATCTTCGGCCTCATGCAGTACGCGCTTGTTAAATTCAAGCCAAGTCAACTCGCGATTTAAATACCATTCCGAAGAATTGAGATCAAATTGAGACATAGCGTTATTCCTTACCATAAACGATTACAGCATGATTTTGCATCAATTCGCTGTTTTAATTAATTTTAAATTATCGGCTGAAGTTCTTGCCAAAGTTGTTGATACGCCTTCGCAGAACGCGTCTTGCAGTCAAACGCGGTCAATGGCATACGCTCGATTCCCATGCGCTCAATCTCACTTGCGTTAGGAATCATTGCTTTTAAGAATTCAGGGTACTGTTCGGTGAAAGCCTGTAAATAATCCAGATGACTTTTTTTGCGTCGATCAACCATCGAGAAAAATGGCACGAATTGCAAGTTGTCAAGTTTATTCGCCTGGATAAACGCTTTCAATTGCTCCAGGGTGCGTAGCGACAAAGTAGTTGGAATAATCGGCGACAAGACAATTTCCGCCGCCGTTAAAATGGCTTCCGACAACAAGGTAATACCGGGCGGGCAATCGAGAAACACCACATCATATTGCCCCTCGAACTGCTGCAATAATTTACGTAATTGCTGGGTCGGCTTTTTCTTATCATCCAGCAACAAATCAAAATTTCTATTCGAAAAATCCGCGGGTAGTAAATCCAGTCCGTCAAAGTCAGTACCTTTAATTAAATGATCGAGATCGGCCTTATTCTTCAACAATCCTTTGGTCCCACCTTTGACTTTTGGTTTTATTCTAAAATAATAACTGCACGCGCCCTGAGCATCCAAATCCCAAATCAGCGTTCTTAACCCCTGTTTTGCGCTCAAATAGGCCAGATTGACAGCGGTTGCGGTTTTGCCGACGCCACCTTTGATCGCGTAAACTGCAATTATTTTCATCACCTTGATTCTCTCTAAATTTGAAACCGATCGCTACTTTACTTAGTTTTCCGATCTTCAGTCCCGGCACGCTTTCGACATTTTAGTGTCGAAAACACGAAGTGACCTATCTTTTACTCACGTTATGCAATTTTAATCCGTCCACCTTAAGGGCGCCTGAATTGTTTTGGCAAATCAATTCTAGGTTTGAGTTTGAGTTCCTGAAGCAAATAACTCTCTGAAAGCCTGTTGATTTTTCTTTTGACTAAAAACCTCATAACTTTCCGTATACGTAAAACGCGCCGCATTTTTGCGTCGATCAAGCTCATTGATCAAGGCATCAATAGCGAGTAATGTTTGTTCGGGTGTATTGAGCTTACGTAATTCTTCCCGAAATCTTTTCAACGCAAGTTTCTGCACTTCTAGATCCTGAATCCGCCCAAGCACTTCCTGAATGGTCTTAAGTGCCTTGAGTAACAATTTAATGCGGGTTCCTGAATACAGCGTTTGAAAAAACTCCATTAAATAACGCAACTTCTTAGCAGTTTTTCTAAGGCCGTGTAAGGCTTCAACTGGCGATTGCGGATCGATATTCCCCGCTTCGCGCAATAAACGTTTATAAACTTTCCACAAACGTTGGTCAGCATAGTGCTTAATCGGTAAACTCGCCGCAATATCCATTTCATAAAGCTCAATCGGCGTCTCCAAAAAATCGCGCCATTCCTCAATGCCATCCTGATATACCGAGCCCGTCAGATGTCGAGCCAATTGTTCATAAGCACGACGCTGTTTACTCAATAGCAATTGCTGTAAAGGCTCCAGATCTTCCCGATACGCCTCCGGCAAACTATTTTTATAGCTTTCATAATTCAGCAAATACACGTCAATATCTCTGACACCGCTGGTGATATGACCCAACCAGGAAAAAAATTCGATGAATTGCCCCATGCTCTGCTTTGGAAAAACTTGCTTGATCTGACTTAAGCCCGCACGAGTTCGCCGGACTGCAACGCGGAAATCGTGTAAAAACTCACTATCGATATTATCAATACAACCCTGCTCGGTCTGCGCCATGCGTTCGAGCAAATTGATGTAAATATAACGACAAACGTCATCAGTCCGCATTTCAGGCTCCAAACGAAGCTTTAATTTCGATGAAAAACCACCGATTTTTTTGCGCTGAGCATGACAAGCTTCAATCAACAATGGCTCATCGACAGCTTGCAAAGCAAATTCTGTTTGCAAAAGCAAAATAAGTGCCAATACATGCTTATCATAGCCTTTAATCGTTTGGATTCTGATCCGTCCCGGCAAGGTCGCATAATTTTCAATCACTAAGCGCAACACGGTTTTCTGATCGGAATTTAAAATATTGACCAGCGCGTAATCGCCATTAAGTTGCATCACCGGCAACAAGGCGCGCATCTCCAATACCAATTGCAACTGCTGCATAAAATCCGGTTGCGGAAAGTCAACCGCAAAAGTTGGCATCCGCTCAAGTTCCATGGTCATCAGCACCTGCGGATGATGGATATTCATCAAACTGAGTACACCGACTGATTCAGACTGATTAAATTCGAGCACCATCGACGCATGATAGAGTCGCCAGTCGAAACTATCGTAGAAGGTTTTAACGAGCGGATATTGGGCCGCAACCACAAAAGATAATTTGGTGTGTAACTGCTTTATAAACTGATCACTACTTAAATGATCGGGTAATTGATAGGTTAAAGGTGTGGCAGACATAGCATCACAATGAATAAATCGGGCATTCTTAATAAAATCGTCATATTTGCTTTATATAGTTTCTCAGATAAATAATATCCTGCCCGAGTTTGAATGAATCACACGGCAACCGCAAAATCTCTGCGCAATTTATCCATAACGCAAAGAATTTTACTGGCATCTTGCATGTAAGTTTCAAAAGTTGTGACGACTGAATCGTA
>CANNKG010000088.1 GCA_947505105.1 Methylococcaceae bacterium | reverse complement strand
CGGGGTAAAGCTGACGCTGGCCGACACCGTATTGGAATTAGCGACGCCGTCGTTGACCTGCACATCAAAACTCGGCGCGCTTTCATTGCCGTCGTGCACAAACTGCACCTGATTGGCGGCCAGTTGGACGCTGGTAAAACTGGTAATCGGGGTACCCGGTGCACTGGTCAATTGGAAATAGCCGGCGCTGATATTGCTGAGGCTTGCGGTAAAGTTGCTACTATCGGGGTCGCTTATACTAAGATTGGCCGCGCTTAAGGTTACGGTCGCACCCTCGCTAATGGTCAGGCTGACGCTGTTTAAGACTGGGTCATCATTAATTGCAGTTATATTGATCGTGGTTGAATTGGTAGCGCTTAATGCGCCACCCGTTCCTTGGCTACCGGAATTACCATCATTGAATATCCAATCGATTTGCACGCTCGGTGGCGGCTGATCACTGCTATTGCTATAGGCAATTTTTTGGAGTGCCGAATTCACCAAGGCTTGGGTTGCGTTGCTATCAAACGTCAACACGAGTGTACCGGCGCTGTTGGTGGTTACCGTTCCAATGGTAACGCTACTTACGACCAGACTACCGCCTTCCGTCAAAGCGCCCAAGGTGCCGCTATTACTAAATAAGTCTTGACTATTCGCACCGTTATGACGAACCAAGGTTAAACTCGCGCCACTATAGTTACCTAGGTTATTTAAGTCGAGATCACTGATCGAGACACTCGCGTCCAACACCGTCGCCGCTGCATTTTCGGTGTATGCTGAAGTCCCCGTTACGAAAATGTTGGATGCGTTATTAGCGGCAGTAATTATTAACGAAGCTGATGCTGTTTCGCTACTGTAAGCGCTGACGCCACCGTTGATACTTGAATTCACCGTACTCGGTGTTCCGTTAACCGAAGCGCTGCCTGTGGTTTGATCCCACGCTTTGAAAGTAAAGGTGGCAGTCTCAGCGCCGTTGGAGGCAACATAATGAATCTGAGTGGTCGAGCTCAATAATAGGGAGTTGCTGGCTGATAACGTTCCAAAACTGGTCCAGGTATTGCCATCAGTTGAATACTCCCACGTGCCCGAGCCGGTGGTACTGGTAATCGCGATACCACTGAGCGGATTGCTATCTAAATCGCTCCAACTGGCCGATGTCAATAAGCTGCTTACCAAGGTACTGGACGAGGTATTTAGGTGATTAGCGCTGGTAAGCGTGACCGTTGCTGCATTGCTGATCGTTGGGGCATGATTGAGCCCTAAGAAGTTTATATCCGTGCTGATTGATGTAGTTAAAGCCCCTCCTGTTCCTTGCCCACCCGTATTACCATCATTAAAACTCCAGACAATACCAATGTTGTAAACAGAGGGGGTCGCGTTAGAGCACTGGTAAGCAATTTTCGTCAAGGTCGAGTTAATTCGGGCTTGCGTGGCACTGCTATTGAACGTTAAAGCCAAGCTGCCATTACTATTAGTGGTTACGGTACCGATGTTAACGCCGCCAACGCTGAGATTGCCGCCTTCAACCAAGGCTCCTAAGGTCCCGGTTGCACTAAATACATCATCAGCATTGGCACCGCCGCTGCGGGTTAGGCTTAAGGTCGCGCCATTGTAGTTTGCAAGCGACATTTCAGGATCAAAGATGTTCAGCGTGGGGGCCAGGAGGACCGGGGAGGTATTGGGTGTGTGGCTGATAGTGCCGGTCTTGCTTAAGGAACTCAGCGTAATATCATCGAAGAAGGTGTCCACTTGACTACCATCAAGCGAAATAACATTTACGACGCCCGGAGTGTCTGAGATATCGGTTAGGGTGATTGTGGTGGCACTGCTATCGGCGGTAAAACTATATCGATACGTCTGTCCTTGATTGGTGTTCAGCGGACCGGTGTCAAATAATGAGCCGTTGCCATTGGCAGTCACGCGTACCGCTTGAGTATATTCATCCCGGTCATCGCTTGTAAAAAAACTTAATGCATAAGTTTGTCCTGCGATTGTAGTCACTGTTTGTGAAAGCGAGTGGGGGCCTGTGACGCTACCTGAACCAGCCCTTGCACTACCAGTTCCCATCCAAGTCCCGGAAGTGGTCCAACTACTTAGGTCGGTCGTAAACGTGCCGTTGGCGACCAGATTAGAGGTAATAAAATAGGGGGCAGTGTTGGTCGGTGTGATCGTCATCGCGACATCTGCTGTCGTGCTAAGTTGACCACCCGTGCCTTGAGCACCGGTATTGCCGTCGTTAAAAGTCCAAGTTGTCGTTAAATTAGCGGTGGGCGTGTCTGTAATATTAGAATAGGTAATTTGTTGCAGTGCGCTATTAACCCGCGCTTGGGTCGCATTGCTATTGAATGCGATCTGTAAAGTACCCCACGATTCGTAGGTCACTGTGCCGATATTGACGCCCCCCAGTAGGACCGGAAGTCCGCCTTTTAGCGCGCCTAAGGTGCCAGAATTGGCATAAATATTCTGTGGATTAAACCCTCCTGTTGTCAATCTAACGGTAGCGTTATTGTAGTTATCAGCCGCATTTAATTCGCTATCGAACACGGTAATACCGGGGTCGATCACCACTGGGCTGGCTTTCTCGGTATAGCTTAGGGTCGTGACCGTAGGCGTGAGCACCGGCGCATTATTCGCTACCAGTGTATCAAGCCAGTTTGCTTGTTGATCTGGTGTAATGATCACAGGGGTCTCAATAGTGCCCAAATGCGCTTCCATTTGCCAATCACCGCCAAACTGGGAATGTCCAGTCGGATTGGTCGAGGCGGCAACGTCGGCGTGGACAAGTTCTCTGAGGGTTCCCATCGCTTCTTGCCCAGCCGCGCCTTGGGCAAAATCACACCCGTAGATAAGAATATCGCCTTCTACTGCCAATGCGGCACCAAGTGCTCGCAGTTGCTGTGCATATTGGTGTTGCATGCTGTCAGCATTAAGCGTGCTGCTGCCAAGATATAATACGCCAGGCGCGCCATGACTAATGATATGCAGCGCTTTGAGGTCATGCTGGTCTGCCAAAGCCTTTTGAATTTGCGCGATACCATCCGTTTGGCTATCGAGAATTATTACTTTCGTGGTGCTGGGTAAATCGGCTACTAATGTCTGATAGTTGTTGACTCTCGAGTCGATAAACACCACTTCTGATCCTGAAGGCGCCGTATTGGAAGGGATTTGAGTAGATTCGATCATAAATATCAATTATTCAACTATTAATGTTAAGTATCTGGAATTTTGGTAACTTTTATAAATCATCTGATTCGCTTTGATAAACTGCTGAGCGTATATTGCAATGTGATCGATTTATACCTAATTTTCCAACGCTTATGCTTTAATAACGCATTGATTCACATCGAATAATTACGACGCTATATGGTCATCTTGCGTATTGGCGATTTTACCAATCCTGGCTCTAAGCATTGCTGAAACTCCGGTTGTCGTTGCAAAACTACAAAACAGTAAGTCCTTATTTAAATAAAATTATATTTTTAATTACCTGAAAATAATACGTTGATTAGCTAATAAGCGGGTAATATCAGTCTGTTACTATATTTTTTCAGACAGGTGTTCTCTAAATATAGACAATATCTAATTCATTTCCAGTTGGATAAAAAAATAATTCATAGTTATTTTTTACGTGTGAGTCTGGTTTGAGAAGGAGACAAACAGCTTTGTCTGGCTGTTGTGGAGTTAAGCGGTATTGTGGGTGATAAAGTGAAATTTCAGAGTTTCACGACATTCAGGAGGGACGACGAAAAGAAAAGAGTAGCAGTTATTTTGTCGACAAAGAGAGTAAATGTTGTGATATATCCACAGACCTTTTGGGGCAGTATTTTAGATCAACTACGGAGGCATAAAGGCGCTACTGCACCTGGGACCTACTGTTTTCAGCACACGGCGACTGAGCTCAGTGACTTTGCGCTGTTACGAAATAAGATGTAATTCATAACCTCTATCGCTTCAACTGGGCATTATTTAGCACTGTATTAGGCATTGGGCTTCTTGCCATTCTGACGGTAAGCTGGCTTGATCGCGCCTCCAATACCTAAGCCCTTTTTAATAATTTCTTTTAAAAATTTAGGCATAAGGTTGTTATCGATAAACAAATATCTGCCTTTTGATATTCTGCGCTGGTTTTTCGATATATCGATAACTGATAAACGCAATTCCTAAACTCAAGCCCAAAATCATTGCAAAATTTACTGGTGCACTTTCCGATAAATATTGGCGATTATGGGTAAAAAATCCTATTACCGGAAAATGGTAGAGATAAAAAGAATAACTGGTTTCACCGATTTTACGCAGGGCTTGGCTTAACAGAGTCGGCACCGGCAGCGTATGGTAAATAAATAAGATGATAAATATCAAACACAACACACTATTCAGACACAGCCACGCAATGCTCAAGACTGAATAACTTAAGGGAGTTTGCCAACTCAGCAGATGATGACCAACCAACAATCCGAAGTAAATGAGTACAAAAACCGGCAAAACCTTATTTATAAGGCGATTCGGGGTGGTTAGAACGGCGCCAACCATCCCGCACACAAACTCGAAGAATCGCAGGCCAAACGAACCATAGAAATAGGGAATGATCGGTCTAGTTAACAACGCCCAGGTCAGTACCGTCCCCAAACTGATCACAGCAAGCAGAATGAGTGCTTTAACGCCCAAGTAACGATTAAGTAGCCACAAGAATGGAAATAGTGCATAGCATTGCAATTCTCGATTAATTGACCATAAATGCCCAATCGCTTGAGGATAAATATCGAGGTCAGGATAAAAAATACTACTTAGTAATTTGAACAGCCCGCGATGTTCGGTATTCAAGAAACTATAAAAAATCCCTATTAAAACCACAAAACTCGGCAAGATGCGCAATAGTCGCTTTGCATAGTAAGCCCCAAGCGCCAAAGTCGGTTTCGGACAATAATAATGCGCAAATAAAAATCCACTTAAACAGAAAAACAGCGATACCCCCGCATAGCCGTTGTAAACCAGGATATGCAGCGGATTATACGTATCAATAGGTAGGAAATACTCATGGGCAATAAAATGCTCATAATGAAACACAAATACCCAAAGACAAGCCAGGGCCCGAAGTTGATCGATCCTGGCCGAAATTTGGGCATTCATAATTGATTCATCCGGAACATCATCATCGGATACCTACAGCAATTCCCGCGTGTCATTCAGGCGGGAACTGGCGGGAGAGGGATTTTAAAATTTTTCCTGAAACACTTCCAACGCGCGCGCCACCATGTCATCCATGTCATAATACCGATTTTCGGCCAGTCGCCCCACTAAGGTAATATGCTGGAACTGCTTGGCAAATTCCTGATATTTAGCATAATTTTGCGCATTGGCGTCGGTAAAAATCGGGTAATACGGAATATCTTTTTCACGATCATTACGATCATAATCCTGAGGATATTCCTTGACGATTGTCGTGCCCGGCAGAGTGCTTTGACCACTGATATATTTAAATTCGGTAATCCGCGTATAATCGTAATCGTTTGGATAATTAACTGTTGTGGTAGCTTGGAAATATTCAGTATTCAGATGTTCAAAATCGAATTTCAATGATCGATAAGGCAGCTCACCGAAACGATAATTAAATAACTCATCAATCAAGCCGGTATAAATTAACTGACCTTCAAACGGCGCACCAAATAATGATAATGCGCCGGTGTCGGTATTAAAGTCCATGACCGACTTAAAATCAGTATTCAAAAGCAGATTAATATTCGGATGATTTAATAAATTTTCGAAAATTTTAGTATAGCCGTATTTAGGCACTGCCTGATAACGATCTTGAAAATAGCGATTATCACGCGAAATATGTACCGGCACGCGCCCGGTCACTTCTGGTGAAATATCTTCAGGTTTGCAACCCCATTGTTTGGCGGTGTAATTAACAAATAATTTGTTATAAATATAATCGGCCAAAAACTTTAGCTGTTCATCATTCTGTTGTCGCAGTTCTAGAATCGGCACCTTTTTACCATAACCATAAGCGTTAATCAGTTTAGCAGTCAGCGCCTCTGCCAATGCCGGCGGAAATAATTGATCAATAGCATTCAGATTAAATGGTGCCGGCACTTCCTGACCATCAATAAATGCCAAGACGTGATGTTGATATTGGCGCCACTCGGTAAATTGACCCAAATAATCAAACACTGCCTTATTATCAGTATGAAATAAATGCGGTCCGTATTGGTGAATCAATACGCCGTGTTGATCAAAGCAGTCAAAACAATTACCGCCGATATGCCGACGTTTATCGATGACCAGTACACGTTTCTGACGTTGAGTCGCAAGTCTTTCAGCGAGAACACTCCCGGCAAAGCCTGCACCAATAATAATGAAATCAAACATAATGAAAATTTTTAAAAGATAAATAATGTCCTTATTATAACCTTTCCTGATCGAGTCTTTGAGGATTTCTTGGCGCAACGAAAGATATGGGGAGATCTTCAACTCCTACGGGTGATTTTTGAGTACGATAATAAAATCGACGTGCACAAAAAAGGCCAGCAGCGCCGACCTTTAGTATTATCAAAAAAATCGAAATCCGTTAAATCCGGAACTCTTCTTTATCCCGACCGCCCTGAGTAAGTTCCTGCATCCATTTTGGCGCAACCCCTCTGCCGGTCCATTGTTTGGATGAATCGTCCGGATGAGCATATTTATAAGCTACTTTAACACCCTTACGAACAGACTTTTTATCATGTTCATGGATTTCAATTGTCACATTAATTGAAGCAGCTAATTCTTTGATCTGTGCAATGACCTCTTTTTTTTTGCCGGCCTGCTTTGCATCAAGTGCTTTTTTAGCATTTTCAATCACAGCTTGTAATTCAATTTCAGAAAGATTCTGAAAGTCGCTCATTATTAAGTCCTCTATATTAAAATAAACACTTAGCAAGTATATCACTAACTTTTTATATTCAAAATAAATTATTAATAATAATTGTCATACCAATAAAATATTGCTATAAATTAAGCTGATAAGTTTGAAATCTATCTCAAACCTATGTTTATCTTTAACTATTGATAAAATTCACCAATAAATTTCAATACATGCCATTTTTTATTTTATATTATTCAATTCAATAACATAAATGAAATGAACAATTTTTGATTTAGCTTACCGATTCCACAAAATCAGCAATTAAACCAAAATTTACTTTTGAACTTAGCTAAGCTAAGTAGCACTCATGAAATAATTTGCACAAGTGACTCTCTCGGGGAGAAGGTTGGAGTGAGTGAATTTAAGCTGCTGAAGTTATTTAATGAACATTCCTTAATTCGCAATGATATAAAGCACCCCGGATCATAAATTTAAGATAAACCGTTATGATGAATAGCTATTAATTCAAGAGGCAGATAATTTTCAAGCACATTGATGAATATCTGCCACATAAATCAATTTGGCGGATTAACATTCAGCTACGTTCAGTAAACAAATAGTTTTAAAGTTAGCCCCCATCATGACATGCTCTGACCTGTCAACCAACCAGTTAATCAACTCACTAATATTCGACAAAATATTCATACGTATCAACTAAATTTTTATCAATGCCCTCCCAATTATGACAAGGGTATCAACAATATTAAATGAATTATCGCACCTAGTATATGATCGCCAATCGAGTGCATTTCAGATGTATTTAGGGGTTACGATCCAGCGTTTAACAACGGTAAAATTTATAAATAGACTCGCAAAACGGTTAAAGTGATGATCCTTCGCTCCAAGAAACTCCTCAGCGAAGACCAGCGTGATCGTTTAATGAATAATTGAAAAAATTATGTTGTATATTAAGGTAGTAAGCGATTCCCAGCACCACATCCAACGCTATGTATGACAATTGGGCACATGAGTTTATAATTTTGCCCTTTATCCACGACTACTTTTAGGTATACTTAAGATTGATAATAAAATTCAGACGCCATCACAGCTAAGTAACGAGCACAGAACAACTTGAGCAACTTAAATCCCCTCACCCCATCCATTTCCAGGAAGGCAAGGAAATCAGTTGTATCAGTTACTTCATGTTCGTTCCTAAGACATGTTTTCACTTTTGAAAATATTGCAAAACGATTGAGCCCTGACTTTTCTCCGATTAATGACTTAGGATGCCTCCATGAGTAATCTATTAAAGCTGTTTCAAGACTCATCTTCTCTGTACGGCAGCAATGCGACCTACATAGAAGATTTATACGAGCAATACCTTGAAAATCCTGATTCAATTGCCGAGAGCTGGCAAAAACAATTTGCCCAACTGCCCGCGCATCCGAGTCACGACACGCCCCACAGTCCCATTGTGGAACGCTTTGCCATGCTTGCTTTAAGTACCCAGGGCCGTCTCGCAAGATTACAGGGATTCACCGAAGAAAGCGTCAAAAAACAATCCGCAGTCGCCCGTTTGATTAACCATTATCGGGTAAGAGGCCACCAGTTAGCGCACAACAATCCACTCGGCAAGCCGAATCTAGTTATCCAGGATTTACAGCCGGGCTATTACGGATTATCCGAACCCGACATGGATACGCTGTTTTATACCGATTCCCTGTATGGCGTAAATAAACGCTCGTTGCGCGATATTATCGCCATTTTGCAACAAATCTATTGTGGCAGTATCGGCACTGAATTCATGCATATCGTCAACACGGATATCCGACGTTGGTTTTTAAATCATCTTGAAGGGCAGCAGATTAACCAAAGTTTTAATAGCGAACAGAAAATCCGGATTTTAAATAAACTAACCACCGCGGAAGGCATTGAACGTTATTTACATCGACGCTTTGTCGGTCAAAAACGCTTTTCGTTGGAAGGTGCCGAATCGCTGATTCCCATTCTCGACAATTTAATCCAACGCGGAGGTGAGAAGCAGCTTAAAGAAATGGTGATCGGTATGGCGCATCGCGGCCGACTTAATGTACTGGTCAACATCCTCGGCAAAAGCCCTGCGACCTTGTTCGACGAATTCCAGGGTATGCACACCAATACCCCAGGCGTCAGCTCCGGTGATGTTAAGTACCATTTAGGCTTTTCCTCCGATATCAACACGCCGGGCGGACCGATGCATGTGACGCTAGCCTTCAACCCATCACATCTTGAAATCATTAATCCGGTGGTCGAAGGTTCAGTTAAAGCGCGTCAGGATCGACGTGGTATCGAGGGCAAAGATCGTGTCATTCCGATTTTAATTCATGGCGACGCCGCCTTCGCCGGTCAAGGCATCGTCATGGAAACGCTGAACATGAGCGAAACGCGCGCTTATGCGACCGGTGGCACGATTCACATCATTATCAACAATCAAATCGGTTTTACCACCAGCAATCCGAGTGATGCCCGGTCAACGCTCTATTGCAGCGATGTGGCAAGCATGATTCAGGCACCAGTGTTCCATGTGAATGGCGACGATCCCGAAGCAGTGATTTTTGTGACCCAACTAGCACTCGACTACCGAATGACCTTTAATAAGGATGTGGTGATCGATCTGATTTGCTATCGTCGACTCGGTCATAACGAAGCGGATGAACCCTCCGCAACGCAACCGATCATGTACAAAAAAATCCGTAATCACCCGACAACCCGACAAATTTACGCGGAGAAACTGCTTCATGAAGGCATTATGCCTCAAAACGACATTCAGGCGCTGGAATCTCAATATCAGGAATTGCTTGACGCCGGTGATGTAGTGTTGCCGGAAACCTTGAGTTCGGCTAGCTATACCTACTCCCAACCCTGGCATATCTACCAGAATCAACCCTGGGATGTCGCATTTGACGGCAGCGTGGATTTGGATCATTTACGCTTTTGTAGTGAGCGTCTGCTGCACTTGCCGGCCGATTTTGAACTACACCCGCGCGTTGCCAAAATTATGGAAAGCCGGATAAAAATGGCTGCAGGTGCACTCCCTCTGGACTGGGGCTTTGCCGAGAATCTGGCTTACGCTACTTTGCTACTAAAAAAATACAATGTGCGCATCACCGGCCAAGATGTCGGACGGGGCACCTTTTTTCATCGCCACGCAATCCTGCATAATCAACTCAACGGCGAAATCTACATACCGCTCAAACAATTAAGCGAAGACCAGGGACGTTCGCAGATTTTTGACTCGCTACTCTCAGAAGCTGGGGTACTAGGTTTTGAATATGGCTACAGCACAACGTCGCCGGAAAGTTTAATTATCTGGGAAGCACAATTCGGCGATTTCGCGAATGGTGCCCAAGTCGTTATTGATCAGTTTATCAGCTCCGGCGGCACCAAATGGGGACGCCTTAGCGGTCTAACGATGTTGTTGCCGCACGGTTTTGAAGGCCAAGGACCTGAGCATTCTTCAGCCCGCCTCGAACGCTATCTGCAATTGTGTGCCGAGCATAACATTCAGGTCTGCACCCCCACGACACCAGCTCAAATTTTTCATTTACTACGCAGACAAATGCTCCGCCCTTTCCGCAAACCGCTGATCATCATGAGCCCCAAAAGTCTGCTCCGGCACAAACTAGCCGTCTCGACACTCGAAGATTTGACTGAAAACGGTTTTCAACCGGTTATCGGTGAAATCGATCCAATCGATCCGGCTAAAGTCACTCGTTTAGTGTTGTGCGGAGGTAAGGTGTATTACGATCTACTTGAAGCTCGACGCAACGATCAAGCTGAGCATGTTGCAATTATCCGCATTGAACAGTTATATCCATTTCCACTGAACCAATTCAAAGCCGAAGTGGCCAAATATTCCAACTTGACTAAAGCCGTCTGGTGTCAAGAAGAACCCAGAAATCAAGGAGCATGGTACCAATCCAAACATCATTTTGTAGAAGGTTTAGCCAGCAATCTCAAACTTACTTATGCAGGTCGTCCACCCTCCGCCTCGCCGGCGGTCGGTGATTTTGCCACTCATATTAAACAACAACAAGCCGTCGTAGCCGCCGCTCTTTATGGCGAAAATACTGGAGAAACTCATGAACATTGAAGTACTGGTCCCCAATCTACCTGAATCCGTTTCCGACGCGACTCTCGTAAGTTGGCATAAAGCGCCTGGAGAAGCTGTCAAAAAAGGCGATAATTTGGTTGACCTAGAAACCGACAAGGTCATCCTCGAAGTACCTGCGCCCGAAACGGGCGTGTTAGCCTCGATTTTAAAATCGAATGGCAGCTTGGTCGTTTCCGGCGACATTCTGGCCCATATCAATAGCGAAGCGATCGCCGACAGTAGCAATCCAGCAAGAACCGCATCACCCGCGCAATCGGACGAAACCGCGACCAACAACACTGATTCATCTTCTGCAGCAACCTTAAGTCCCGCAGTACGCCGTCTACTCACCGAACATAGCATCAATCCTCACAACATTCAGGGTACCGGCAAAGATCATCGTATTACCAAAGAAGATGTGCTTTCTTACATGGACCAACAATCCACAACATCCGCTCCGATTAATCCTGTCCAAGTTAGTCAGGCAACCGTGACCACTGCGCCGGACCCAATCCAAACGCCTGCGCCGACAGAAAGAACCGAAGCTCGTAGCACCGCCAATCTTCGCCCGGAACAACGGGTACCGATGACGCGTCTTCGTGCTAAAGTAGCGGAACGACTGTTACAGGCGCAGCAAAACGCCGCGATGCTAACCACGTTTAACGAAGTTAACATGCAAAGCGTCATGGACCTACGCAATCAGTACAAGGGACGATTCGAGCAGCAACACAAAATCAAACTCGGCTTTATGTCTTTCTTTGTGAAAGCCTCGGTCGAAGCGCTTAAACGCTTCCCGGCGATTAATGCCTCAATCGACGGCAATGATATTATCTATCATGGTTTTTACGACATCGGCATTGCGGTCGCCACGCCTAGAGGCTTGATTGTGCCGGTGTTGCGTGACGCCGATCAATTGGATTTCGCCGGCATCGAGCATAGCATCGCCAACTTCGGTGAAAAAGCCCGTAACGGGTCGTTGAGTTATGAAGATCTGAATGGCGGCACCTTTACTATTACCAATGGTGGGATTTTCGGTTCGATGCTCTCCACGCCGATTCTAAACCCACCGCAGTGCGCCATTTTAGGTATGCATGCAATTAAAGAACGTGCGGTCGTTGAAAAAGGTGAAATTGTGATTCGTCCGATCATGTATCTGGCGCTGTCTTACGATCATCGTCTAGTCGACGGCAAAGAAGCAGTCCAATTTTTAGTCACGATTAAAGAATGCCTGGAAGCTCCGGCACATCTATTACTCAATATCTGACAAGGTACACTCCAATGTCCTACACAACTAACCAATTCGACTATGACGTCATCGTCATCGGTGCAGGTCCTGCAGGATATGTAGCAGCCATCCGTTGTGCCCAATTGGGCTTTAAAACGGCGAGTATCGATAAATGGAGCGATTCGGAGGGCCGCCACAGATTAGGCGGCACTTACGTCAATGCGGGCTGCGTCCCCTGCGTTGCCTTGCTTGAATCGGCCAAAATCTACCACTTACTCAATCATGAACTTGATCAACACGGCATGACCATTACCGGCCTCAACGTCGATATGGCGTCTATGATGGGTCGTAAAAACGAAATCTGCCATCAAATCAGTCAACAGATTCAAGATATTTTTGAAGCAAATAAAATTACGCGTATTCATGGAAGAGGCCGCCTGTTAAACGCAAAACAGGTTGAAATTATCCCGCATGTTGGCGGCACTAAAAGCATCTTAAATAGCAAAAACATCATCCTGGCCACAGGATCCTCGCCGATTGAACCGCAACGCACACCCGTTGATAATCAATTCATTATGAATTCCAATAACGCTCTGGATCTTACGGATATTCCACCAACGCTTGGCATCTTAGGCGGCGGTATTATCGGTCTAGAATTAGCTTGTATCTGGCATAAACTGGGGGTTAAGGTCACTTTACTTGAAGCGCAAAGCAATTTTTTACATACGCTGGATCAAGAAATCGCCCAAAAAGCTTTACAAATCTATCAAGCACAGGGCTTAAACATTCGACTCGGTGCGCGGGTAATTTCCGCCCAAACGGTCGATCAACGCGTTAAAGTCGAGTTTCAGGATCATCAACAAACCCAAAACGAATATTTCGATAAATTCTTAATCGCTTCGGGTCGTAAACCGAATACCGAAAATCTTGCCGCTGCCGAAGCGCAATTGTTGCTCGATGAAAATGGTTTCGTCCATGTCGATGAGCAGTGTGCGACCAATTTACCGGGGGTCTATGCGATTGGCGATTTATCGCCGCTGGGTCCGATGCTGGCGCACAAAGGCGTCGAAGAAGGGATTTTTATTGCCGAACATATCGCAGGTCAAGCTACCGCGATCAACTACAACACTATCCCGCATGTTATTTATACCGATCCTGAAATCGCCTGGGTCGGTCAGACCGAACAAAACTTGAAAGCCATCGGGGAACATTACAAAACGTCGATTTACCCGCTACAGGCAAACGCCAAAGCACAAGCCACCAATAAAGCGCATGGCATAGTGAAACTGATCAGTCATGCAACGACCGACAAAATCCTGGGCGTCCATATTATTGATACCCATGCCTCGGAATTAATCGCCGAGGCGGTGTTGGCGATGGAATTCTCCGCCAGTGCCGAAGATCTGGCCCGAACCATTCATGCCTACCCTTCCCTGTCGGAAGCCATCCACGAAGCGGCTCTGGCATTGACCAACCGGGCGCTTCATTTACCGCCACTGCCTTAATCCCAAATTCCCCGCCATTTTCTCGTTCCCAAGCTCACGCTTGGGAATGCCTACCGGCAAGCTCCGCTTGCTCAAACAGTAAGCAGAACTGCTATACGCTCCCAAGCTAGAGCTTAGGAGCGAGAAATCTACCAGTTTAAATCTAACAACCCGAATATTGGTTACAACCAATGGCCTCGAATTAAATTGATTGGCAGTACCGCCTAGCATTACGCTCAAGCGGAATGCGCCTTTTTGTGGCGTTTTGGAAAGGCTGCCGTAATCTGTTATTCTATTTGCTTGAAAGTAAATGAAATTTTAATCATGCTGAAAAAAGATGGTTGGTATCTTGCTACAACGCGAGAGAGTCATCGTCAATTCAAGCATCCAATCAAAAGTGGTCGGGTAACAGTTCCTGGAAAACCCGGAGTTAATCTGGCTCTCGGAACTTTAAATAGCATACTCAAACAAGCAAAACTAGAGGAGTAACCCATGCGTTACGCAATCGTTGTCGAGAAAGCGGCAAATAACTACTCAGCCTATGTTCCCGATTTACCAGGCTGCATTGCTACTGGCTATACTATTGAGGAAACTGAACGTGAAATTCGTGAAGCAATCGAATTTCATATCGAAGGAATGATTGAAGATGGTTTGCCCATACCACAACCAACAAGTACCGTTCAATACATTGAAATCGGGGCTTAAATTGTCATTCAACATAGCGTCCAAGCCTAACATTACGCTCAAGCGTAACCCACTTTTTCGGCGACCATTACTCTTATAAACAGGTTGGCGGTTTCGGCAATCCAGCCAGCTTACAGGCATATTTGAGCGGGCCTTGCGGAAATAGCATTTGCAAATAACGGCTACTGGCTTTTTCTTCACCTAAGCCATGTTTGATGGCTTTTGCAAAGACTCGCGCATTGGGTAGATGCCGGTAATCGAGATAATATTGACGGATAAAGCGTAAAATTTCCCAATGTGCGGGAGATAAAGTAATGCCGTCAATGCGGGCCAACTCCTCCGCCACCGAATCATTCCAGGTCTGTAAATCGACTAAAAAACCCTGCTCGGTGGTCGCAAGCGTCTGACCATTGACTAAGAGCGCCATGATTGAATCACCGCATGCTCGAGCGTCAAGCCGACAAAATCTTCATAACCAATCATTTCGATCCCCGGCACCAACTCAGCACTATTTAAGCCTCGAATCGTCAAATGATCTTCCAACACCAAGCAACGCGCGCGCGTTAATACCTCACTCAACGTAACTGCCCGATCGCCGGTCGCTAAAGTACGGAAGACCGCATCATCGAGCAGCAAGAACACATCGCCAAGAGCGACTCGCTCGAAAATCGCTTGATCGAGCGTACTTTCAAAAATCAGGTGCAGCATCTAATCGACATGACTTAGTTTGAGCCCGATAATGCCTGCGATAACCAGCGTAATCGAGAATAAGCGCAACCAATCGGAAGGTTCTTTAAAAAGGAGAATACCGACAATTGCAACGCCCACAGCCCCCATCCCAGTCCACACCGCATAAGCAGTTCCTAACGGCAATATCTTAATCGCCATCGTCAATAAAAAAAAGCTACCGGCCCCTGAAACCATGGTGACCAGACTCGGCAATAACCGGGTAAAACCTTCATTATACTTAAGGCTTACCGCAAAAATAATTTCCACCAATCCGGCAGAAAATAACAACAACCAGCCCATACCACTCAAACCCTGAAAATATAAACCATTATTTTACAATAGCCTCTGCTCTGCTGTTTTAATAATTTACCGAGACTGGACTCAACAATTGAATTACTCGACCAACAGTAAATTTTTTTTGATGTCCAGAAGGTCAGCAGGATGGGTTAAATATGTAGTTTGAATTATTTGGCGAATGACAGCAAACATAAGAGTCAATAGGGCTTAGATCATTTCATATTAACCTAGCAATTTGTAATTAATCTTCTACACTTGAATTGCTTTCATGTAGAAATGAAGCGTTAAGTATTTTTATTCAAGTCATCAGACAGGTAAGTTTTACTTATTCTGTTATTTTTTCTTTGTATACGATAAAAAATGGAGACGTCGCTAAGACGGCTTGAAATGTAATAGTTCTTTTTTTTTGCGAATAAGAATGGCACTGAATTACAGATCCGCAAGGTAAAAATTACACAACTTTATTTTCAAAACTGAACCTAATCAAATTTAATCACCCTAGCAAGACAAAATTTATGCAATATATTAATAACGGACTATTGCGAATAATTTACTTTTTATCATAGGCAAAACTTATATTTAGTCATGAAAACGTCCTCATTTTTTAACCTGAATATTTAGTATTGTTATTTTTAATGAACCTTGAAACCAAATCAAAATCCTCCATGATCAGCATGATTTAGCAACCAAACAAGCGGAAGAAATTATGAAATTAATAAAATCCCATATGTGCATTAACAATACTATGTTGCATACCACTCGAAAAAAATCTGCTAGGTTAATATTAGGCCTGTCAATTTTAACTATGAGTGTTAATTTCGCCGTAGCTGACGCTTCGGCAGACCCATTAAAAACGGCTAACGTCGATGATGCCAGAATTATTGCTGCAACAAGTACAGGTACCGAGTGGCCCGTTAATGGTCGTGATTATGCAGGTACTCGTTTCAGTCAACTCAAACAAATCAATACCACAAATGTTAACAATTTAGGCTTAGCTTGGGTATATGAGATAGGATCAAAACGCGGTGTCGAAGCGACGCCAATTGTTGTAGATGGTGTCATGTATGTCACTGGGCCGTGGAGCATTGTGTATGCTATTGATGCGAAAACCGGTAAAAATATCTGGACTTACGATCCTTTAGTTCCGCGCGATAAAGCATGGATAAACTGCTGTGACGTAGTCAATAGAGGCGTAGCAGTGTACAAAGGAAATGTCTATGTTGCCACTTATGATGCACGCTTAATAGCTATTAATGCTGCAACCGGTAAGAAGGTATGGGAAACCAATGCAAGTCCAGACAATTCTCGGCCTTATTCAATAACAGCCTTTCCTATGGTCATTAAAGATTCCATTATTATTGGTAATGCCGGGGGAGAATATGGTATCCGTGGTTCTGTCCAGGCTTACGATGCAGCAACAGGCGCACTCAAATGGCGATGGTTTATTGTCCCCGGCGACCCTTCTAAACCGTTTGAAAATGAAGCGATGGAAGACGCTGCAACCACTTGGAATCCTAGTAGCAAATATTGGCTTAATGGCGGTGGTGGTGCCCCATGGCATGGCATGGCAATCGATCCAAAGCTAAACTTGGTCTATTTCGGCACGGGTCAACCCGGTCCCTGGTCAGCTTCAGCCAGAAACCCTGGAGGTGGAGATAATCTCTATACAAGTTCAATTGTGGCCCTTGATATAGATACCGGCAAATACGTCTGGCATTACCAAGCAAATCCAAATGATCAATGGGACTTTGATTCAACTCAGGACGTGGTCCTTGCAGACATAGCGATTGAGGGACAAACTCGCAAAGTTATCATGCAAGCACATAAGAATGGTTTTTTCTTTATTCTTGATCGCACTACTGGTAAGTTTATTTCAGCCAAAAATTATGTACCTCAGAACTGGGCTAAAGGATACAGTATCAATGGTCGCCCAATCGAAGTAGCTGGCGCACGTGAACAAGGTCCGCACGAAACTATTCCAGCCCCCCTGGGTGGACACAATTGGATGTCAATGTCTTACAGCCCAAAGACTCGACTCGTGTATATTCCTGCCCACCACATTCCTATGGTGCTTTCCGACGATTCTGAATCGAAAAGTACTGAAGATCAGAACCAATGCAAATCAGCTCAAACTATGTGTGGTGCTGGTTGGAAGATTGGTGAAGTGATTAATGCCAAACCACCACAAAGCAAGGCTTTTGGTCGATTAATTGCCTGGGATCCTGCACAACAAAAAGAGGTTTGGAATAAAGATTATGGCGCAAAACCCTATAATGGCGGCACAGTTGTAACAGCCGGTAATCTTGTGTTTCAGGGCACCGCGGATGGTCATTTACTTGCCCTCGATGCTACAAACGGCAAAGAACTCTGGAGATCACCGGTTGGTGGAGGAGTTATTGCAGCCCCCATCACTTATGAACTTGAAGGTAAACAGTATGTTTCAATTGCTGTCGGTTGGGGTGGTATTTACGGACAATCGACTAGACACACTGAATACACATCAGAAGGAAGAGTTTTTACCTTTGTTCTTAACGGCAAAACTAATATGCCTGAGTTTTCACCATACTTCTTAGGGCCTTTGCTATCAGGTATTAAGTACGATCCTAAAGATATCCCAGCGGGTCAAGCACTGTATGACAGTAATTGTGTTTTATGCCACGGGGTACCAGGAGTTGATAAGGGTGGAAATATCCCAAATCTTGGTTATTCAGACAAATCCGCCATTGAGTATCTGGATAAAATGGTGCTGGCGGGGCCGTTCACAAATGGCGGAATGCCTGATTATACTGGTAAACTAAACAAAGAAGAGATTGAAAAGATTAAAGCGTATATTCAAGCTTCAGCTGATTCAATTCGCAAACCGTAACAAAAAATTATTCCCCCGGCTAAGCCGGGGGAAGCATAGTATTAGCTATTCATAGCCATAAAATCGAACACGATGCGGCCCTCAGTTAATATCTAGCTGCAAAGTTAGTTCGAACTAGTTCAGTCATACAAATCACCTCTAAAAGCAGATTTATAGCTATCCCACCAACATTTTGGTCCCCTGTTATCCAAAATTAGATGAGCCCTGACTTGGTAATTTTGGAGAAATGCTTTGAAGATTACCGATGGCGGATTCAACTCCGAAGTGCAATCCTAGTTGTCATGCGGCCTTCGGCAAAGATTCTGCAAAAAAGACTGAATGAGGTGTTTTATAGTTAAGGCTTTTCCGTGGTCGATGGTTAAGTTTTTTCATCACCTCCTCGACATCCTTAT
>CANNKG010000087.1 GCA_947505105.1 Methylococcaceae bacterium | reverse complement strand
TTTAAATTTTGCGGTAAAGATTATAACCACCGAAATAATTTGACTAAAAGCCTTAAAGCGTAGATTCTTCACGCACTTTGAAAACAAAAGACATACAGGCTGAAATAATCGCCATTGACCAACAAGCCGGCCAACTAAAAAGTGGCGTATCCCGTATTCCGCAATGCTCCATACGGGCTACGCATTTTTTATCTTCTGATGTATCGCTCCCAATCTGAGCGAGCCGGGTGGGCAAACAGCTTTATCGTTTGCCCACAGAACTGTAGGGCGGATTCGCCTTTAGGCAATCCGCCACTCGGCGCTTGAGTTGATGGCGGCTTGCTAAAGCGAAACCGCCCTACCTCGGCTTATCTCTGTAAACCGCTATTTTTCAAACATTGCCCGCAAAAATTATAACCTCACCCAAAAACCATCTTTACTCCTGCCATGAATAAAACCAATATTTGTCTTAATATGATCGTCAAGAACGAAACGCCCGTGCTGGAGCGTTTGATTAATTCGGTCAAAGACATTATCGATTACTACGTTATCGTGGATACCGGCTCGACCGACGGCACCCCGGAGTTTATCAAGACCCAAATGGCGCATTACCAGATACCGGGAGAAGTGCTGTGCCGGGAATGGGTTAATTTTGCGGTCAATCGTAATCAAGCACTTGAAGCTGCCTGCGCCAGACGTAACCATGGCTGGCTGCTGCTGATCGATGCCGACGATGAATTAAGCGTTACCGAAGTCGATTTCTATCGACATTTGACGCCCGGAACCACCTATTGCCTGCGTAAACACAGTGTGAGCATGCGTTACTCTTTAACCAATTTGATCGACATTAGTCAAACTCGTTGGCGATGGCAAGGCGTCGTTCACGAATATCTCGAACAGCTCGATGGAAATAATACACGCGTCACCTTGGAACAAGTCTGGATTGAAACCCATCCGGGCGAAGGAGTACGCTCGCGTGGTTTTAGCGACGAACAAAAATACTTAAGCGACGCCAGACTACTCGAAATCGAATTAGCCCAGAATCCGAATGATCACCGCAGTCAGTTTTATTTGGCGCAATCTTACCGCGATGCCGGACACTTGGAAGCTGCTTATCTGCATTATCTAAAACGCGCCAACATGGGCGGCTGGGCTGAAGAAAGCTTTTATGCCCAACTGCAGGCGGCACAAATCGCCGCCCAATTGAATAAACCCAGCGCGATTGTCATGGAAGCTTATTTACAAGCCTACGAATTGCGGCCATCCCGCGCTGAAGCGCTGCATGGTTTAGCGGTCTATTGCCGAATTCAACGGCAATTTAATCTCGCGTATTTATTTTTACAGCAAGCGCTGCAATTACCCTATCCGGACGATCTGTTATTCGTCAATCCAGAAGTTTATCAGTGGCGACTGCTTGAGGAGATGGGCATTTCAGGGTATTGGGCAGGACATTATCAAGCTGCCAAAGACGCGGGTGAAAAGATATTGCACCTTCAAGCAACAGGAGTCATAACGCTTTCCGAAGCAGATTTGACCCGCATTCGAGAAAACCTCAATTTTGCAATTTCGAAATTGACGACTTAGCTAACTCGCTATTGAAGCACTCATATTATGTCAAACAGCCGTCCAAAATTATTTTAAAGACCCGCAATAAGGGTGATGTTACAACCTTCACCCACTCCCTAAGCTCAAAAACCTCCGAATCTAATGCCTACTCCAGCAATCACCGATAAGATTACCCAATTTTTTACCCGAGTATCGAGCATTCTGGTTTTTATCGTTTTAGCGGATTTAGCCGTCAGAGCGATTATCCGTCTGGAACCGAGATGGGATACCTTTATGTATCATCTGCCATTTGCGGCATTGCGTGGTGGCTTGGACATCGGCTACGACATGAATGACCGCATGTATCTGCGTTACCAAAGTTTCCCGTTCTTACCGCATTTTATTCAAGGGCTACTCTGGAAAACTACCGGATCAGTCAATGCTACCGGAGTTATTAATTATTTAGCCTTTACGACCTTCCTGGGCTACTGTCACTTCGTTCTGAAGGCGCGCATTTGGCTAGTCGCCTTGATTACGTTAACAGTGCCTCTCGTAATCATCCATACGACAACCAGTTACATCGACTTATTCGGCAATTCCTTACTCGCGATCGGATTTTGTTCGCTTATCTCGCTCTATTTATTTCCTGATAAATCCACAAAAACCCATATTTATTGCGGCTTATTGGGATTTATAGGGGCGGCGTGGTCAAAATACCTGTTAGTACCGTTAGTCGCACTAGGCTTGTTACTATTTATGACCTTGTGCTTATTTTCGCACCCCCAAAAAACGAATTTAACGATAAAAAAGCTCATTTTGATTGCCTTAGGAGCAAGTTTTTTAGCGAGTTTGCCTTATTTCAAAAATTGGTTTCTATATGCTAATCCATTCTGGCCGTTTCGAATGCCGATTTTAAGTGACTATTTTCCCTTTGCGGAAAGCGTAGATATCCAAAAAGAACGACCGATAGCGCTCAAGGGAGTCGGTCAATTTAAACTGTTTATTCATTCCTTGCTGGAAATCAATCATCCGGTTTTTTATAACTACCGGCCTCGCTGGATTATTGACCAAGGCAATGCCGTGATTGCCTTTCACATGGGAGGATTTTGGGTTGGCTGGGTCATTTTTTATATTCCCTGCATGATTTTAATGCTGCTGACATTTGATCGAAAGACCGGCAGCATCGCCAGCGTAATGTGCATAGGAATCCTCTGTGTCACCGGATTATTGCCTCAATCAAACGAGCTACGGTATTTTTTATTCATCCCCTTAACCTGTGCTGCCACTATCGGCATGACTTACCCGCGCATCCAACAAAAATGCCCTCGCCTTGCGCTACTCTTGCTCATCAATATGCTGGTACTTTGGAGTTACATGCTTGCAGAAAATTGGGTGCATTACCAACCTGAAAAAATCGATTATCGAAAAGTCGCGGGCTATTGGGGCACGCCACAATGGTGGGAAAAACTCCAAACCGATAAAGTTTATTGCGCTGTTGATATGATGCCTATTGGGATATTGTTAACGGGTCCAACCATGAGGGAATATCGAATTGTTGATCGATCGACAGAGGCGCTTTGTCCTAAAGGAAGTGTAATTCTGAGCAAGCAAGGCATCCATGATGCGCAATTCTTATTAAATGAAAGCCTGCGTTTGTTCCAGGGTGGTAAATACCTCGAAAGCCTTGAGGCCAGCAAAAAAGCCCTGGCGTTAAAACCCGACTATGCCGAGGCTTATAACAACCTCTGTGTCGCGCATATTAAATTAAACCTAAAACAACAAGCGCTTGCAGCCTGCCGACAAGCCATAAAATTAAATCCAAATTTAACCATTGCCATCAATAATTTAGCCTGGGCAGAAAGCTTAACCACGAATGACTAAAGCCCATTGTGATATTAAACAAAAAACCGCCTTCCCAAGATTGAGAAAGCGGTCTTTAGTCGTTTAAATAGGAAAGCTTTTGCCTTAAATCACACCAAACTAAATCGCCTGCTTAATTTTAGCCATCGCTTTTTCGAGATTGGCCATGCTGGTGGCAATCGAGATGCGGATATGTCCGTCAGAACCGAATGCTGAACCCGGCACCAGCGCGACACCGGCTTTTTCGATCAAGTAATCGGCAAAGTCCAAGTCGTTGCTGATATTATCCAAACGCGCAATCAATCCTTCCACATTCGGGAACACGTAGAAGGTTCCATCGGTTTCGGTACATTTGATCCCTTCGATGCTATTGAGTTCTTTAACGACATAATCGTGACGCTTTTTAAACTCTACGCACATATCATCAATAAACGATTGATCGCCATTTAACGCCGCTTCAGCCGCTACTTGCGAAATGGACGTAGGATTGGACGTACTTTGAGATTGGATCGTACACATGGCTTCAATCAAATCGGCGGGCCCCGCACAATAGCCGATTCGCCAGCCGGTCATCGAGTAGGCTTTAGATACGCCATTCATAACGACGGTGCGATCATACAAATCAGGATGGGCATTTAGAATATTGACGAAGGTGCCTTTTTGCCACAGGATATGTTCGTACATGTCATCGGTCGCAATGATGATGTTGGGGAACTCTTTCAAGACATCGCCAAGCGCTTTCAATTCATCCAGCGTATATGCGACGCCGCTTGGATTGGACGGGCTGTTGATAAAAATCAGACGCGTTTTGGGAGTAATGGCGTTGCGCAATTGCTCAGGCGAAATTTTAAAATTTTGCTCCTGCGTGGTGTCGATAATCACCGGTACGCCGTCCGCCAATAACACCATATCCGGATACGAAACCCAGTAAGGTGCCGGAATAATGACTTCATCACCCGTGTTCAACAAGGCTTGGGTCAGATTATACGAGCTTTGTTTACCGCCGCAAGAGACCAAAACTTGTTTAGGTTGATAGTCCAGACCGTTATCGCGTTTGTATTTGGCTATGATGGCTTTTTTTAAACCGGCGGTTCCGTCAACCGCGGTATATTTAGTAAAACCGTTCGCAATCGCCTGAACGGCGGCGTCTTTGATGTGTTGCGGGGTGTCGAAATCAGGCTCGCCAGCACCGAGTCCGGTAATATCCTTACCAGCCGCACGCATTTCAGCGGCTCTGGCCGTAATCGCTAGAGTGGGTGATGGTTTAACGGATTGGACGCGGTTTGAAAGTGCTATGCTCATAGGTCAATTAGTAGTTGGTAATGTAATTAGTCGATAGCCGTTAATTATACCCTATGTATAATAGCTTGCTAGGTACTCGCGATTCTAAAACAACATGAGATTTGATTAATAGCGTGAAAAAGCCATTCAAAATTCATAGCCCCTATCAACCTGCTGGCGATCAACCCACCGCGATTGCGCGCTTGGTTGAGGGCTTAACTGACGGCGAAGTCCATCAAACCCTGCTCGGGGTTACAGGTTCCGGCAAAACCTTTACGATTGCCAATGTGATCGAAACCGTGCAACGCCCGGCAATGATTATGGCGCCGAACAAAACCCTGGCTGCCCAGCTTTATGGCGAAATGAAGGAATTTTTCCCCGATAACAGCGTCGAATATTTTGTGTCGTATTACGATTATTATCAGCCGGAAGCCTATATTCCGGCCTCCGATACTTTTATCGATAAAGATGCGGCTTTAAATGAGCATATCGAACAGATGCGCTTGTCGGCGACCAAAGCGTTGATCGAACGGCGCGATACTATTGTCGTCGCCACGGTATCGGCAATTTACGGCTTAGGTGAACCCGAATCCTATTTCCAAATGGTGCTACATCTGGTGCGAGGCGACTTAATCGATCAACGTAGTATTTTACGTCGCCTCGCCGAAATGCAATATACCCGCAATGATATCGAATTGCGCCGGGCGACTTATCGGGTGCGCGGCGAAGTGATCGATGTGTATCCTGCCGAATCCGAACAAGAAGCGCTGCGCATTGAATTATTCGATGATGAAATTGAACGTCTGTCATTATTCGACCCATTAACCGGTGCAGTATCAAAACAAGTGGCGCGCTTTACAGTCTACCCGAAAAGCCATTACGTCACGCCGAGAGATCAGCTACTGCGCGCAGTCGAGGCGATTAAAATCGAACTTAAAGCACGGCTCGAACAACTGTACGCACTTAATAAGCTCGTCGAGGCGCAACGACTCGAACAGCGCACCCTGTTCGATATCGAAATGATTCTGGAAGTAGGCTATTGCTCAGGAATCGAAAACTATTCACGACATTTATCGAATCGACAAGCGGGTGAATCGCCACCGACCATGTTCGATTATCTACCAGGAGATGCGTTGGTTATCATTGACGAAAGTCATGTCACGGTACCGCAAATCGGCGCGATGTATAAGGGTGATCGATCTCGCAAAGAAACCTTGGTTGAATACGGCTTCCGCTTACCTTCCGCACTGGATAACCGCCCACTCACCTTCGCCGAATTCGAGGGAAAAACCGCCCAAAAGATCTACGTGTCAGCCACTCCCGGAAAATATGAAAAGGAAAATTCAGGGGTTTTTGTCGATCAGGTGGTCAGACCGACCGGCTTAGTCGATCCTGAAGTTGAGGTGCGTCCAGCGACCACCCAAATTGATGATTTATTTTCGGAAATTCTAAAACGGGTAGCGGTTAACGAACGCGTATTAGTGACTACTCTGACCAAACGTATGTCCGAAGATCTCACCGAATATTTTTTGGATCATAATCTTAAGGTGCGTTATTTACATTCGGATATCGATACTGTCGAACGCGTCGAAATTATCCGCGATCTTCGTCTGGGCATTTTTGATGTCCTCGTCGGTATCAATCTGTTACGCGAAGGCCTCGATATTCCGGAAGTATCCTTGGTGGCGATCCTTGATGCCGACAAAGAAGGTTTTTTGCGTTCGGTGGTTTCCCTTGTGCAAACTATTGGCCGCGCCGCTCGGAATGCGCACGGCAAAGCGATTTTATATGGCGATAAAATCACTCACTCCATGCAGCAAGCGATTGAAGAAACCGAGCGAAGACGTACTAAGCAACAAGCCTTCAACTTAGAACATAATATTGAACCGACCACGATCTTCAAATCGGTCAAAGATATTCTTGAACTGTCGATTCCGGGCGCAGGTCCTGATTATATGCGGAATCAGGCCAAGGTCGCCGAAACCGCCGCCAGCTACCAGCATCTAACGCCGAAACAGCAAAGCAAAAAATTACAACAGCTGGAAGCGCAGATGTACCAGCATGCCAAAAATCTGGAATTCGAACAGGCCGCCAAACTACGTGACGAGATAAAACGTTTGCAGGAACAAATGTTGATTTGAGATCATAGTTTATCTTGCTTGAACTTCGTAAACAGAATTTCCGAAATTCTGCAAGGGCATCCAATTATCTGCCAATAAAGTTGTTTGAAACGTTAGAATCCTTTAAGGTGTGTACTCATTCAGCAATGACTATTTAGAATAATGCCTCATACAAAAAAAATGGTAAATTCTCCTTGCGTTAAAAACTGTTGTTTAAATAAACATGATATTTGTCTTGGCTGCTTTCGTTCGCTTGATGAAATTAAACTTTGGACGCTAGTCAATGATCAACAACGTCGGCAATTTCTAATTCATGCCGAACAACGTAAAAAAGAAGCGCTAAATGAAGAATAGTAATTTCTTTTAATTAATACCACGCTCTACTCATTAGGTTAGTTTATGCAATCCTCCTGGATTAAACACTCGCAAACAATACTTTTCTTTGGACTGCTTTTCCTATCACTGGTTCCCGGTAGAGAACCCAAGGCATTCGGAGAAAATTTTGAAGTATTGAATTGCCAACCCCAGACGCAGCGCCTAAGTTACTACCAAGTAGAACGAATCCCCAAAAATGTATTGATCGTACCATTACTCTACCGCAATCCGGATTTTCCGCGCGAAACCGACCGCTGGCCGGAATCTTATAGCCACATTCTCAGTAATTTCTATCGCAATCGATTTCGTGCCAAGGTAACTTGGCTACACAATATTCGCAGTTGGGAAAGCTTCTATCAACAAACAGGCGCCCTAATTCAATCCGGAAGCCATTTTGATCGGGTGATTTTTATCGGACATGGCGGTTTCGATGGCCCTGTGTTATCGAGTGCAATTTTATTGGAAGACCTTGCCCAAAAAGACTCACAAGGAATCGCTCAGCAAGTTTCCGAGGCTCAACCCGGTAACGAGCGCATCATTTCGATAAGCTTTGATCTGCACAAGAATAAACCGTTTAGTGATTTTGTATCGACACATTGGCAAACTTTGCTTAACCTTCCCGATGTTGAAATGCGCCGGACTCTGAAACAAAAACATCAAGAATTTCAAGCAATCGATTACGCCTGTTTCGACAAATTTTGTAATCCGCAAAAATTATCCCTATTACCTGACTATACTCGCAGAGACCGCCTTGATAGCTGTGAACGCGTCTGTCGACCTGCTTTGTATGAAGCCAAAAACTATGAGCGCGCCAGTGAAGAACGTTTTATGTTATTTGCCAATGCTCTCCGCTCGCTAGTCAACCCCGAAGGCCTGATCTTTATGGGCGGCTGCAATGCCGGAAGCGATACGCCCAAACAATATTCACACTGGGACACACCGGGTATTGTGGTCAGTTCGAAAATTGCCGGAGGTCCATATCAAAGTTACGTTCAGCTACTCAGCTACGCGACTGATCGTCTAGTCAGCGGCCCGATTGGTCGCAGCAGTGCCAATGAAATTGTTAAACGCATTATTGCGCTGGAAAATAATCAGGAACAGCGCAACTTGTGTACCTCGCTACCCACAAATCGTATCCAACAATTTGCCGACTTTTAAAGCGCTGCTTGATCTACAATAGGGCTTTTTTTGACTCTCAATTTAGCCAATGAAGACAATTTTTTGTTACGGCGATTCAAACACCTGGGGCCGTATTCCCGAAAGTTCCGGACGTTATCCCTTTAACGCTCGCTGGACCGGTATTCTCGAAAAATCTTTGGGTAGCGATTATCGCATTATTGAAGAAGGCTTGAACGGGCGCTGTTCGGTCTGGGACGAACCTTTTCGCCCTGGACGCAATGGCTCTGTATTGTTATTGCCATTATTGCAATCTCACGCACCGCTCGATCTGGTTATTCTAATGCTCGGCACCAATGATATTCTGCATTTCCGAGATCATACCGCTTTCGATGCCGCCCGAGGTATTGCGGTATTGCTTGAGATCATTCAGAAAAGCAACACCGGCGTCAATGGCTTACCACCTCCTATTTTGCTGGTAAGTCCACCCAAAATCGGGCCTTTGTCGGAAGGTTTGCGCCTAAAAATTCATGGTCAACCCGAACAATCCAATGATTTCGCGCGATTTTATGCGATGGTTGCTCAATCATCACGCTGCCATTTTCTCAATGCTGCCGAGTATTGCGCGCCGAGCACGCTTGATGGCGTGCATCTCGATGCAGCCGGACACCTTGGTTTAGCAAAAGGCTTGATTGAAAAAGTACCCAGCTGTTTCAACTAAATCGGAATCATCATGCAACCTACTAAATGCCCTTGGGCTTTGACTGACCCCTTGTCCGAACATTACCATGATCAACAATGGGGCGTTCCCGTTCATGATGATCAACTGCTATTTGAAATGTTATTACTTGAGGGCGCGCAGGCAGGATTGAGTTGGGTCACCATTTTAAAAAAACGTCCGGCCTATCATGAACTCTTTGATCATTTTGATGCTCAAAAAATAGCGCGTTATGATGAGCAGAAATTTACCGAACTCATGCAAAATCCTGGAATTATCCGCAACAAATTGAAAATATCTGCGATGATCCAAAATGCTCAGGCCTTTCTCGATACACAGGCACAATTCGGTACTTTTGAACAATTCATCTGGCAATTTGTCGAAGGACAAGTCATCCAGAACAGTTGGCAATCGATGTCAGAGGTGCCAGTCAGCACCAAAATTTCTGAAGCGATGAGTAAAGCCTTACGCCAGCGAGGCTTCAAGTTTGTCGGCCCCACCATCTGCTACGCCTATATGCAGGCGGTGGGGATGGTGAACGATCATCTCGTCGATTGTTTTAGATACCCTCAGTTAAGCTCTGGTTAAGGATGACTGGTTTAAGCTATGCTGAATCCTGTTAAAAAACAGAAAGAGGTTAAAAATGGATAAGGTTAACATACTCATGGCTTTGATCCTGTGTCTTGGACTCTTCGGCACTAACGTCGCAATTGCCCACGGTCACCGTGGCGCTTACTATGGCGGGCATTACGGTGGTCGCTACGGCGGTGGATTATACATAGGCCCCTCATTTGGCTTTTACTCGGGTTTTGGCTATCCCGCCCCCTATTACTCGCCCTATTATGCGTACCCGCCTAACGTTACTATTGTTCCGCCGGCTCCGCCAATTTACATCGAACGTCAAGCACCCGTCGCTCCAAATTATCCACCGAATTTCTGGTATTACTGTCGTAATCCCGACGGTTATTATCCCTACATAAAAGAATGCCCAAGCGGCTGGGTACAAGTTCCTGCCCAACCACCACGTTAATAATGGATGGAACAAGTTATGAACCAGTTTATAAAATCTTCACCGTGGATAATATCGGTTTTAGCGGTGTCGGGGTGTGTTATCCTGCCCACTGCGCCTAGTGTTATGGTATTACCCGGAACTAACCGCACTTTTGAACAATTCCGCATTGACGATGCCAATTGTCGCCAATATGCCTATCTTCAAATCGGTGGCGTCTCACCCAGCCAAGTTGCGGCTAACCAAGCTATTCAGTCTGCCGTAGTCGGAACCGCTGTCGGCGCTGCAGCAGGTGCCGCAATTGGAGGAGGAACGGGAGCAGCAATAGGTGCAGGTTCAGGACTTGCCGTTGGTAGTCTGGCTGGAACGCAAAGTGCCGACACCTCGGGCTATTATGCCCAAGAGCGTTACGACATTAATTATATTCAATGCATGTACGCCCAAGGGCACCGCGTACCGGTTTCAGGACAATTCACTACTGACATTCAGCCTCAAATTCCGCAAGCAGACGCTAACATTCCACCGCCACCGCCCGGTTCGCCTCCGCCGCCGCCATCGCACTGAATAATACGCTAATGATTTATCAGCCTATCTTGATGAGTATTGGTTTACTGTTATGCAGCAATGTCTTCATGACTTTCGCTTGGTATGCTCATTTGAAAGAACTTAACAACAAACCCTGGATTGTTGCTGCCATCGTCAGTTGGGGTATTGCTTTATTCGAATACATGTTACAAGTACCTGCCAATCGAGTCGGCTATTCGGTATTAAGTGTCGGACAGCTGAAAATTATTCAGGAAGTGATTACCCTTTCAATTTTTGTACCCTTTTCCGTCTTATATTTGCGTGAACCGCTAAAGCTGGATTATCTTTGGGCGGGATTTTGCTTATTAGGCGCCGTGTATTTTATGTTTAGAGAAAAGTTCTAGGGTTTGATTAGCGCTTAACGTCATTATTAAGAAAAAGTAGGACTTTTCACGACCTCTCATACTTCTTTGTTTTGATAAACACTTGAAGTAGCTATTTTTTGGGTTTTTTGATTAAGATAACGAATTTTTTTATGCGAAACTCTTTGTAAATTGATCTCGACTGCATGAGTCGTTTGCCACGTCCAAAAATCAGCTTTTGAAATAACTCCACAGACCGTTCTAAAAAGTGCTGTTACTGTTGCAGCCCTCGGCTCATCTGTAATTAAGGCCATTTCTCCAAAATAGTCACCTGGCTCCAATGTGATTAAATCAACAGGCTTTTCAACCGCATAGTTCATATGGATCTTAACCTTACCCGAAACGATCACATATAAAGAATTGGTTTTATCCCCTTCCTTAAGAATTTTTTCACCTCTTGAAAACTTCGCAACTTGAGCTTTTAGCGCTAAACTTCTAAGCGTAGCCTCTGGCAATTGTGGAAAAAAAGGGATCTGTTTTAGTCCACTCAAAATAATATTTTGCATAATTCTTTACCCATAATTGACAAGGCTTAGTGTTATAAAATTTTGTTAAGAATTCTATAACAGCTGGCCTTTAAAAACGTTGACTTGGATTAAGTGTATTAGACTCAAGCACAATTTGTCAAAACCGCATGAGAACTAAATATCAAACACATCTTTAAAAGTGTTTCCCATGGGTCACCTCGTTGTTGCCCCTTTATTTGTTGATCTGCTGCTGCGCCCAACAGTAACACATCTTCCAAAACACGCGGTTTTAATCGTCTTAGCGCTTCATTCTGCAGATTCTTATGTCTGTCCCAAGCTGGCGCAAACCCTTGCCCACCCGGTCTTGATTGATGCTGCATGGCGATTAATACTCTGGCTTCACGCGTTAAACTCCATAGCACGACCGGAAGCGCGACACCTTCATCACGTAGGCCATACAGAATTTTTATGAATCGTTTAACTTGGCCTGCCAAAACCGCATCGACCAATTTAAAAACATCATACCGAGAACTATCCGCGACGACTTCATTGATCTTTTCAACCGTAATCAACTCATTACCATATAAAACATATAATTTTTCGATTTCTTGAGCAGCCGCCAGCAAATTACCTTCCAGTCTGCCCACCAACATGCGCGCCGCTTTGTGATCGAGCTTTACCCCTCGCTGCACAGATCGCTGTATTAACCAATTTTCGAGTTCTTTACCCTCAAGTGGCTTAACTTGAATAACTACCGCCTGTTTTTCGAGGGCTTCAAACCAGCGACTTTTCAAAGCATCCTTGGTCAGCTTACCGGTACTGATCAATAACAAAGTGTCGCCGGGAATATTTCGGCAATAATCCTGAATAGCCTTCGCTCCTTCCACACCTAATTTGCCGTCGGGTATTCTTAAATCGAGAATTTTTTTATCGGCAAAAATTGAATTGGAAGCTGCAATTAAACTTAAACCAGACCATTCAAAATGTCCATCAACAATAATGATTTCACGCTCCAGAAATTCCGCTTTTTTAGCCGCGGCTCTGATCGTATCGGCAGCCTCACCTAATTGCAGAGGCTCATCTCCCGTCAAAAAATAGATCGGCGCAAGACCTCTCGAGAGCGCCTGGGGCAATTCTGCTAAATTTAAGCGCATATCATTTCTGATTAGCTTTCAACAATGCTCGCCCACGTTCCATCAACTCGCGAACTGCTTGTTGATACATTTCCTGACGAATGATATTTTCCTCATTGCTTTTTCCTATAATATCCTGCTGGTCGTTGAAATAATTCCGCCTGACTTTGATTTGCTGTAATGGAACGAACAACTGACCAGCAGAACCCCATACCTCATACGATAAGTCATAGACAAGCTCAAACTCGCTCGCTTTACCAGTCGAACTCAACGACAAGGAACGGCGCTCAAATCGTTCATTGACAACCTTAACAATCACGCCTTTTGGATCTGGTTTATCAATTAACTGTCCACCAGCGGTCTGGAGCGACTCCTTAAAGCTTTTATACAACAGAGGTGAGGCTGATTGAACATTCAGAAACTTTAGCATTTCCGGAATTTCTGCTGAGCCACGCAAATGATAGTTACAGGCAGACAGCAGTCCCACGATTAATATAAGTAAAATGTGCTTAATCATTATTCATTTCAACTTTGGAAATAGGCCGTTCGGGATGAGGCGAGCATTGCACGATTGATTATAAAATCAAAGTACAATGCCCACACTCAAATCAAATTACAATGTTTATTAATTTATTCGGGACTACGATAACTTTTTTGGGCGCTTGATCAACCAAGAAACGCTTAATATGTTCATCCTGCAACGCCAATGCTTCTAACGCTTCCTTAGTGATTCCCACAGGCACTTTTAATTTACTGCGCAGTTTACCATTGACCTGCACTACAATTTCCAATTCATCCTGAATCAGCGCCTCATGATCAAGGATTGGCCAGGATTCGCTGACGATATCGGTAGCATGACCCAACTGCAGCCATAATTCATCGCAAATATGTGGCACAATCGGCGCCAACATCAATAGCACCGCTTCGAGCGCCTCTTGCAGCACCGCCCGCCCATTGGTCGTATGATCATCAAATTTGGCAATATGGTTCAGCAGCTCCATATTCGTCGCAATCGCGGTATTAAAAATAAACCGGCGACCAATATCATCGGTCACTTTTTGAATTGCCTGATGGACATGACGACGCAGCGTTTTTTGTTCAGGGGTCAAATTAGCAACATCTAAACTGTGATCGGGTAAACCTTGAGTGACATGCAAATAAACTTGGCGCCACAAACGTTTTAAAAATCGGAACGCACCTTCAACACCAGCATCCGACCATTCCAGGGATTGTTCCGGCGGCGCAGCAAACATAATGAACAAACGCACCGTATCGGCGCCATACAGCTCAATGAGCCCTTGAGGGTCGACGGTATTACCTTTGGATTTCGACATTTTACTGCCGTCTTTCAAAACCATTCCTTGCGTCAGGAGATTTTTGAAGGGCTCATCGGCAACTAATAAGCCCTCATCGCGCAGCATTTTGGTATAAAAACGAGCATACAAGAGATGCAGAATCGCATGCTCGATCCCACCGATATAGTGATCGACCGGCAGCCAATGATTGACTTGCGGATCGAGCATCTGTTCGGCCTGATTACAGGTAAAGCGTGCAAAATACCAGGACGATTCCATAAAGGTATCGAAGGTATCGGTTTCGCGCTGCGCAGGCTTACCGCAGGTTGGGCAGGTTGTTTTAGAAAAAGTCGGATGCGCCACCAACGGCGATTGGGAACCATCCAGCACAACATCTCGCGGTAACTCGACCGGTAAATCCTGTTCAGGAACCGGCACAGTACCGCAATCATCACAATAAATCACCGGAATTGGTGCGCCCCAATAACGTTGCCGGGAAACGCCCCAATCACGTAGACGGAAATTGGTTTGCTTTTCGCCCAAATTTTTAACTTTTAAATCGGCAGCAATCGCATCGACTGCGGCGGAATGAGTCAAACCGTCATATTTTCCGCTATTGACTAGAATCATGCTGTCATCTTTGGCCGCGTACCAAGTTTGCCAGTTTTGGACATCAAACTTTACGTCCTGAGCTGAACTGTTTTGCGTTAACACCTGAATAATTGGCAACTGATACTTATGAGCAAAATAAAAATCTCGCTCATCATGAGCAGGCACGGCCATCACCGCCCCTTCGCCATAACTCATCAAGACATAGTTGCCAACCCACACCGGAACTTGCGCACCAGTCAAGGGATGCGTCACCGAAATACCGGTCGCCATGCCTTTTTTCTCCATGGTTGCCATATCAGCTTCGGCGGTCCCGCTTTGCTCGCATTCCTTTAAAAACGCGGTCAATTGAGGATTATTTTGAGCGGCATAGACGGCCAACGGGTGTTCAGCGGCAACTGCGCAGAACGTGACGCCCATAATGGTATCGGCCCGTGTGGTATAAACCCACAGCAGTTCTTGCTTTCCATCTAATACGTATGGAAACGCAAAACGTACGCCATAACTTTTACCGATCCAGTTCGCCTGCATGGTTTTAACCTGTTCAGGCCAGCCGTCCAGACTGTCAAGAGAACTGAGCAATTCTTCAGCATAAGCGGTAATTTTCAAAAACCATTGCGAAATTTCTTTTCGTTCAACTTTGGTATCACAGCGCCAACAACATCCTTCAATAACCTGCTCATTCGCAAGAACGGTCATATCATGCGGACACCAGTTGACCGGCGCGGTTTTCTTATAAACCAAGCCTTTTTCGAGCAGCCTCAAAAAGAACCATTGCTCCCAACGATAATAAGATGGGTCACAGGTCGCCACTTCCCGGTTCCAATCGTAACCGAAGCCAAGCTGTTTAAGCTGATCGCGCATATACGCGATATTTTCGTAAGTCCATTCAGCAGGATGCACGCCATGTTGCATCGCGGCATTTTCAGCCGGCAAACCAAAAGCATCCCAGCCCATCGGCTGCAATACGTTTTTACCCTGCATGCGCTGGTAACGACTGATCACGTCACCGATACTGTAATTACGCACATGCCCCATGTGCAATTTGCCGCTGGGATAAGGAAACATGGATAAGCAATAATATTTTTCCTTGGGCGAGGACTCCTGTGCCGTAAACACCCCGGAATCTGCCCATTTTTGTTGCACGGCGGGCTCTAAAATAAATGGCTTATAATTTTCTTCCATATCCTTCTCGTATTTTACCAGTCAAAAGCGTTAGAATACCGCACTGTCGATTAAATCAAAAGCCTCATCTTAAAAGGAGCTACCATGAGTGAAAACAAATTTATTAAAGCGTATGACGATTTGATGGGTCATCTCTATGAAATTATGGATGACGGTCTTCATTCGCTGGCGCACGGCATTGAAGTCGCTAAAGAAAAAACCAGCGCGCTCGGTGGCTTAACCCAGGAAGAATTACATAAAATTGCCGACTATGTACAACGCGACGTTGAAGGGGCTGCCCACAGCTTAAATGAAGACGATCAGGAAGACCTGTCCGAATGGTTAAAATTTGATGTTGATTTGATTGAAAACTTCGCACTCGACGCATTCATGAGCGTCGCGGATAAAACCAGCATTGAACTAGCTCAGCTGAAAAGACATGCCGAACACAATATCTACCTCAGCGGAGAAATTACCGGCCCTGGAACGTTTCGCTGTACCGAATGCGATAAACAAATTGCCTTCAAATCCACCAGTGAAATTCCAGTTTGTCCGGCCTGCGGCGCTAAAACCTTCGCAAGATGTTGATCTTGACCGGATACCCTTTATAATGTCAGCTTATTCTATTTGAGGTCCAGAGAACTATTATGCGTCGAGTCATATTCAATCAAAAAGGCGGAGTCGGTAAATCAACGATCACTTGTAATCTTGCTGCGATTAGCGCCGTTGATGGAAAACGCACCTTAGTCATAGACCTCGATATTCAAGGCAATGCCACGCAATATTTGCTCGGTGCTAAAGTTGCTCAAGCCGATAAAACCATCGCGCATTTTTTTAAAGATACCTTGAGCTTAGGGATTTTTGGCGGTGGGAATTCCGGCTTGGAAGGCGTTATTCATGAAACCCCATTTCCGAATTTATTTATAATCCCTTCGCATCCTGAGTTAGAACCTCTGCAAGCCCGCCTCGAATCGCGTTATAAAATTTTTAAACTCAAAGAAGCGCTTGAAAAATTGACCGGCTTTGATGCTATCTATATGGACACGCCGCCGATTCTGAATTTTTATAGCCAATCGGCGCTAATTGCAGCGGATAAGTGTTTAATTCCGTTTGACTGCGATGCTTTTTCGAGAGAGGCGCTCTATACCCTGATGCAGGCACTGAAAGAAGTTAAGGCCGATCACAACAGCAGCCTCGAAATTGAAGGCATTATCGTCAATCAATATCAAAAGCAAATGAATTTGCCTCGCCAATTAGTCGAAACGCTGATTGCCGAAGGTCATCCGGTTCTGGAAAGCAAGATTTCGCCTTCAGTTAAAATCAGAGAGTCACATTCGGTTGCTCAACCCTTGGTGCATTATGTCCCCTATCATAAGCTCACCGATGAATTTCGAGCACTATATGCCGAAATCCATCAGTAAGCACTATTTGCTAGGTTATTGCTGAAGGAGATAGCTGTTTGCTTCTTTTGATAACGACAACCACAATAATCAACAATAAGCTCAACCCACCGATAATCCAATAATCTCCGATGCGAGCATAAGGGGTAAGGCCTTGCATCGGCTTAATAGCGTCGGTTAACACATAAGTTTCGAATAACGGTGCTTGGCTAATTATTTTGCCATTAGGCCCAACAAATCCGGTTATCCCGGTATTAGTCGCACGCGCTAAAAAACGACCGGTTTCGAGAGCTCTCATTCGGGCAATCTGCATGTGTTGATGTGGCTCAATCGAATTTCCAAACCAAGCATCATTGGTCACATTGACTAAAAATGCTGCTTGTTCAATATTTCTAGCAACTTCGCCACCGAAAGCATCTTCGTAACAAATAGAAGTCGAAAACGCATAACCTCCGGCTTTTAAAAACGCTTGCTGATCGCCCCCAGCATTAAAATCACCTAATTTTATCCCTAATAATTTCAGGACAAAACCAGACAATGGCTGCAGAGGCATATATTCGCCAAACGGTAACAAATGATTTTTTTTATAAGCCCCCCGCTCCTTTCCGATAACGAGCACACCATTGAACATCGCTTTAGAATCCGGTTCATCCATCGGCAGACTGACAACCAAATCGACTTGATGTTGCTTTGCCTCAGCCTCCAAGGGCCTAATATAAAATTCATCAACATCGGATAAAAATGCCGGAATGGATGCCTCAGGCCAAATAATAACCTTGGAATCCCAATGCTGTTGAGTAAGTTGCTTGTACTTCATTAAAGTATTCATTCTATTTTGAGGCACCCATTTCTGGTCTTGGGAAATATTGCCCTGTACTAATGAAACCTTAAATGCATCCCCTACTTCCTCAGTCCATTGAATTTGTGATAATGCCCATCCACCCAACCAAATCCCCCCTAACAAACTGAGTAAACGAATACGATATTTTTGTTGTCGTGTACAAAATACCAAAACAGCTGAATTTAAAGCCAACAAGAAGCCAGTACCATAGACGCCTAGTAGAGGAATATAACCAGACAACGGCGTGTCAAGTTGAGTGTAGGCGATTTGTAACCAAGGAAATCCATTCAACAACCAATATCCTCTTATATTCTCGACTAATATCCAAACTAACGGGGCCAATAACAAACTCACCCAATGATTGCCAATCTGGTTAAATTTAACAACACAAAAGCCAATCAGCGCCGGAAATAATGCCCAAAATGCCACAAAAAAAACTGTCAACAACCCAGCCCCAAGCATACTCGCGCCGCCAAAATCATGCACACTGACATAGACCCAAGAAACGCCCACACCGAATAATCCACAGCCAAATAAATATCCTCTTAGCGCAGCCTTCGCAGCCGAAACACCTTGCCATGACCAAAACAAATAACTAAGCGAAAAAATGGCTAATACAGCATAGTTAAATGGTGCAAATGCTAGAGCCAATAACAGGCCAGCAATGATCGAACAGTAGGTAACAAATACCGAATTTACTGGAAGCATAGTTAAAGAGTAGCTAGAATAAAAGGAATGGATTATACAACGAAACCTCAGGTCAAAAAAAAACCCTGAAGAGGGAGACCTCGACAGGGTTAATTTAATTAAGAGCTTGGCAATTCCCTACTTTCACATGACAACCTGTCACACTATCATCGGCGCTAAGAGGTTTCACTTCCGAGTTCGGGATGGGATCGGGTGGT
>CANNKG010000086.1 GCA_947505105.1 Methylococcaceae bacterium | reverse complement strand
GGCTCGCCATAATGACGTGGAAATGTGGGAAAAAGATAACATTCCTTACACTGTTCGAAAAAAACGCCAAGCTTTTTTCAACAATATTGCAAGCCAAAAATCGGGAGTAAAATAACTGGGACAGAGGGACTTATTTCGACAGCCTAGACTGGATCGCTAGGCGGCTTCGTGGGGCTAGGTTATTCCAAAGCGACGAGCTATGCGGCAAACTATAACGTATCAATCAATCCGTTTGAGGATTTAGCGCCAAATACCCAATATTATCTGACAATTTCGGATCATGCGCTTAAAGACAGCTATGGCAATCCTTTTAAAGGCATCAGTGATTCGACTGAATTCAGCTTCTTGACGGGGCCCGCAGGTCCCTTGGTCATAAGTACGTGGCTGCCAAATTACACAGTCGCCAGCAATATCGAGATCAACTTCAGCGATAGCATTCACTTAGGCAGTGGTGAAATTGTCCTGCACCGCGCCAGTGACAATAGTGTGGTTGAAACCTTTACTTTAGGAACCGAGAGCGCCCGAACTGCACTGACTATTAGCGACAAGACCCTATCGATCAATCCTAGTGCGGATTTAGTGCCGAATGCTCAATATACATTGACGTTTAGTCCGGACGCGATTACCGATATAAGTGGCAATCGCGTGGTTATCTCCTCACCCTCCACTCAGTTACTTAACTTCACTGCACCATTTCTGGATATAATTCCACCCGAACTTACACCAATCTTTCCAATAGATAATCAAACTCATATCGCTGTTGATTCGAATATATCATTGGTTTCTTACGAATCAATTAAATTGGGGCAAGGGACGATTGAATTACACAAAAGCAATGATCACAGCCTAGTCGAAGCCTTTAGCCAAGGGCTTGGCTCTGAAGGCGGCACTGCTTTAATTACCAACAACAGTACCCTCGAAATCAATCCACATGCCGATCTACTACCGGGCACCCAGTATTATCTAACCATCGGGCCGGATGTCGCTTATGATCTAAGCGGCAATGCTTTTAAAGGCTTTAGTGATCCGAACAGTTTTAATTTTAAAACCGCGACCGATCCGGCAGCGGCAATTCCGAATCTAGCGGGTCCATCAAACAACCTAGCGATTGATGGCTTTTCTCCGGCAACAATCCCTTTACCGCCGGTTTTAATCGAATCTAATACTACGACCATAGGGCCACCCTCTCAAGAAACTCAAACTCCAAGCACGCCGGTCGCTGCTAGTGTCGTTTCAACCGTGGAAACTGCACCCACTCTTCAGCCCACAGAATTTCCGGCTTCCTTGCGCAGTGATCGGAACGACCTGCTTTTTAGAGATCGACTAGAACTAAACTTTAACGAAGCTATTCAGCTCGGCAACGGAGAAATTCAATTACATAACGCTGCTGACGACAGCCTCGTAGAAAGCTTCAAAAACGGCGTCGGAAATACCGGTGGATATTTATCTATTTTCGGCAGCAAATTAACCGTCAATCCAAGCAATGAGCTAACCCCCGATAGCAGTTACTATTTGACATTTTCCGATCACGTCATCAGAACCCAAACCGGCAGTGATATTCCTGCAATAGCCGAAGCCGGGCCGCTTTATTTCAAAGTCGCAAGCCTCGATACTCAAGCGCCGACTTTAATTTCGAAACCGCCAAATTACACGGTATCGCTTTATAACTGTGCAAGCCTTTCGATTGAGTTTAATGAAGGAATCAAGCTCAATAGTGGCAAGATCGAGATTCACAAAGCTGACGATCAAAGCCTTGTTACGAGCATTGACCTTGCTTCCGGTTTACCGACAACTTTGGCCGGTGCATTTGTTTCGAACAGTACACTGCTTCTATCTTTACCCGAAAAATTAGCTTTCGACACCCAGTATTACGTAACAATTAGCGATAACACAATTAGCGATTACTTTGACAATAGTGTTAAAGGTGTAAGCGATTCAGGCGTATTAAACTTTACGACTCCAGGACCCGACCGCTTAGGTCCCGAACTGCTTGACATTCAAGTTCCACAAGACCTAAGCCCTTTTAGTAGCATAGAGTTAAAATTCAATGAATACGTCAAACTGAATGACGTCGTCATTTCCCTGCATCAAGCCTCCGATAACCATATCGTCGAAACCTTTGCCCCTGGCAGTAAAAACGGCGGCGCTATATTTTCTTCCAAATCCTCCATTTTCATCGATCCCAATACCGAACTGCTACCTAACACTCAATATTATTTTACGTTTGACGATCCCAACGTTACCGATGACTCAGATAACGCAATGATCATCCCTAGCGACATCAGTAACCTGAGCTTCATATCACCGGGTCCTGATCAAGAAGGTCCGGTGCTTCAGTTTACCTACACTTATGTCATGCCTTACGATCATTTCAATGTAACCACTGTTAATCTCAGTTTTAACGAGTCCGTCAAACTAGGCAAGGGCGAAATTGTGCTGCATCAAGCTGATGGTACGGTTGTTGAAACTTTTAGTAACGGTATCGGCTCGGCAGATGGCTATATAGACAATTCTTATAATCTGCGTATCAATACCTTTGTCCCGTTAAAACAGGGCGAAAGTTATTATGTGACCTTTGGATACGATGCCTTAACCGACACCCATGGCAATACCTTTGTCGGTGTGACTGATCCCAATACCGCTAAATTTATCTTCCAAGACTATTCTCAATGGGAAAATCAACCCTTAGCGCTCCAATATTCCACCGACAACCAGATTGGTATGCCGGTTTACCAGGACATTTCCTTACAATTTAATCACGAAATGAAACTAGGTAACGGCGCTATCGTTCTGCATAATGCTGACGACGGCACCATAGTTGAAACCTATACACAAGGTGAAGGCTCGGATGGCGGCAAGGTAGTCGTTGATAACGGCCAGATTCTGATTAATCCGGGCAGAGATTTAAACGTTGCGACGCAATATTATCTAACGATTGAAAACGGTGCCTTACTTGACAGTAAAGACGAGGCATTTAAAGGATTCAGCGATGTCGACAGTTTAAATTTCTTTACCGCGGGACCTGATCATGATGCTCCGCAACTGATTTTTACCACTTTTAACGACGACATTAATTATCCTGCTCTAGCGCCGATCATGCTCAATTTCAATGATGACATCCAGCTGAAAAGCGGCGTCATTGAATTACACAAAGCCTCAGATAACAGTCTAGTAGAAAGTTTTACCCAAGGCGTCGGCTCATCCGGCGGCACCGCCAGCGTATCGGACACCTACCTATTGCTTGATCCTTTTACCGATTTCGCACCGGATACCGCCTATTACCTTACTATCGCCGATAACACGCTCTCCGATAGAGCAGGCAATGCCTTCGCCGGATTTTCATCACCAACGGTTGCTGCGTTTCAAACTCTGTCGGCCGATGCAACAGCACCACAATTTGCGCCTCAAGCACCTATTATTAATCTTCCAATATCAAGTGATCTGCAACTCTATTTTTATCAAAGCATTACGCTAGGCAGCGGGGTTATTACTTTACATAACGCTGCAGATGGAAGTGTTGTCGAATCATTTCAGCATGGCGTTGGTTCATTGGGTAGCACGGCTTCTGTATTATCTCAACCGTCTTATTCCGATATCATGTTTGTTGATAACTCGTCATTAGTCATCAACCCCCATAACGACCTACTACCCGACACGGCTTATTATGTGACTATCGATACAGACGCGATCACCGATAATCAAGGTAATCATTTTGCCGGTCTTACCGATCCGACGGGTTATCGTTTTTCGACCGAACCGCTCACCCCCTATGTCGTAAACTCAAGTGTAGCTATGGTGGGCAATTCCGCCGCAAGTGATTTGGAAATTGATTTTAATAAAAACATTCAACTGGGCACGGGAGATATTGTTTTACATAAGCTCGATGATGGCAGTGTGGTTGAAACTTTTAGTAGTCAGCAACACACAGACGCGTTGACAGTCAAAGATAATAGTCTGATCATCAATCCGAGTGCCGATCTGATACCGAATAGTCGCTATTATTTAACGCTCGCCACCGGAGCTGTTATCGATACCGAGGGTCACGAGTCCAAAGCGCTCAGCGATCCGAGCAATTTAAGTTTTATTGCGCCGCAATATGACCATCGCGCGCCGGAAATCATCTCAAGCTTTCCAATTGACAATCAAACGCATATCGCGGTCGATGCCAAGCTGTCATTATGGTTTGATGAGTGCGTCAAACTGGGTCAGGGGCATATCGATCTATATAAATCCTCCGACCATAGTCTGGTGGAATCATTCGTTCAGGGCATAGGTGCCAATGGTGGCAGCATTGAGGATATTCCATCTGGGCAGCTCTTGATCAATCCCCAGTCCGATTTGGAGGCCGGCACCCAGTATTATCTCACCGTCTCTGACGATGCAATTACCGACTTATTCGGTAATGCGTTTGCAGGCATTTCAGATCAAGATAGTTTTAATTTCAAAACAGCAACCGATCCGAACGCAACATTTACCAGTCCGAACGACTATCCCATTCAATATACCGGGTTAACACCTATCATTGAATGTGGTTTTAGTTAAAATATCCAACATCCCTATCGCCCCTTCCAGTTCGATAAATGTGGAGGGGCATTTCTCTAGCTCATTTAGCAGGATCGCTTTATGTCCAATACTGCCCAGCAGTTGATCAAAACCGCTGCATCGCTCCATCAGGCAGGTCAATTCGACGCCGCAATCAACGCTTGCCAAGAGGCGCTCGTGAGGGTCCCGGACTATCCGGATGCCCTCTATTTTCTAGGGGTGCTGTCTGCACAAGCTAAAAACTATCCGAATGCGGAACACTATTTTGAACGTGCAATCGCCGCCGATCCTAAACGCGCAGAATTTTACGGCAACTATGCCAATGCCTTACTCGAACAACAAAAATACCCAGCCGCCATTATCCAAGGTTTAAAGTCGATCGCCTTAAACCCCAATCATCCACAAAGTCAAAATATTGTCGGCAATGCCTATTTAATGCAGGGCGATTTCGTAGCGGCTACCCCCTACTTTCGCCAAACCGTGGCACTTAATCCAAGCTATGCCTCAGCTCATCATAAACTGGGTACTGCCCTGCAAAGACAGCAACAATTTTCCGAAGCGATCAGCTGTTTTGAACACGCATTAAGTTTGCAAGCGGATTACCCGGAAGCCTTTCACAGCCTCGGTCAAACCTTATTGGAATCAGGGCAGATCGACTCTGCCTACCGTTGTTACCAGAAATTTCTTGATCTGCATCCCGAAGACGCCTCAGTCCGGCGCAAGATGATGGAAGTGCATCCAATCTGGAATGAAGCACTACAAGGTCAACAGATTATACTCAGACGGTTTTTAGAAACTGACAGCGACTATCTATGCCAGTGTTATGCTGACGATAATTTTATGCGCTTTTATCATCATTACCTGCCGCGCAAACTTTCATCTGAAGCGCTTGCAGCCAAATTGCGTCAAAATGCCGTTCTGCATCCCTGTCAGCTGAAAACGATCGATTGGCTAATTCTAAGAATTGATCAACCCGGCGAACCAAAGCCCATCGGCATCGCAAATCTGGTCGATATTCAATTCGCCCATCGCCGCGCCGAATTACTGATCGGCATCCCGAACCCTGAAGATCGGCAAAGCCATGCAGGTCTTGAAGCTGCCTTATTGATTATGGACTTTGCCTTTAATCGAGTGGAGTTACACAAGCTGACCAGTTATGTTTATGGCATTAATCCGCTTGCTCAAAAAAACACTCTGTCGCTCGGATTTACTCAGGAAGGATATCTTCGTGAACAACTTTTGCAACCCGAAAATGGGCAATTGATGAATCTTTACAGCAACGGCATGACGGTCAATGATTTTAGAACCAATCGGCGACTTGCCAAATTAGCGCTGCGCTTGTTAAAGAGAGATATTACGGTTGCTTAACTTACAGTAGGCCCAAGATATGCGACTAAGCGATACCCAACAGCACCCTTCTGATTGCATCTTTAATTTGTTGGGTAGATAATTCATCCAGACAACGGCTGTGGCTTTGGCGATGCCGATCGCAACCTTCCAGATAACAAGGCACACAATCCCCTTTTCCTTGCACTAACAGAACATTACCGACATGTTGATCACCGACTTTTTGAAAGGGGTTTTGAAATGACGCATAACCGGTCGGCCAGGGAGCCCATTTGACGGGATTAGTCGGACCAAATAACGCCACAACAGGTATACCGGTAGCGGCAGCTAGATGCGTAATCCCGGTATCGGGTCCGATAAACAATTTCGCTCGTCCAATAATATAGCTCAGTTCGGCCAGGGAAACTTGCCCGGTAATATTGAGAGTATCCGTCGGTAACTTGCTTGCAATCCCAGCAATGTAGGCTTGTTCATCTGAAGCCAAACTACCCGTCAGCACTAATTTCAATCCTAATTGGCGCAAATAATGACCAATTTCGATCCAGCCCTGCTCAGTCCAACGTTTATAAGTCCATTGGGGATGAAGATGGAGAACCGCATATTGATCTTGCTCCTTCAGAAAAGCGAAGTGCTGTTGAATTGCATCATGGTTATCGTTGATCGGTGGAACCAATTCAAAACACGGGGCAATAGCGAGACATTCAAGCAATTTTAGATTCTGTAACACCGTATGCGTATGTTCGTCATCAAATGCCACCGATGCTTTAGTAAAAAAACGTTTCCAGGCGGTTTTAGCGCCTTTAGGTGGAACGGCATTGACACGAATCGACGAGGCGATCAGGGTGTACCAAAAGGCACGATCTCCAGTTTGAAGAGCCATCGCCAAATCATAACGCCGAAAAATTCGTTTGATCAAGGCCCAATTTTCAGCCGCCGAGGGTCGATTAGGTACACTAATCACCTGATCAATATCAGCATTGCCCTCAAGCATCGCTGCCGAAGCCTTGAAGACTAGGACGTCCAATTTAGCTTCAGGATAAGCGCATTTGAGCGAATGAATTAATGGCGTGGCTAGTAACACATCCCCCAAATAGGGTACGACAATAACAAGAATTCGCTGTGGTTTGCTTGATAAGATTTTCGTCATTGACTAATTAATCGGAGCATTGTTGACTATTTATTTTCAACACCGGGTTGAAAGCCCCTAAAATGATTTCTAAGTTTTAGAAAACGTTGCTGCCCGCTTTTGAGCAATTTAAACACGATTGGCGCGCCGCCAATCGCCACCGCATCAACCAGACAATACCAAGCCGCAACGCCACTCGGTGGATTGCCTTGAGGCAAATGCAAAACCGGATCAATCGGCGCCCAGCGCCAAGTGCCTACCGCGGTACCGATCAATTCCAACCAGGTTGTGATAAAAAACGCCGCGAGATAGACCATCGGCGAACGTCCTTTAAACAAATAGGCCAGAAAGACACAGAATAATAATGCGCCAACCGAGTCGCCTTGTTCTGGAATACCACTGATCCCCCACACCGACCATAGCCCACAGACCAAGACCACGAAGGTTGCGATTGCTCTGGCGTTGCTAAGAAAAAAGGCCGATCGCGCTAAAGCCACTGCCGTTAAATAGACCATGCCGTGTCCAGGGGGCACATAAGCAGGTACATTATGGAAACGATAAATGTAGCCTTGCATGAAAGGTGAAGCAAAATGTTCGCCAATCGTCGCAAACATCACCGCAATCGCAACCTGCATCCTAACTTCGCGATTCTCACCGAGCAATAAGCCAATCAAAAATACCCAACCGCAAACACCCAAAGCATTTTGCTTGGTCAGATCGGCATTGGCATCGCTGATCAAACATACGGCCACGCAGAAAAACGTAAACGCAGCGATAATGTAATCGCGCTTTCGATGTACACAAATGATATCTACGGGGGGAAAATGTCGGAGCACTCTAGCCTCTTGCTCAATAAATCCAGCTAAATTTTTAAGTCTATCATTTCTTAGGACGATTACCTAACTTATCCCAACCATCCATGCAATGGCGGCATATCGACCTAATTTACCGAGCAATATAAACAGACAAGCCGGTAACAGCGGCAGTTTTAACCAGCCTCCGGCAAAACATAAGGCATCGCCAATTAATGGCAACCAGGAAAATAACAGAACCCATATTCCTTTACGGCTAACAAGCGCAAGTGCTTTTTGCTTCTGCTCGGATAATAGCGAAGCGGCCGGCATTTTCCGAGCCGCAAGAATTCCTAACCACCAAGTGGTCATCGCGCCCAGGGTGTTACCGATTGTTGCAATCAGTAACAGCAACCATAACGAGAATTGAGCATTTGCGACTAGATAGGCCAATACCACCTCGGATCCGCCCGGAGCGATCGTCGAAGAAATAAATGCACTGGCAAACATGCCCCAAAGCCCTAGATCTGTATATTGCATGACCGATACTTGATTAAACTCCATAAAAAAACCCTCGGTAATTCTTACATCGCCGAGGGTTGACATGTTTACAAGCTTAATTACTTGGGTAACTGCTTGGCATTGTTCGGGAAAATAGTCCGCAACAAGCCAGACACAACACCGATAATTTTGCCAACAAGACTAGTTACGAGTTCAAGCACATAAGCAATGATTTCCGATAGGCTCATGCCTTTAAATTTGCGCGCCAGAAAAGGTGCCAAAATGATGCCAATCGCCAGACCGATCACTAACGTACCAGAATAGAACGGTTCGGATTGTGCTTGCGCGGCAGCATCGGAAGCCGGTTTAGCCACAGTTTTTTCAGGAAGCACAACCGGTGGCGGCATTGCTTCGTTATAATTATCCTCGATCACATTCGCAGTGATTCCTGGAATACTCGGTAAATCGCCACTGCCCTTACCCACTTTAAGTTGGGCTTTCATACCTTTTTCCATGTGCTGCGCAATATCACAATGCACGAGGTAAGTCTGATCACCCGGCGGTAAAATCAAAGTGCCGGAGATTTCACCCGGACCTGAAACTTCAAGGTGGAACATACCTTTTGGATAAAGATATTTTGGCAGGCCGTGCATCATCCACTGATGGCGAACATTATCATCATTGATAAAATGAACGGTCAGCTTGGTACAAGGTTCGAAATTAAATTCCTGGGTGTCGAATGCAAACATGCGTCCCGGAAATTTCTCGGCATATTTATGTCCTGCATGCACAGTAATTTCTTTAGTGACGGCAATACTATCGCAGCCACCGGGTAAAGTATCGGCATTTTGTCCCATGACCATGCCGCCTCCCATATCCATTAAATGACCATCACCGTGATTCATTAATGCATTATGCTTTTCATATTCTTTTGCGATACTATTGACACTCATTGAAGCCAATAATAACGCTAAGCCGGTCATTAATAATTTTTTACCCATATTGGGCCCCCTTTTACCAAACTGCATCATCGATCACTATCCTACCGTCTTGGGTAATCAACACAACACTACTACAATAGTGCAGTAGTGTCATCTGCCTTAGGATAAACACCGAAAAGTTACTCAGTGCTTGATCCATTTTAAAACTTTAAAACTTTAAAACTCTTTAGCTTTACCTAACAAACCATCTACAAAACGTTTAAATCCTGCGCTTGACAGGTATAAGATGTAAAGACCAGCAAAACCAAATAAGGCATACAACAGATAATTCGTAGTTGACGGTGCTTCACCGCCACCTGCTTTGAAACCCATATGAACATCTAATCTTTCCTTGTTGGCTTCGTCCGGTAACAGGGTAATGTGAATTAAATATTTTCCTGCTTCAGGTACGCCATTCGGTAAGGCCAGAACCACAGTACCAGATTTATGGTGAGATGCTTTTTCAAAAAATACCCGGGTTCCTTCAGGTTCTTTGGTCACTTCGAATTCAATCGCCATTTCGCGATAACGCTGATCTTGATAGTCAAATACCAATTGAGTCAGCGTATTGACATCTGGTAAGTTACCGCAGAAATCTTTGGCCGGATAAGCTTTTGGCTGGTAAGCGGTATAGTGAATCCAATGATTCGGTTCAAGTTCAAATTTACACTGGTCAGTGTCTGTGCCTGCTGCGCCACCATGTGCCCAGACCGATACGGAAAAAACCAAGCCTAACAATGTTGGGATACTGTTTCTAAAAATTTTTGATATATTCATGACACCTTCCAATTCTGTTGAATGTTGAACTATTATTGACGCTTTTATTTATTATTTTACTCTACTTTCCAACCCGGTACGTTAGTTGTACATTAGGTAATCAAGCAGTTTCGAACTCTAGCATACCCACTTTCACAATGAAAGCAAACAATGAGCAATTTTATGCCAGATCGCTACTTAAGCAACAATATATCACAAGGGGCTAATATAGCATATTGCCATCTGCAGATTACTTTCGTAGACTAGTGCTATTTTAAATCTCTCAAGGGTCGTAAGTTAATGTCATCGATAAAAGAATCAAAAGAATGGGCCGATCTTCTAAACCATCATCAACAAATGGCATCGCATAATATACTGCAAGCCTTTAATGAAGATTCGGAGCGATTTAATCGCTTTTCGCTGACATTTAATGATTTTCTATTCGATTACTCAAAAAATCGCATTAATCATGAAACCCTCCCCTTACTGATTAAACTCGCCGAACATACCAAACTTAAAGAAAATATTGAAGCAATGTTCAATGGGGAAATCATCAATAACACTGAAGATCGGGCAGTATTACACACAGCCTTGAGAAATCGTAGTAACACTCCGGTATACGTTAAAGGTCAAAATGTTATGCCGGGTATCAACGAAGTACTCGCCAAAATGCGCGTGTTTTGCGAACAAGTGCGCTCAGGTGCCTGGAAAGGTTATACCGGAAAACCCATCACCGATATTGTTAACATCGGCATTGGCGGGTCGGATTTAGGCCCCAAAATGGTATCGACTGCCTTGACACCTTATGCCATTGATTCACTTAATGTCTATTTTATTTCAAATATCGACCAAGCCGATCTTGTTCAAACGTTAAAACCCCTGAACCCTGAAACCACACTATTCCTGGTTTCCTCCAAAACGTTCACTACGCTCGAAACGATGACCAACGCTCATTCCGCAAAGGATTGGCTGTTGGCGCATAGTCGCGACCCTAAGGCGATTGCTAAACATTTCATCGCAATCTCGACTAATACCGCGAAAGTATCCGAGTTCGGTATTGATACCGACAATATTTTTGAATTCTGGGATTGGGTCGGCGGACGCTATTCGCTGTGGTCAGCAATTGGCTTACCGATTGCCTTATCAATCGGCATGGATAACTTCGAAGCATTATTAGGCGGTGCACATGCCGCAGACGAACATTTCAGACACAGTCCCTTCGAAAAAAATATTCCGGTCATCATGGGCTTGCTGGGTATCTGGTACAACAATTTTTTCAACGCTGAATCACACGCCATTTTGCCCTATGATCAATCGATGCATTATTTCGCCAATTACATCCAACAGGGAGATATGGAAAGTAACGGCAAAAGCATTGACAAACAAGGCAATAAAGTCGATTACAGCACCGGAGAAATTATCTGGGGACAATCGGGCACCAATGGCCAGCATGCGTTTTATCAGTTAATTCATCAGGGCACCAAGTTGATTCCTTGCGACTTCTTAGCACCCGCCAATAGTCACTATAATCTACCCAATCATCACGATATTCTGATCTCAAACTTCCTCGGTCAGCCGGAAGCATTAATGCGTGGTCGCAGTCGTGAACAGGTATTACAGGAATTACCTGAAAGCGAACACAACAATAATGCCTTGATCAACGCCAAAGTCTTTACCGGCAATCGCCCCTCCAATGCGTTTTTGTTTAGACAATTAACCCCGGCAACACTTGGCACCATCATTGCATTTTACGAACACAAGGTTTTTGTTCAGGGTGTAATCTGGAACATTAACTCTTTCGATCAGATGGGCGTTGAACTTGGCAAAGTGCTTGCCAAAGCCATCTTACCCGAACTACTTCATGCCGATCCAGTCAACAGTCATGACAGTTCGACCAATGCCCTGATTAATACTTATAAAAAATTGCGTTTATAACCTTGTGTTTATCGCGTAGCTATCGATTATGGATGAGTTTATTTTTTGCGGTTTTGGTGAGTGGCTGTCATTCTTCACCACCGCAAAATAAACTGCACCGTATTAAAAATGAAGGGATCCTTAGGGTTTTAACGCGTGTTGATCCAACGACCTATTATAAAAGCCCTGAAGGCTTTAGCGGCATGGAATATGACCTTGTACAACTTTTCGCCAAGCGTCTTGATGTTAAAGTAGAATTTATCACGCCTAACACCTTTGACGATATACTCCGCCAAATTGTCCGTGACAAAGCTGATATCGCCGCTGCCGGAATAACGATCACCGAACAACGCAAAAAAAACATGCGTTTTGCCCCGTCCTATCAGGAAGTCACTGAACAGTTACTCTACCATGCCACAAACTCTCCACCCAAAGAGCTAAGTGATGTTAATAACGGCATTTTCGAAGTTGTCAAAAATACCAGTCATGTAGAAACGCTGAACAGCTTAAAAATTGAAACCCCTGAACTTAACTGGCTGACAAACGAGGAAGTAGACACTAACGGACTTATTTATCTGCTAAATGCCGGTCTAATAGACTATACTTTGAGCGATTCCAATCAAATCGAGCTGATCCACCGCTACTATCCAAACGTAGAAGTTGCTTTTGACATCAGCGAACCACAACAACTCGCCTGGGCACTAAATATTTCGGACGATTCAAGTTTATACAACGAAGTCAAAGAATTCTTTGTCGAAATCAAAAAAAATCATACTCTCGATCGCCTAATAGATCGCTACTATGGACATATCAATCGTTTAGGGGATTTTGAAAACTGTAAATTTCGAGAACATATTAAAAGTCGTCTACCGAAATTCCAGACCCTTTTTGAAGAAGCCGCTCAAAAACATCAACTGGATTGGCGCATGCTCGCCGCAATCGGTTACCAAGAATCTCACTGGCAAACCGAAGCGATTTCGGCAACGGGTGTGCGGGGCTTGATGCAGCTGACCCAGGATACCGCCGAGGAAGTAGGCGTCGAAAACAGGAATAACGCTCGCCAGAGCATCATGGGCGGGACCCAATATTTTAAGGACAGTATTGCTCAAATTTCAGACCAGATCCCGGAACCCGATCGCACCTGGTTTGCCCTTGCTGCTTACAACGTGGGTTTGGGACATTTGGAAGATGCGCGGATTCTAACCAAACAACAACGGGGGAATCCAGACAAATGGCTCGATGTTAAAAAACGGCTGCCACTGTTGCGTCAGGAACGATGGTATAAAAAAACTCGCCTAGGTTTTGCCCGCGGAGATGAACCCGTTACCTATGTCGAGAAAATCCGCAGTTATTATGACTTGATTGTGTGGCTCACCGATGTAAATAATCCACTAAAAGAGAACGCAATGCAAGAGCGACCTGAGCCAGTCGAAAATAAAGCACTTGCGATCGACAGCCCACTTTTTTAAGGCTAAATCATAAGGCTTAGCCTTTGTCTCCAAACAACAAATGCGCCATTTTTTCAGCTTTAGTTTTTAAATAACTCTGATTATCCAAATGCGCAGGTATTTCAATGGCAATACGCTCTTTGACATCAATTCCGAGCCGTTGCAACTCCTCAATTTTATTGGGATTATTGGTCATCAAGTTAACCGAAGATACCTGTAAATCTTTCAAAATTAACGCCGCAAGATCATATTCCCGCTCATCCGGTAAATGTCCCAAATGAACATTCGCATCGACAGTATCCATGCCTTCGTCTTGAAGATTGTAGGCTTGTAATTTTTTCAACAGACCAATCCCTCGCCCTTCCTGACGTAAATAAATCAGTACGCCATAGCCAATTTCATTTATTTTTTGAAGCGCCATATCAAGTTGCTCGCCGCAATCACAGCGCCGCGAACCAAATACATCGCCAGTTAAACATTCTGAATGGATTCTTACCGGTACCGATGACCTGGCACTTACTTCACCTTTGACCATCGCCAAATGTTCTTTAGAATCTCTATTGTTACTGTAATAATGCAAAGTAAACTCACCATATTGAGTCGGAATCCTTGCTTGAACTAAATCTTTTAATTCCACGTCCACATCAATTGCTTATTAAATAAAAAACCGGAGGGATTTCTGTTAAATTGAAGACCGGTAACTTCAACAAAGAAAGAATGAGCTTATCCAGATCCACTTGCGAAACTTGAGATAAGGGAATTTGCAGATAAATACTCGCAACTGAACGAACAATAGCATACTCAAACAGTTGCAGTATATTATAAAATGAACCTATAAAGATTTTTAGTTGCAAATATAATGACCGAAATCAAGACTGCTAATTTTTCAATCGGACAAATTGTCGATCATCGAATTTTGCATTTTCGAGGCGTGATTGTTGACATCGATTTCTACTTCTTAAGTTGTATCAACAAACAGTTGCATACATTTAATCACACGCCGGAACAATCACAACTCTGGTATCACCTGCTAATCGACAACACTGCTTACAGGATTTACGTTCCTGAGACAGATCTTTATGCGAGCGATAACGCCAGCGCCATCATTCATCCAGTTCTGGATTCCTATTTTTCACAATTCAGAAACGGGACTTATCAAGCTAAGCTGCTCAAAAATTGAGTGCAGTTTCTTTCTGCATGACCGCACCTTCTGCCGGAATAATATCGGCTGACGCCTCTTGAATAAACAATGAGCTATCCGCCACTTCAACAGGCTTTGCCAATGCTTGTTGCAAGATCGCATCATACCCGTAAATATCCGGATAAAACGTCAGACGTTCAGGCTGGTCAAAAAAGGCTGTCATATAGTAAATGGTTATCGGTACCGATTTTGGCAATGAGACTCGTTGTTCATTACTTTGTACCATCGCTTTCTGAATGGCTACTTTATCCCATTTTGGTTGAGGTTGAAGCACAAATTCCGCCAAGGCCTGAGGATTTTCAACCCGCACACAGCCATGACTAAAATCACGACGTATTTTTTTAAAGTAAGAAACTGAGGGCGTATCATGCAGATAGACGTTGTCCGGATTAGGGAAAATAAATTTTACCCGTCCAAGGGCATTTTTCTTACCCGGTTTCTGTCTAATTTTCAAATGCCCCCGACGCAGATCGTCCACTAGCGATTCATCAAAAGCCAAACTTTGTGCATTTCTATCAAAATTCGGAACAATTTCCATATTATGACTACTCAGATAACCGGGATTAGTTTGTAACTTTTGCAAGATTTCTTTCTTGACAATGCTCTGCGGGATATTCCAATGCGGCATAAAATCCAGATATTGAATTTCCGACATCAAAACCGGCGTCTGATTTTTATCCGCCTCACCCACCACGACCCGCATGGTTAATTGGGTTTCGTCAACGTCACCATTCGCCCCCAAAGCCCATAATCGAAAAGCGGGAATATTCACCAGCAAACCCGAATCCATGGAAGTTTCAGGCAGCCAGCGTAAACGTTCCATTGCCAATTCGATCTGATTGATGCGCTGGGTCAAGGGTATATTTAAAGCCGCTAAGGTCTCACGCGTTATCACGCCTGAAGGTTGTAAAACATGACGAAGTTGGAAATTTTTTACGGCAAGTACATCCTCCGCTCCAAAAACCGTCGATTTTTGAGCTTTCTCATCCGCGACTGGCTTATTTTCCAAGGCATAATCACCCAGCGAATTGAGTAGTTTGCGCAACTCAGGTACCTGCTTATGTTTTTTACCAAGCCCAAACGGAGTTGGCAGATCAAAAACATGCGTATCCTGTTTCGAAGCCAAAGCACGATAATGTGCCAACGCTTGTTTCAAGCGTTGATATTGTTTGATTTCAGGTTCTAATTGAGCATTAAGTTGAGATACATTGTTCGCACGAATACTTTTTAATAACAAATCCGGCAGGTCGAGTTTTTTAGAACGCAATTCCAATTTGAAATCAATATTATGTGGATCAACTCGACCATAATGTAGATCATACATGTAGCGCAATAATTCAATACTGAGTGCGGTATCGAGCACTGCCAGACGCTGCGGGTCGAGCATATCCGCCGTCTGGGCTGTAGCTAGATTTTCCTGGAGAACCCTTAAATCATATCGCTCAGGACTTAATCCGCTTTCAGCTGCATTTTGTAATAGTTTAATCGCTTGCTTGTTATTGTTCAGAGCGGTTTCAGTGCCAAACCACAGCAACTGAAAACCCTCTAATTCATACAAACTCTGGACATTTTCGGCCCGATTGGGAAAATCAGGTTGTAGTAATTGAGGATGGCGTTTTGCGTCAATAATGGTCTTGATTTCCAGGGCAATGCTCCCCGCTCTATCAAGTTTCTGCTCTTCTGCCCAAGCGGAATAGCAAAAAAATAGCCCAGACCAGAACAATAAGCCTAAAACAGCAATATAAAAATGACTCTTCAAATACTTAGGGTTTTTATACAATGAAAACATAATTGGAAATGTTGCACGAACCTTGATCAAAAGTTATTATCCCATAATAGTTAGTTTACGACTGGAATACAAAAAATATTTAATATCATCACTATGTCGCTAACTTAAAGCGCCAATTTTGCAGTCTTAAATTCCTGCAATTCTTCATCAAATTCGATCGCTTTTAAAGCTTATCCCACCAAGTAAAAGGAAATCCGATGACTTCGCTCACATTTTTAGGTGGTACCGGCCAGGTAACTGGTTCGTGTTATCTAGTCGAAACCCATGCAGGACGAATTTTGTTGGATTGCGGTCTGTTTCAAGGCGGCAAAAAAATCGAAGCTCAAAATACCGAAGCCTTCAAGTTTAGCCCGGCAGTCATTGATGCCGTTGTGTTATCTCATGCGCATCTTGATCATTCAGGACGACTACCGAAATTAGCACGCGAAGGGTTTACCGGTAACGTTTATCTGACTGAGGCAAGTTATCCATTACTCGACTTAATGCTCAAAGATTCGGCGCATCTATTGCTAAAAGATACCGAATGGGAAAATAAACGCCGCGAGCGGGCCGGAAAAAAAACACTCGATCCCCTTTATACTCTCGAAGACGTTGAACAATTACTTACCTTAAGAACCGCATTACCCTATCAAACTCCCACCGAAATCTTGCCGGGCGTTACCTTAAGTTTTCATGAAGCGGGCCATATCTTAGGCTCGTCCATTGTGCGCTTACAAATTCGAGAAGCGGGTATCACAAAAACGCTGGTATTTTCAGGCGATTTGGGTAATTCAACCGCGCCATTACTCCGCGACCCTGAAATTCTGACAGAAGCCGATACTTTGCTACTGGAGTCAACCTATGGAAATCGCGATCATAAACCGCTGCTACATACACTCGACGAATTCAGAGATATTCTAAAGGCCGCGGCACACTCGGGGGGCAATGTCATTATCCCAGCATTTTCGGTTGGTCGAACTCAAGATTTGATTTACTGGCTCGGTAAATTACAGCGGCGCGGCGATTTGCCGCAACACCAGATTTATTTAGATAGCCCGATGGCAATCAGCGCCAGTAAAATCTATGCCGCCAATACCCACCTGTTCAATCTTGACGATCCAGAGTTTAGCGCAATTGCTCCGCAAGGTTGGCAAGCGTGGTTACCGGGACTTATTTATTCAGAAACCGCCGAACAATCCATGGAAATCAACCGCATTGTCGGCGGGATTATTGTTATTGCCGGTAGCGGTATGTGTAACGGCGGCCGGATTCGCCATCATCTGAAATACAATTTATGGCGCCACAATGCCCATATTATCATCGCCGGATACCAAGCGGAAGGAACGCTCGGCAGAACCTTAGTTGATGGCCAAAAAAGCCATCTAAAAATACTAGGCGCCGAAATTAATATCGCGGCCGCAATCCATACCCTCGGAGCATTAAGCGCACATGCCGACCAAAGCCAATTACTGGCTTGGGCCGGGCATTTTTCCGATCCCAAACCCAATTTATACTTAGTGCATGGCGAACAAAACGCCGCGCTTTCGCTTCAAACCTGTTTTCAACGTCAACATTGGCCCGCACATATCCCAACCCCAGGGGAAAAAATTAATATATAACCTCGATACCATTAAAGCGGCGTAGCTAATACGCCAGCTTTAATGGTTTACCCCTTATTTAAGCGTCAATTGCCCGCCGGGCAACTCAATTTAAATAACCATTGAGTATCGCTGGCACCTTCGCAATTGGGTTCAACACGCACCAGTACATCCGAATTTTTACCGTTGTATGGAATCGACGCACTCTTCCAGCCATTGGTGTCTACACAACCGCTATCAAACAAGATTGAACTGCCATAGGCTACAATCATGCGATCTTTAACACCATAGGTTTCATACTCAAAGGTAAACGAGCCCGAAGTTTGCCCCAACTCGACTTTTACGGTTTCCGGCGTATTGGACCCCGCTTTAGCAACGTTACTGCAGGCATTTTTTCGAACATCCTCATAACGCAAACAATCCCAGGTTTTCAGCCAACTCAATTTGGATTTTTGATAACTTTCTTCCCGCTCTTTGAAAGTACCGTAACCCAGCCGAGAATGCGCCAAGAAATAAGCTTGTTTTTCGATATCGGCTTTGGAAGGACGGAGCAATTTGCATTCGCCCAAATAGCTCACTAAATCCATTTGCGCCCGAGTGACATAATCCAGATATTTCTGCAATAAATCACAATCGGTAATATCTGCGCCTAGACGCTGCTTGAGCAAGTCTTTTTCGGAAGAAGACAAGGCCATAAATTCATCCTTGGCACGCATTAATTTTTCCCGATCTTTAACTGCTTGCTGTTCTTGGGCATATAAAGATTGCATTTTATTTTTCAAATAAGCACTTAGGTAACTCGCAAAAAATAACCTCCATTAATTCTGTTTAAATTTGAGGCTGGATAGTCATGTAGTATTTCGGTAGGGATGCGTCTCTTTCTATCCTATGGCTAATAGCTTTAAATGCCATTTTACTCATCTTCACGCCTTTTT
>CANNKG010000085.1 GCA_947505105.1 Methylococcaceae bacterium | reverse complement strand
GGCACGATGTTCCGATCCCCTTGTTGGGTCGGGACGATATGGTGACAGGACGGCCAAAGCCGCCGGAGGCATAAACCTGTCGCGTAATTTTCGCCGCTGTTGGGGCTGGGATGCCCCTAAACAGCTATCGCGAAAATAGCGACACCCTTAAAAAACTTTCTCCTTGTCTTCTGGGTAAATTGCCATAACCCAACCCCCCCCCTTGCATCCTCAAATGACAATCCTGTGATCTCCGACCAACTCTCGTTCACATAAGTACAATTCCCGTCTTGGTCGGTTTCAAACACCCCAACAGGCGATGTCGAAATCAGCGTTGAAAGATGTCGTTCTTTATCTGCGAGTTCAAGTTCAATCTTTTTTCGGTTACTGATGTCTGAGAAAATTCCGACGTAGTGGATAATCTTGCCATCATCATCGCGTACAATGGAGATCGTGATATGTTCGCAGTAAAGTTCACCGTCTTTTTTGCGATTCCACATTTCGCTTTGCCAGTAGCCATATTCTTTCAGATTCGCCCACATCGCGGTGAAGAATTCAGGTTCATGTTTACCAGAACTGAGTATGCGTGGATTTTGTCCAATGACCTCATTTCTGCTATATCCTGTTATTTCATAAAAGCTTGGATTGACATCTACAATAGTACCGTTAGCATCAGTAATCATGATCGCTTCGCGGGCTACTTTGAATACTCTTGCCGATAATGCCAGTTGTGCTGCTGCTCGTTTGTGTTCTACTCTGCGCTTATAGAATTCATAGCCTGCAAAACCAAGCAAAATCAGGACAATCGGTGCTAAATATCGGAACACTTCCCAAAAAGTTATTTGTTTTTCTTCATACGGGCCAAACCACTTTTCATACAACGCATCATAAATACCGTTAGGTTTAGTCAACGCCAATCCTTCATTGATTTTAGCGAGCAGATCAGCATTTCCTTTGTGAACAGCAAACGAGAATTTCTGAGTGAAACCTGCTTTCACATTCAATGCTACAACATTAGAAATATTAAGCTCCAGCAAGGTCTGCATTCCTGCCAGTTTACTCAGTAGCATGGCATCATATTTACCCGAGGCTAACAATCGCAGACCTTGTTCTGTCGTTTCAACAAGAACCAATTGTTTTTCCCAACCCTTTGATAGAGCATAGTCATGGGCTAGATCGGCTTTAAGTACGATAATGGATTTTCCTACAAAGTCGTCTTCTGAATGAATCCGAGTATCACCCTCGCGCACAAAGATCGCACCGTGAATAGTGACATGAGGAATAGTGAAATCCGCGAACTGATGTCGCTCTTCAGATTGTGCAAGGTTAATTAGGACATCAATCTTGCCTTCTTTAAATTCTTGAAGAATTTCATGAAATGGTAGTACGCGGATGGTGTAGTTAAGTCCAGCCTCTGCCGCAACTGCTTTCCATAAATCGACAGTAAACCCGTCCGCAGTGACATCAGTCATGCCTATAGCAAAAGGTGGATAATTTTATTCACTACCGACGACTAATGAGTTTTTTTCCACCTGTATTGTGGAGTTGATGGGATGTTCAGTTGCGATAGCTAGGTTGACAAGAGTTATCGCAAGGAGAGCACCGCTTGAAAATAACAAGAGAACTTGGATGATAAAAGCTGAAAGGGAGCCATCGATCTTTATTAACATATTTAGACGATTCGTATGAGCTATTCTCGCGTGAGATTATCGTAATAATCATATACTCTAAGATCCCTCATTGCACGACGTTTACCCTAACTGAAGCAGTATTTTGAGTATTTGTTGAAAGTTTATTACTGTAGAAATTATGAACGTCACTTTCCAAAATCTTCAGCGTGCGGCCTGGATTCGGGCAATCCAGCCGGATTGACGTTTACAGAACTTGTGTAGATACTTATCCCTGTAAAAAGTACGCTAAAAAATTAGAGCGCGCTGGGCAAGCCTTCTTCTTTTTGTAAATATTTCAAGCCGAGCTGCTGGATTGAACCATTATCAATCCAAACGATTTCAGCGATTGCCTTAAGATTTAGCTCTTTTATTATTACCTTTACCACCTGCCCAGCTGTCAAATTAACACTCGCACTATCCCTAGCAGCTTCCGCGTTGTTATCAACTATTTTGAGCATCACACCACCAATGGAAATGTCGATGGTTTCAAATAAAATTTCCACGAAATCATTGATAATCATAATTCCTGGAATTGTTCTCTGTTTACGATAATAACGACGTTTATGCCATAACCGGGTCGCATTGTAGAGCACATCACGAAATTCCAGTCCTAGGTGGATCGCTTCATTCTGTTCAAAGACCCGAACGATGGTGGCTTCCCCAGTAAACATCAAATCTTTGACAAAAAACTCGACTGTACTGTTTTCCCTGATTAATTTTTCAAAATCCTCAACAGTGGTCAAAAAAGTACCCGGCATCACTTCCACTAAAATTCCGGTTGCCGAGATATTAAAGCTTACAAAATCCAGCAATTCCCCGGCAATAAATACCTGCCCCAATGAAATATACTCGTTCCGTGTATCTCTTCTTTTACCTACCATCGCATGCATTCCTAATATGATCTAAATTTCTCAACATAGACGAGACTATAACGCACGCTACCTTGACAAACCTCGCAGAAGATCCAGTTTTATATCTTCGAGATCTTCAAGTCCTGCCGAAATTCTGACCAAGCCATCACTAATCCCCGCCAAGGCTCTCGCCTCAGGTGATAATCTTCCATGGGTCGTGGTCGCCGGATGAGTAATCGTGGTTTTGACATCGCCCAAATTGGCGGTAATCGAAATCATTTGAGTGGCATCAATCATTCGCCAAGCTTGTTCTTTACCCCCGACCAATTCAAAACTCAATACGCCACCAAAATGAGTTTGTTGCTGCTTTGCGAGTTCATGTTGAGGATGAGTGGTCAACCCTGGGTAATTAACGCTGGCAACAAAATCTTGCTCTACTAACCAATGTGCCAAATGATTAGCATTCTCACAATGGGCGCGCATTCGAACTGCCAGCGTTTCCAACCCTGCTAGAAAAATCCAGGCGTTGAAAGCACTCATGGTCGCACCGCCCGTGCGTAGATAAGGGTAGATGGACTTCTCAATCAATTCATTACTCGCAACCACCGCACCACCGACACATCGACCTTGACCATCCAAGTATTTGGTCGCTGAATGAACAATAATATCCGCGCCCAACAGCAGAGGTTTTTGCAATACCGGGGTACAGAAACAGTTATCAACCACCAATAAACAATCAGCTGCGTGCGCAATGTCGGCAATTTTTCGAATATCGGCAATTTCGATCAAGGGATTGGAAGGTGTTTCGAGAAAAAACAGCCGGGTATTCGGTTTAATTGCCGCCTGCCACTCGGCAAGATCGGTCAAATTTACAAAGTCGACGCTCACGCCAAACTTACCGAAATAATTTTGGAACAATAAGACGGTATTACCAAAGACACTTCTGGAACAGACCACATGGTCACCGGCTTTCAGCAAACTCATGCCAATTGCCATAATCGCCGCCATGCCCGACGCAAAGGCCAAACAACTTTCCCCCTGCTCCATCAACGCCAAGCGTTCCTGAAATTGGCGCACCGTAGGATTGTTAAAACGTGAATAGACATTGCCGGGTATTTGTCCGGTAAAACGCATTGCCGCTTCTTCAGCGCTTTTGAAAACGTAGCTTGAAGTCATGAAAATCGGCACGCTATGCTCGTCTTCATGGGTTCTATGAACGCCGGCTCTAATCGCTTGGGTTTCTAACCCATATTCCTGCCATTTTTTTTCTGTCATGACTCTACCTAACTCATCTCAATCAGTTATACAGTAACGTGAATATCGACGTGCTATTCGGTGCATTGCATTTCCAAGATCAGTTGCTCTTGATTACGACTCTTGACACTATCATTGCGCAGCGCCTCAATCTGTTCTAAATAAGCGGCATCAATATCACCGGTGATGTATTTATGATCAAAACAAGAGGTATCAAAATGTTTGATATTTTTATTGCCCTTACCCACCGCGGCAATGAGATCTTCAAGATCCTGATAAATCATGCGATCAGCACCGAGTGCCGCACAGACCTCGTCTTCGTTACGATTATGCGCAATTAATTCGTGCGCTGCCGGCATATCGATTCCATAAACATTTGGAAAACGAACCGGGGGAGCTGCCGAGGCAAAATACACTTTTTTGGCTCCGGCATCTCGCGCCATCTGAATAATTTGTTCGGAAGTCGTGCCGCGTACAATTGAGTCATCGACTAACAGTACGTTTTTGTTACGAAATTCCAAATCAATGGCATTCAATTTTTGGCGTACCGACTTTTTGCGCAATTGTTGGCCCGGCATAATGAAGGTACGGCCGATATAACGATTTTTAATAAAGCCTTCGCTAAATTTAACGCCTAAGACAGTTGCCAATTGCTGGGCGGCAGTGCGACTCGTATCAGGGATAGGAATCACCACATCGATATCGTGATCCGGCCAAATTCGCAGAATTTTCTGAGCAAGTTTATCGCCCATTCTTAGACGCGCTTTATAAACCGAAATATTGTCGATAATTGAATCAGGTCGTGCGAAATAGACAAATTCGAAAATACACGGGCAATGATCGACCACTTCAGCACATTGCTTAGTATGTAAAGTACCGTTGGCTTCAATGAAAATTGCTTCGCCAGGCGCTACATCACGAATGAGTTTATATCCCAAAACATCCAGAGCGACACTTTCAGACGCTACCATGAACTCAGAGCCGTGATCAGATACCCTTTCTCCGTAAACCAGCGGACGTATTCCATGAACATCCCGAAACGCCAGAATCCCGACTCCCGCGATCATGATGGTGACCGAATAGGCGCCACGACAGCGTTTATGCACCCCCGTGACCGCTTGAAAAATATCATCGGGCGTTAAATTGAGCTTGCCGCTACTTTGTAATTCATGCGCAAAAATATTCAGTAAAACTTCCGAATCTGAATCAGTATTAATATGCCGCTGATCCTCCACAAACAATTGCTGCTTCAACAATGCCGTATTGGTCAGGTTACCATTATGCGCAAGTGTCAATCCAAAGGGAGAATTTACATAAAATGGCTGAGCTTCGGAAGAACTTGTACACCCCGCGGTCGGATATCGAACATGAGCAATCCCCATATTCCCTTTTAGCTTTAACATCTGGCTGTTATCAAAAACATCCCGCGTTAAACCATTACCTTTGCGCAAATGCAGGCGCCCGCCTTCACAAGTGGCTATACCTGCCGCATCTTGACCGCGATGTTGTAAAACAGTGAGCGCATCATATAAATCCTGATTAACATTCTGATGAGAAACTATACCTGCAATACCACACATAGAGTTAAGCCTTAAGTAAAGTAGAATTATTCATAATTAATAAGTTCGGCTAAATCCGCTGAGCCATGCATCCGTAACCAAGATGCCAAAATCTGGAAAGGTCCAATCAGTTGCGCCTCTCCCCACCATGGTTCAGTCGGCAAAGACGTCATCCCCGCCAACAGGATCAGCAACGTAATGACCACACCCGTTCGGACAGCACCGACACACATTCCGAGCAAACGATTGATTAAACTCCATCCACCCACTCGAATCGAATCTCCGAGCAATAACGCCAGAATGGCTCCGATAGCCAAGGTGACCAACACTAAACTGAAAAATGCCAGATCCAGCCTTGGCAAGCCATGAGTCAACCAACTACCCAGAAAAACCGCCCATTCATGGCTAAAATTCAAACTCAAACACAAGGCAATGCACCACATGGATAACGAGAAGATCTCGTAAGCAAAGCCTCGCACTAATCCGATAATTCCAACAATAATACTCAAGCCAATTATTGCGTAATCGATCCAAATTAAACTAAGCATGGTCTACATATTATTTTCAATGGTTAGACAGTATTAAATGTTCATTCCTTAAGAGCACCTCTCCGGACAAGCAATTTAGGTTAACTTAACTTGCACTCTAAAAGTTAATCCAGTTCTAAAATGCTGCTCGCATTATTTTCCGCGTTGAGTTTTTGGCGATTTTTTTCTGCCCGCTCTTTATTCAAATCAGGTCCAACTCTTAAACGATACAAATTGCCTTTGTCGGCAGTTTTGATTACATCGACCACGGCAGGATATCCCTGTTTGCGCAATTTGTCTCGCAACGCCAACGCATTGGCTTCCTGTCCAAAACTCCCCATGCGGATAAACCAACGTGCAGGCGTTGGTTGATCGGTCATTTTCTGATCTTCTGATGCTTTCTCGGTTGCGCGTTTATCTTCAGCAACTTTAGCAAGCGCCGCTTTATCATCCAAGGCTTGTTGTTTTGCTGCGGCTTTTTCATCTATCGCAGATTTTTCAGCGACTTTTTTATCCAATAACGCTTTTTCTTTTGCCTTTTTTTCGACTAATTTACGATATTCTTCAGCTTGTCGTTCAATGAGTTTTTCTTCAGCTAACTTATCTTCGGCAGCCTTTTCTTTTGCCTTTTTCTCACTTATGACAAGCAATTCCATCGCTACTTTTTCGGCATTTTTTTTCTCGGCAATTGCGACTTCTTTAGCTTTTTTTAATTGTGCAATTTGATTCTCAAGCGAGGCATCCTGGGCCGATTTAGTCGGTTTTTTTTCTACAATCACTTCTGGCTCATTTTGCTGATCCACCACAGGTTCAGCACCTATTTTTTTGAGTGGCTTTTTCTCGACCGGAACCACTACTAATTTTTTGTCGATAATAGTAACGGGAGGTTTTTTATCCACCGTACTTGCTTCCACCGCTTTATTGAGTGGGAGTTTTTTTACCGGTAGGACTTTCTCGGTTTGCTCCTGTGTTTTTTCCTTTAATTTAGAAGCGAGTTTTTTTTCATCATTTTTTTCATTTTGAGCAGTCGGAGTTGTTTTTGGTTTTAACTCTGTTTCACCCAACTCTTTAGCTAAACGTTCAGTCGCCAGTCTGTCGGCTGCTGCTTCCGCTTCAATTTCTTGCGGGGTCATTTCGGAATTAATGGCTCCTACGTCCTCTGATTCTTCAGGTGGGGCCATGGTGCCGGAAGGAAAAGGCGCCATTTCAGAAGTATCTGCTTGTGAACTATTATCCGCTCCTTGATGGGTTGTTTGAACATTTTGAGGTGGACTAACAACTGGAGGTTCTGGAACCGCAAGTTCATTGATCGCCTGACTACGATCAACCACAGGATCATCAAAAAGCATCGGCACAAAAATAGCCGATATTGCCGTAATAACAGCAGCACCTACCAATCTTTGTTTTAATTCATGGTCAATTATCATATAACCCCCTCAATCATCGTTTGTTGCGGCTTGATAGTGTTAAATTCTGCACTATTGGAGTGTTGAAGCGTATCAACATTGTCTAACTGAGCGGAACAATTTGAATCATTAGCCAGTTTAGCCAAGTAAGCAGAGACTAAGAAAAAAGATCCAAATACTAATATTAAATCGCCAGAGTCTGCTTTTGTTTCGACTTCATTCACTGCAGTTATAAAATCCTTAAAATTGCCACTAAAATCATTAATGCCACAGGCTTTAAAGTGTTGTTGCAATATTTCGCTCGTTGCGGCTCTCGGATTGTCCAATGGGGCCAGTACCCAAGAGTAAATCAACGGCTTCATGATCTCAATGACAGCTTTGATATCTTTATCCTTCATTATGGCAAACAATGCATGAATGCGCTTATCCGGATAGGTTTGAGAAACATATTCAAACAAGGTTCTAACCGCTTGTGGATTATGCCCAACATCTAATAAAACAGAAACATCGCCGGGAATTAATTGAAAACGTCCTTTTAAATTGACTTGACTCAATCCAACTCTGATTGCCGTGTCACTGACGGGAAGTCGTTTCTGTAACTGAGTGATAGCCGCTAATACCGCTGATGCATTACGGAATTGATGTGAACCCTTTAATCCAGGAAGCGGTAATTGGTTATAGGTTAGATCGCCAAAGCACCAATCCCAAGATTCTGAATATTGCTTATAGTTAAAATCCTGTCCGATATAAAATAACTTGGCCTGACAGGCTTTTCCGCTTTGCGCTAATGTCTCCGGCGGATCAGGATCACCAATAATTGCGGGAATATGTGCCCGAAAAATACCTGCTTTTTCACGCGCAATCGCTTCACGGGTATTACCTAACCATTCAGCATGATCAATATCAATACTGCTGATCATGGCAACAGTTGGATCAACAATGTTAACGGCATCTAATCGTCCGCCTAGCCCGACTTCCAGCAATTGAATATCGAGTTGGGCTCGCTCAAAGATATCAAGTGCGGCTAGGGTACCAAACTCAAAATAACTTAGTGAAATATCCTGACGACAGCTCTCAATGCGTTCAAACGCAGCGCAAATAAGCTCATCTTCAACCGGTTGACCGTTAATACTAATCCGTTCATTGTACTTCAGAATGTTGGGTGATGTGTAGGCGCCAACACGGTAGCCCTGGGCTCGATAAATAGCTTCCAACAATGCAATCGTTGACCCCTTGCCATTAGTACCGGCTACCGTTATCCGTGCAACGTTGGAACACTGTGGAATCAAACGACTAAACACCTCTGTTACGCGCTCTAAACCCAAGTCAATTGTTTGGGGATGCAAACTTTCCTGCCAGTTCAACCACTCCCTCAAGGAATTAAAGTGCATACGACTATTTGCTCAGCTGTTTACTCATCATCAAGTGATGAATGACCTATTGCCCGGAATGCGGCAATCCTACTTCAGTTTCAAGCTCTGCGGGAATTTGCTCATGATTGTCCTGCTTAATCGAGCTATGGGTCGCCCATTTGTTAGCAGTCAACATCCCCAAAATCAACGCAATTCGATCACGCATTTCACGTCGATCAACAATCAAGTCAATAGCACCATGATCTTGCAAGAATTCGCTACGCTGAAAACCTTCCGGTAATTTTTCACGCACAGTTTGTTCAATCACGCGCGGCCCGGCAAATCCGATCAAAGCACCGGGTTCTGCAATATTGAGGTCTCCAAGCATCGCTAAACTGGCCGACACGCCGCCCATCGTTGGATCGGTCATATAAGAAATGTATGGAATACCGGCGGCGGACAATTTAGTTAATACCGCACTGGTTTTTGCCATTTGGAACAACGAAAACAGCGACTCCTGCATTCTGGCGCCACCACTGGCTGTAAAAACAATAAACGGTACTTGCAACTCCAAGCTTCGATTCACGCCTCGGACAAAACGTTCACCCACCACGGACCCCATCGAACCGCCCATAAATGAAAAATCAAATGCTGCTGCAACAATTCCCTGCCCTAATAACTGCCCTTCCATAACTACCAAGGCATCATTTTCTTTACTTTGTTTTTGCGCTTGCGAAATACGATCCTTATATTTTTTGGTATCTTTAAATTTTAAAGGATCGGTCGGTTTCAAATTTTTGCCGATTTCGACTCGACCATCCGGATCAAGAAACATATTGAGCCGAGTACGCGCAGAAATCCGCATGTGATATTCACATTTCGGACAGACATTGAAATTGCGTTCCAACTCAAGGTTATAAAGAATCGCATTACAACTGGGACATTTGTTCCACAATCCTTCTGGTACTGTACCTTTTTTAGAAGCATCTGTTCTAATTTTTGTAGGAACTAATTTTTCAAACCAACTCATAAATAGGTGCTCCGTTCTTTATTACTCAGGGTGCCTGTTTAGAAAGCCACTAGACTAGCAGCAACCACAAACTCATAGACATGATAAAAAGGCAAGTTCAGCGTTTAAAAATTAGTTATCCATTGCTTGACGCATGGCACTCAATAATTCCACTATCTGGCTACGAGCGCGAACCAAATCATCTTGATTCGTTTCAATTTTGCTGATCAACGCACTACCAACCACTACGCCGTCTGCAATATCCGCGACTGTTTTAGCGGTAATGGCATCTTTTACACCGAAACCCACCGCAATCGGCAAATTAGAATTGGCTTTTATCTCGGCCACTTTATTACTCACATCGACGGTATTAAGATGTCCTGCCCCTGTCACACCTTTCAATGATACGTAATAAAGATAACCACTCCCTATTGCAGTCATTAGCCTAACTCGCTCAGGGGTACTATTAGGCGCTAATAAAAAGATAGGATCAATTCCACGCGCTTTCAACAGTTCAGTAGAGGCTTCAGCTTCTTCAGGGGGTAAATCAACAGTTAAAACACCATCCACTTCCGCTCTTTGCGCAGCATTGGCAAACTCTTCATAGCCCATTGCTTCAATAGGATTTAAATAGCCCATAATGACCAGTGGGGTATTTTGGTCGATTTTTCTGAATTCGATTGCCATCGCCAAGGTACGGCGTAAACTCATTTTGTGCAGCAATGCACGCTCACAGGCTCGTTGAATCACGGGGCCATCGGCCATCGGATCTGAAAATGGCACTCCCAATTCGATAACGTCCACACCCGCTTCAACCATTGCGTGCATCAAAGGCACAGTAAACTCGGGATTAGGATCACCTGCGGTAATGTAAGCGACTAAGGCTTTACGCCCGGCTTTTGCCAAATCTTCAAATTTAACTGCTAATCGACTCACAATTCTATCCCCTCACGTTTAGCCATTGTTTGCATATCTTTATCGCCACGACCTGATAAGTTAACAATAATGATTTCGTCTTTATTCATGGTCGGAGCAAGCTTCATGGTATAAGCCATCGCGTGACTTGACTCAAGCGCCGGAATGATGCCTTCCATCCGCGTTAATGCATAGAAGCCTTCTAAGGCTTCAGTGTCGGTAATATTGACGTATTGGGCGCGACCTGAATCTTTCAACCATGCATGCTCCGGCCCGACGCCTGGATAATCAAGCCCTGCCGAGATCGAATGGGTTTCAATAATTTCACCATCATCATCAGCCATCAGATAAGTTCGATTACCATGCAATACCCCAGGACGACCCGCGCATAGGGGCGCCGAGTGTCTTCCGGTCGCAACGCCATCGCCAGCAGCTTCAACACCGATTAATTTCACAGCGGGATCGTCGATGAACGGATAAAACAAGCCCATTGCATTGGAACCACCGCCAACGCAAGCAACTAAGGCATTCGGCATTCGACCGGCTTGTTCAAGACATTGTTGTTTGGCTTCACGACCTAAAATTGCCTGAAAATCACGTACCATCGCGGGGTAAGGATGCGGTCCTGCGACGGTGCCAATGATATAGAAGGTATTATCGACGTTGGTCACCCAATCTCTCAACGCTTCGTTCAAAGCATCTTTTAGCGTTTTCGAACCTGATTCAACGGCAACAACTGTCGCGCCTAGCAATTTCATGCGGTATACATTTAATGATTGCCGCGCAACATCCACAGCTCCCATATAGACCACGCATTCAAGCCCCAGTCGAGCAGCTACCGTCGCTGTTGCAACGCCATGCTGTCCAGCACCGGTTTCAGCGATAATACGCGTCTTGCCCATACGTTTAGCCAATAAGGCTTGACCTACGGTATTATTAATTTTATGAGAACCGGTATGATTAAGGTCTTCACGCTTTAAATAGATCTGCGCGCCACCCAATTCGCGCGTCCAGCGCTCGGCATAATATAAAGGTGAAGGGCGTCCGACATAATGCGCAAGGTCATTATCAAGTTCAGCAATGAAATCGGGATCATTCAAATATTTCTGATAAGCAGCTGTCAACTCCTGAATAGGCGGAATCAATGTTTCGGCTACGAACACACCACCATAAGGACCAAAATGGCCACGGCTATCGGGCATAGTGTATTTTTCTGTCATGTTATATTTTGTTCCCCTTAGTCACTTCTCTTAAAAATTCGGCCATTTTAGCACTGTCCTTTATTCCTTTGGCTGCCTCCACGCCACTGCTCACATCGACTGCATAGGGCGCATATTGCTGGATGGCAGAACCCACGTTAGCAGTCGTTAATCCACCCGCTAAAATGATTGGCAATGCTGATTGCTTCGGTAATAAGCGCCAATCAAACACATGGCCGGTTCCTCCTTTAGCCTGAGGATCATAAGCATCCAGCAACAATCCTGCAGCATCCTGATATTCCAGAGCCAAAACATTAAAGTCTGTCTCTTCGTTGACTCTGATTGCCTTAATATAAGGCTTGCCATATTCTCTACAGGCGGTAGCAGGTTCGTCACCATGAAACTGCAAACAATCCAGCGACACCTTCGCCAAAACCTCGCGAATAAACTGAACTTCTGCATCAACAAAGAGCCCAATCACCGAAACAAAAGGTGGTAACGCTCTTACAATTTCAGCGGCTTGAGTAATGCTGACGTTTCTGGGACTGGTCGGATAAAAAACCAGACCAATCGCGTCCACACCCAGGTAAGCCGCTTGAATGGCGTCGTCAACACGAGTAAAACCGCATATTTTAACACGAGTTCGCATAGAATTTCTTTCTAAATCCACTAAGAAACAGCTCAAAAGAATAACACAAAAAAAAGCGCACAAACGCTTAACAAAGATCAGAATTATTTAACTTCCCAGAACAATCAACAGATCAATGCTCGTGTCCCTGATGATCATGTTCGCCATGGTCGTGATGATGATCATGCGCTTCACCTGGCGCTTCAGGGCTAAGTGGAGCAACACGCACCCCCACACCATGCTGATAGACCATTAATCCGCCTAAATCTGCGCCCATAATCAGCAAAATATTCAAAAGTGCAGCCAGTGATAAAAATGCAGGTTTAAATTTAATTTTTTCAAATTTGGTCGATAACGCACGCCAAATTGACAAGAAAAAAGCTAGCGAAAGGATTGCGACACCATACCCTTCATGTTTTTCCATGATGATATGAGCAACTTCATCATGCCCGACAGTTTCAGCAGCCTGAAAACCAAAATAAACCGTTACAGCCGCAAAAAAGGTTCCCATATAGAGCAGAGCTGCAGCCACAGTCTGTAGATTTTCTTTTTTTATGAAACTAGCGATGAGATCAACGATAAAAAATAGCGAAAGCAAGGCAATAGGAAAATGCACGACCAACGGATGAATATTTGGAATTCCGGCAATTCCGGGTAGAAGTTGCGCGAAGATTTGCTCAGAAGAACCACGCGATAAATCATCAATAAAAACTAAAAAATTATTGATCATTTCAACGACTCCACCCTCATGCCCTCCGGCTCCACCATGCACCTGCAAAAAACCATAGTTATTGATACCAAACATTTTATACGACCTGTAAAAAAAATTTCAATCTACGCGATTTGAGAATAAATACAATAGTAACAGAGTTGCTTAAGGCTTTCATTGCAAATTAGCCGTCATTATTCGATATCAATTTGACTACTATCGAGATGCTGCTGAGCATATTTTAAATAAACTTTATGATTAACAAATGCTTTATAAATATCGCCATCAATATGCCCGTCATCTCTCATTTTTTCCAGAAGATACAGCGCTTCCGAGAGTGTTTTAGGTTCTTTATAGGGTCGGTCTTTTGCAGTCAAGGCTTCAAAGATATCTGCGATAGCCATGCAGCGGGACTGAATAGACATTTGATCACGGGTCAATTGCTTTGGATAACCTTTACCATCAACACGCTCATGATGTCCTGCTGCATATTCGGGCACATTTTTTAAGTGCTTGGGAAAAGGAATTTTTTCAAGCATTGCAATCGTCGTGGTGATATGTCGCTTGACAACACTACGTTCCTCATCAGTCAAGGTGCCGCGGGTAATATTCAAATTGTACACTTCATCTTCCGTGAGTAGATTTTTCAAGTGCTTGCCAAGTCGCACTGGAATCTGGCTTATCTTTAGAATGCGCTGCAGATCCTCAACAGTCATCGATTCTCCACCTTTATTTGCTTTTTCCAGAAACAATTGATCATCTTCCAGTTGATCCAACAAACCCTGAAATTCCATTTCAATCTGGATGCGCTGCTCGGGATGCTCCATCACGCTTCTAAGCATGGCAATTTCAGCATCTCTTTTTACCACTTCAAATCGCGTCTTAATCAAATCAATCCGATCATAAATAGACTCTAGTTTGGTTGCTTTATCAATCACATGGATAGGCGTGCTAATTTTTCCGCAATCATGCAACCAACCGGCGATCGTCAGTTCATAACGATCCTTATCATCCATAACAAAATCTTTCAAATACCCTTCATTAGTATTATGCGCCGCTTCAGCAATCATCAAAGTCAATTCTGGCAATCGCCGACAATGCGCTCCTGTGTAAGGCGATGTCTCGTCAATCGCGGTTGCCATTAATTTGATCAGTGTTTCGAACATCCTTTCAAGATCGAAGATCAGCTGCTGCTTAGTTAACACGATAGCCGCCAACGAGGCTAACGCTTCGGTAAATCGCTGCGCCAGGACGTCAAATTCGATAATCCGATTTGTTTCTGGATGCTGGGCGTTAATGAGTTGGAGAATACCAATAGTGTCCCCCTCATGGTTTCGCATAGGAACTGCTAAGAAAGACTGTGAACGATAACAATTGAGTCTATCAAAAATTTTAGTTCCCGAAAAATCAAACTGGGAATCATCATAGGCATCGCGAATATTGATGGTATGATTTTTATGATACACATAACTGGCTACATTGGTCAGATTAGGCGAACCATCCGGCAAATACAATGAAATACTTGGCATTCCGATAGCTTGCCCGGAGACTTTATTCCGAAAAATCGCCAACGACGTTGAGTGGATAATTTGCATTTCAATGGATTCGCCATTCAAAAAATAGAGCGTACCACCATCTGCATTGGCGATTGATTTAGCACCACTTACGATATTATCCAATAATTTGGCAATATCAGATTCATAAGAAAGCGCAATCCCAATTGAAAGTAATTGTTCTAAATGTTGAGTCAGTTTCTTTTTCATCGGCACTTTTATGTAAAATTAACAACACGTTCTTGGTAAAAGATTCACCTTAAAAAAATATAAAACTAGCTCAAAATATGACAGCAGAGAGACACTATTCAAAAATAGATCTTTAAAAAAGTAAGTTTAGGAGAGTGTTAGATAATTCACAACCCAATTCACAAATGCATTATGAAAACGTGTCATGATTTTTGAAGAAAAAACAAAAATTCACCAGATTAACTGGGTTAAGATTTTAAATTTTTTACTAAAACAGCAACGACTTACCAGATTATCAACATAAAATATCGAAATTAAAACAACACGATACTTGCTACCGAGAAGTTAGGTTAATGTTGTTATAAATTTACTTAATTACGACTCATCCGCATCCAAATAACCTGCAATTTTATTTAACATTGCCCTGGCAACTTGGGAATTATTATCCATCAAATTACTAAACATCCTGCGATCAATCAACATAACAATAGCGTCGGGAGACGTGACTCGAACCGACGCAGCATGTGTAGCACCCCTAATAATGCTTAATTCCCCGATCACTTCACCTGATCTTAGCTGATTGACCACCGCTTCGTTACCATCTTTGCCAGTGATCACCACCTCAGCAATGCCACTATGTAAGATGTAGGCTCCTCTTGAAAACTCATATTGTTTACAGATATAAGCGCCTTTACGATAAAGGCGTACTTCTTGATTCTGCACGATTTCAGCCAGCGTATACAAATCAAGCCCTTTGAAGATACTGGTAGCCGTTAACCAGAGCACCTTTTCAAAAGCGGGATACCGCTGCACAACATAATCCAAAGAAAAATTGTTCCGATCCCAGGCAATCATCATTGAAATACCTGGGGTTAGCTGCAATTCATCACCATGAGCGACCAAAATATCACTTTCCTGAGGCGCTTGATGATTGATCAAAAAGCTATTGAGCTTTTCGAATAACTCAATAGCAACTTGACCATTAGTTATTTTCTTAAAACAACCCTGGAACGAAGCGATATTTGGACTGGAAATGACAATATCATTACTGAGATCACGACCAAATCTCAACACCGGTTTTGCAAAAGTAAAACACTGAGACACTTTAGTGCCAATACTGAGCGTAACAGTCAACTGATTGACAGCCAAAGGTTCCGGCAAAGATTCCGACATCATGAGTTGCCAAATTTCCTGAGCTAACCAATGCATTCCAGCAAATTTTGCTGCATTTAATCGAGCACATTTCCGCGCTTCTGCTAAATTGATTAACGACAATATCAACAATACATATGCCGAAATCAAGACATCCTCAAACTCAAGCAGAGATTTTAATAACGATTCAATATCTGGCGCTTGACCCTCAATGCTTGCTGATGATTGCTGTTGAAGCACAAAAGGAACATCGCTCCTGTCATCTTGTTGCCAAGCTGTTAGAATACTATTATTGATTAGCCCACCTCCTTGTAAAACACTCAAAATTTCAGGCTCAAATCGCTTATTCCAATCATCACTTACCATAACCTGATTCAACTCGTTGCCCAGCAAAAAGTGCAGATTTGTCGCAAAAATAATTCCTTCCGGACAATGTGCCAGCAACTCCAGTAAACTCAATAAATGCTTAACGTAGCGCCGACGATGAGCAATTAAGGCATTAGAAATCAAAGCGCAATATCCAGCCTGAGGATCTTCACTATGACTCCGATGTTGCTCAAGACTAAAAATCTGCCTAGTTAAAAGCACCACCTTTTCCATAAGTAAGCCAGCCTTATCTATATGAAAGCGATGATCACCGAGCATGTCGGACATTATTGCAGCATGAGTCGATTCATCAATGTTATAGAGGGCCTGCAAGCGCATCAATTTAGCATCATTTTGAACAATAAAGTCATTAATACTGATATTGTGATCAACTGCCTCGTTGATTAAGTATCTAAGCTCATCTTGGTAATTTTTTTCACGAATTCGGGCTTCGTGTATCATGACCTTATCTGGATCAAACAAGTTGACATCTTCAATCCCTAGTTCATGCAAAGTCATACCATGTTCTTCATCACTAACTCCCATCGCGTGTCGAATGTCAGCCATCAACACCAAACTGTCTGAAGAATTACAGGTACCATTATGTAAACTTTCATCTAACATTTGCTTGTAAACAGTCAGTTTTTGGTCACGAGTCACGCCAGGAAGGGTTTTCCCGAGAATATAAATTTCATCGTAATTCAAATTATCGAGCGAATTACCTTCAAGAATTTCAGAAAAATTGACATTTAACTTCTTTAATTGTTTCAACAAACTATTAACAACACTTTCACGTTGATAATCACCATACCTTCGACATAAAGCCATGTTTAGCCAAGCGCTGCTAATCAGAACAACCAAAATCCCGGCAACCACTCTTAAAGTATCGGGAATCTGCATAAAACCGGAAAAACCCCCAAAAACATAATAAAAATTAACCGTTATAAAGGCACACATCGAAAAAACTTGGTTCAATAAGTCTTTGTTATGAATAGGTTTATTGAATTTATTTCGATAAAAGCGATACCCACGCTCCGCTAATAAACCAAGCCCATAGCCGGAAAATACAAAAGCAGCTAAGCCAAACAGGACTGTGAACCACTTAAAGCTGAATGCAGCAAATTCATCTTGAATAATGCGTCCGGATTTAAAAAGTGTTTCTTCAGAAATAGTTTCATAAAGCCAAGCACTGAAAATAGAGTAATCCCAAGTGCCTAAAAATAGATAGTAACCATAAAACCCTAGTACCAACCCCATACAAGCGAAATAGACAAAGCGCCTTGACGAATTTTCTATCCCACGCCAGTAGGATGATTCAAGATCAATATCCGGACAATCACTGATACAACTAACACAAGCACTGATATCCCCATAACTCGTGGACTCACGACACATTGATTGCGAAATCGGCAATTTGTCAATGTGCGCTTTACTTTCAAAAATTCCGCCCGGTTCAGTATAAATTTTTTGAACAATGCTCAATGGACAAATATAGTTACACCAAGTTTTTCCTCCGAAAAAATATCCAATCGTAAGCGCCGCACCAATGATAATCAGGAATAAAATCGCTAGCACCACTCGATCAGCATTGGTAAAAAAAACTCTGCAACACAAACCTGCAAATAACAACCAAAATTGTACGTACCAATGATTCTTGTGCAGCCAAGAATTTTGGCGAATCAAATTCAACTTTTTTTCTTTTAGATCGGTTTGTGGATTAACGACGCTACGATAGTAATTTTTGTTTAAATATCGAGGGATTTGCGAGAAAAAAGATAGCGGACATATTCGCCGCCACGCTTCGTGACCAAATAGCATGAGCGCAATTGGAAAGATAGAAACCATCATAGTCCAAAAAATTTCAAGGCTAAAAATATAGTTTGCGAAATGCAAATATTCAGGATTAAGTTCTTTCGTTCTTTCACTATAAAAACGAAAGCTCCCATTTCGGTTAAGTTCACCTAGTCCAGGAGTCGTCAACAATGAGCCAATTAACATCAACCAACTTAATGCTAAAACCATTTGCACCCAACGAATTTTTTTTTCGGAAACTTTGGAAAGCATAGCAACTTCCTTCCCTACAAAAGTGAAAATTATCATGCAAAAATCGAGAAAATTCGATACTTTGCCACGAACATATATACACAAACTAACCTTTTCCACCAAGCTCATCAAGGCAACTACCCCTCATTCCGCTTGAATTTCAATCAAACACCACTTGGGGATATCGCAGAGATAAAAATACCATCATACTAAATTGCAATATTCACATCCTACCAACCTACCCCTTGTCAGAGGGAGGAGATTATTCTCGACTCCCTCCCCTCATAAGGGGAGGGTTAGGGTGCGGCTATACTGCGTAAGATAAGCACCTGTATAGCTGCAAAAAAGGTTTTTTTTAAAAAATACATCATCCCTTAGATCGATACAGATTCTGATATTACACTATTACTTGTATTGATTTTAAAGAAAAATATGACTGCAACCAACTGATTTATTGCAAACTTGCTATTACAAACTCGATCTTTAATGCCTTAGCAGCATGATGTAGAACACTACATCAAAATCAAATAAGTAAATAGTCATCAGTGTTCCCATATTTTCGCCTACCCAGGAACTAATCGCGCCATGAGTGCGTGCATAAGGTCGAACAAAGACATTCCAGTGATTATTGCATTTTGAACGGCTCGAATGGTATATGAGCTGATACGGACTATTCTTGCCTG
>CANNKG010000084.1 GCA_947505105.1 Methylococcaceae bacterium | reverse complement strand
TTTTAATGATTCAGATCACTACTGCATGACGCCGTTAACGGATGTGCAAATAAGGATTCTGGCATTGATAGGATTTTCGGCGGAAACCTACTTGGGACTTACGCCGGAATTAGGAAAACTGAGTGTCAAAATGGGCGAACCATGAGTGAATAGTCTTTGGATCATCAATATTTTTATAACGTCATGGAGTTCGAACAATGAGTGAAATGAATCGCAGAGAGTTTTTAACTTTGGCCGGCGGGGTTGCGACTGTTGCTGCATTAGGTTTGCCGGAGGCTGGGCTTGCTGCGTCCGGTCAGCCTTTTGTGTTGGCGCCACTGCCCTATCCGGCAAATGCTCTGGAGCCGGTTATTAGCGAGAAAACTATGGGGTTTCATTATGGTAAACACCATTTGACCTACATTAATAATGTCAATACCGCTTTGGCTTTGCCTGCCAATAGCCAGTTTCAGGGTTTGACGCTTGAGCAAATTATGTTGAAAACCGCGAATCAAGCGGCTTTCTCCGGGCTGTTCAATAATTCAGCTCAAGCGGTAAACCATGAGTTTTACTGGGGCAGTTTAATGCCGCAAGGGGGCGATTCAGCACAACCTAGCGGTAAATTACTAACTATGATTGATACCGCGTTTGGCGATTATGCGGCGTTTAAAAATAAATTTAGAGATGCGGCAGTTGGGCAATTTGGTGCAGGTTGGGCTTGGCTGGTTGAACATCAGGGTAAATTGGAAATTCTTACGACCAGTAATGCTGATAATCCAAAGACGAGAGGAATGAAACCTTTATTGACTATCGATGTTTGGGAGCATGCCTACTATTTGGATTGGCAAAATCAACGCAAGGACCATGTCCAGGCGGTGATTGACAAATTATTGAATTGGAAAGCTGCGGCGATCCGGATTTCTGCTTAAGTGTTGTAACTACCTGATGATAATTAGGTATTGTTAACTCGATGTGATTGCCAATCCATTGGCAACCACATCGATCATGACTATCTCCATTCTGGTAGACTGGATCGATTAAGAATAGTTCGCAACCACAAAAAATATTTTTTGGTGACGCTTTAAGTAACTTGCAAAATTTTAGCCTTATCGAGATATATTTCTTTTAATGCTTTCAATTTTATAAATTATCATTATTATTGAATCAGACGTTGGAAATTTAGACACAGGTATATACTATGAATATAGAACAAAAAGCATTAGCCGAAGCGGCTCGCCATGTAGAAAAGGCCTTAAACGAATTAAATAAGGCTTTTGATGTTGAAGGGTTGAGTCAACAGGTTCATGATCGGCTTACTGAACAGGCTATTCAGCTCAATAAAGCGCATGACGAAATTACGGTCAATCTTACCGAAGAATAATTCTTTTCACTTTGAGTTATAGTTGATTTCTATAAGTCATTGTCTTAACTTTTTTAAACGCATCCTGGCATTTTCGATCTTTCTATACAAGCATGATGTATACGCAGAATCTTGGTAGAAAAGATCGATTTCCTGTTTACACCACTCAAACCCCCACTAGCTTTTATTATGAGTCAAAAAAAACGCTTGATTATTGCGATCACAGGCGCTACCGGTGCTGTTTATGGTGTGCGTATGTTGCAAGTTTTGCGCGAACAAGCGGAATGGGAGTCTCATCTGGTTATTTCGACCGCCGGTTTGGTGAACTTGAGCTATGAAATGCAAATAACTCGGAGTGAGCTCTATGCTTTGGCGGATGTTGTGCATGGGATCGATGATATTGCTGCGAGTATTGCCAGTGGCGGTTTTAAAACGGAAGGTTTGATTATTGCGCCGTGTTCGATGAAAACGCTGGCGGCGGTCGCTCATGGCTTCGGCGACAATCTGATTTCCCGCGCGGCAGATGTCGCGCTAAAAGAACGGCGCCGGGTTGTTCTGTTGACGCGTGAAGCGCCTTTACACCTAGTGCATATTCGCAATATGGCGACGGTGACTGAAATGGGCGGGATTATCTTTCCACCGATGCCGGCTTTTTATAGTAAATTCAATTCGGTGCTGGAGATGGTAAACGAAACCGTCGGCAGGGTCTTGGATATGTATGGGGTAAATGTGAGCGGTTTATATCAACCCTGGACCGGATTATCAAAAAATTAACCCTTTACGTGTACTTAAGTCTTCGGTACCCAAAAAGCTTCTGAAATAGCTTGTTTTCACTATCCCTTTTTTGCATAGTTTTTCGTTAAGTGATAGCATCGCCGCTATTTATATTTTCTGGTGTCGGTATATTCTTGGACAATTTAGTTGTATCTCATCATTGTTGAGTGTACTGATTTTCGTTGTGTTGATGAGGAATGAGACAAATTGTCACAGTTCTCAGAAATTATCAATTTGGACAGTCTGGTCTCTGGAAGGGTTAATCGAAGAACGCCGCAAAGCCATCCATGGGGGCTTGACGGTAGCATTCATGCTGCCGAGATCTTCGCTTAACCCTTCCCGACCCCTTTATTGGGCTTCAAATTGAGAATTGCTGCACAGTTCAGGACAACGCGATAACCAACAGTATTTAGTGTAAAATGCCCGTTTAGTTTTTTTATTGGAAAATAATGTTAGAAATCGTAAAACAGCTTTATCAATATTCGCATGCCTTACGTTTATTAGTGAAGCGGGATCTCTCTAATCGTTACAAAGGTACGATGCTCGGTCTTTTATGGTTGTTTTTACAGCCGATATTGATGGTGGTTGTTTATTCGTTCGTGTTTTCGGTGATTATGAAAGTCCGAGTCCCTGGCGGTCTGGATAATCCTTATCATTTTGCCGTCTATTTGATGGCGGCACTTATGCCTTATTCAGCTTTTCAGGAAGCTTTATTAGCATCAAGTTCGGTTTTATTCGCCAATGCGGCGCTTTTACAAAGGTCTACCGTGCCTTCAGTATTATTTCCTCTCGTCCCCATTCTTGGGACGGTGGTGACTGAATTTATCGCCTTAGTGATTATTGTCATCGCCGCGAAAGTCTTACTGGATCAGTTTTCGCTCTATATTTTGATGTTACCGGTACTGGTGCTAGTCCGATTGATCATTAGTCTTGCCTTGGGTTACATCATTGCAATTTTATCGGTATTTATTCAGGATTTACGCCAAGCCTTGGGTTTAATTCTAACCATCCTTATGTTTCTTACTCCAATTGTTTATCCGGTTGAAATGATCCCAGAAGATTTCCTAGGCTGGAATGATGTCAATCCATTTTATTATTTACTGGATGCCTATCGCGCAGTTATTTTGCGTAGCGAATTACCGAGTGCTGGATTTTATTGGGTTGCAGCGGGATCATTAGTGTTGTTGTGTTTTGGGGGATATTTTTTCCAGAAAACCATCGTTAGAGCTAAGGATTTTATATGAGTGCAGTGGTGGCAACTGATCTAGGCAAGGTTTACTTGCGTTATGCCCAGCCGATCGATAGTTTAAAAGAATTATTTCTACGTCGAAAATATCATGAGGAATTCTGGGCCTTACGTAATGTGAGTTTTCGTTGTGAACCAGGAGAAGTTTTCGGCGTTGTCGGGGATAATGGCGCCGGCAAAAGTACCTTGTTAAAAATGTTGGCGGGCACCATGCAACCATCAGTCGGGCGCTTGCAGATTAATGGCCGGGTTTCGGCTATTCTGGAACTCGGCTCGGGTTTTCATCCTGAGTATACGGGCCTTGAAAATATTAAGCTGGGTTGCGCTGTGCTTGGACTTAATGAGCAACAGACACTTGAAAAAATTCCTGAAATTATTGATTTTTCAGAGTTGGGGGATTTTATTGGGCAGCCGGTAAAAAGCTATTCTTCGGGGATGTTTGTGCGTCTGGCTTTTGCGGTCGTGACGTCGGTCGATCCGGATGTTTTGGTGGTTGATGAGGCATTATCGGTCGGTGATCAGCATTTCCAGAAAAAAAGTATGGATAGGATGATGGCTTTTAAGGATCAAGGAAAGTCCTTAATCTTCTGTTCGCACAGTTTGTATCACGTCAAAGAGCTATGCAAACGGGTGATTTGGCTGGATAAAGGGATTGTTAAAATGCAGGGAAATAGCGGAGAGGTGATTGATAGTTATAATGATCATGTCAGGATGCAGAATCGGGTGATGGTGCCGGTTTCCGAGCGAACGTCCACTACTGTGGCGCTCCCTTCTACTCCTGAAGACGACGGATCGCTAACCGCGCATTTGTTGGAAGCAGCGTTGCAGGATGTAACTTTTGATACCGAAGTGAAACCTTTGTATCGAACCGGTGATCGCTTTGCAGTAAAAGTGACCGCTTATGTACAATCCTCATTGTCACTGGATGATGTTCATGTCGGTATTATCATCAAACGTAATGATGGGGTGCAATGTTTTGGCGTCAGTACTGTTCTGGATGGCAAGCAATTATTTCATCTTGGTGAGCGTGAATACGGCGTTGTTTATGAAATTCCGCATTTAACGTTATTAGCTGGTCAGTATAGTCTGGAAATTTGGTTGATTGATGCGACCAGTGTTCATGTTTACGACTCTATGCAAAGCTGTTGTGAATTTAGAGTGAGTCAGCCCAATACTGAAGTCGGTGTTGTTTATTTTGAGCATAAATGGTTGGCGCCTGAATAACGTTTACTCATGAATCTGTGGTTAAAATATCGTGTATTGATGCCATTTTTGGCAAAACTGCCTCAAGTGCTGGCTTATCGTTTAGCGAGTGTTTCGGCGCTTCTTACTGCAAGCTCGGAAGCTGATAATCAGGCAGCGATTCAAGTTCAATTGAGGCAAGTATTTCCGGATAAATCACCCGCTGAAATTCAACATTGTGCCGAATACTTTTTGGGGTTGATTGCGCGTGAGGCGCTTGATACTTTCTATTTTAGAACTCTGCAATCGGTTTCTGCGGTTGATCAATTTGTCCATCTGGAAAATTTCGAAGTGGTTTCAGAGGCGCGTGCGCGTGGTCAGCGCGTCATTATCAGTAGTGGTCACTTTGGTCGCTTTTGGATGGCGGGTGTCGGCATGAAAGCGCATGGGGTCTCGGTTGGTACTATTACGCGAGATGGCGGCGAAATTAATGAACACGGTCTTCCCGACGAAGAATATTTATATCGTTTAAAAAAATTGCGCTGGTTGCAGGAATGCTTTAGCGGTCCTTTTCTGGTCGAAGGTGATTTAATCCGTCCAATCTATCGGGCCTTAGATGAGCATGTGATGGCGTTGTTCATTGATGTGCCTTATCAGAATGATAAAAATGGTTGTATTAGTTTACCGTTCTTGGGGAGAACGGCGCGTTTTCCGCTTGGCGTGGCTCGAATTGCGAAACGTTCCCATGCTTGCATTGTACCCTTTTATGTCTTTGAATCCAGAGATGGTCTGACTGCCCGATTTTACGAGCCAATTCAGACCGAGATGCTCACGGAGGCTGAAATCATGCAGAATCTTGTGCGCTTATTGGAAGCCCAAATTCTGGCGTTTCCCGAACAATGGTGGTTGTGGCAAGCGTTACCCTTACTTTGGCAGGATTAACCTAATTTGCCACGAAAGTGAGTCAGAGATGTCTCTTTTTACTTGAATTATCTTCTTATCGATGAAAAATAAATACGAATTTAAATTGAAAACTGATGAAGTGAATGATTCGCACATGGGCTTGGCGCGTCGAATTATTCCAGGCGAAAGCATTTTGGAATTGGGTTGTTCAAGTGGCTATCTGTCTCGTTTTTTAAAGGAGGATTTAGGTTGTTATGTCGTGGGTGTCGATATTGACCAAGAAGCATTGCATGAGGCTGCGCAATTTTGTGACCAGGCCTTTGTTGCCGATCTTGATGATCCGCGTTGGCTGGAACTAATTGCAGGTGAAAAATTTGATACGATTTTATGTGCAGATGTGCTGGAGCATCTCAAAAATCCGGTTGCGGTTCTCGCGAATTTAAAAGCCTATTTAAACCCGAAAGGGCGTATTTTGGCTTCCATCCCGAATATCGCGCATGCATCGATCCGACTGGAATTGTTGCAAGGGCATTTCGACTATGAAAGTTTGGGCATCCTCGATGATACTCATCTGCATTTTTATACCATGGATGGCTGTATCACTATGTTTATGCAGGCGGGTTATCAATGCTACGATATTGCGTTCAGTATTCATGATCTGGCCGATGAAGTGATTGATGCGTGCCTTGAACAAGTGGGTTTAGTTATATCCGAACAAGCACGGGAGCATTTTCATGCGCCGGATGCCAGAGCTTATCAATATATTATCGAAGCAGTGCCGGCAGCAGCTGAATTACTGAAACAAAAACCTCCCGTTTTATCGCCTAAACCCTTGGTCAGTTCAGGGGCATTTTATAGCGCTCTCGTTAAAGATCGAGATGTGTTGTTGGAACATAATAGAAATCACGAACTTAATATTCAGGAATTAGAACGAAAAATCATTGCGCGTGAACGTGAACGCGACGCGGAAAAAACACATAATCAAAATCACCAACGGCACATTCAGCAGTTGTTGGAAAAAATTGATAATCTTGAAGTTGAAAATAAAGCATTCAGGAATGATCGTGAGGTCTTAAATACTGATCGTGAAATTTTAAGGAATGAGCGGGATGCTTTATTCATTCATAATGCAAATCATCTCAAAAATATTCAGGCTTCAGAACAAAAAATCGTGACTCTTGAAACGGTTTTGGATTCTGAGCGATTACATATCGATAATCACTTAAAGCATATTCACGAACTGGAACGTAAGCTGATCGCGCTTGAGCACGCCTATGAGGCACAAAAAACCCATGTTGATAATCATCTAAAAAACATCAATGGTTTAGCGCTTACCATCGATGAACTCAAGGCAGAATTGGCAGTTGAAAGAACTCATAATGACAATCATCAGGTCAATATTCAGAAATTAGAGCAGAAGGTGGTTGCTGTTGAAAATGAACGAGACCAGGAAAAGCAACATAATCTGAATCGTCAGGCTGAGATTGCTAATTGGGCTAAAACGGCACGTCTGCTTGATGAGGGCTTGTTCAAATTGGCTTTACAAATTGAAGGATTGGAAGCCGAGAAGCAACAATTGGTTGCTCAGGATTTACATGTTCGAGCGCATTATGATCGCGAGGTCTTGGCGTTGCGTAATCACATAGCTCATCTCGATGCCCAAATTGATCGTCTGGAAGGGGTTTTGCAACGGGTGCATAACAAGGTAAGTTATCGTGCGGTGAGATTTATCAAAGATACGCCACATAGCTTGGTTAGAAAATTTAAGCGTGTTCCGAATGATTCTTATCCTGAAATCAATCCAGTTGCCCCCGTTGTTGCCGATGATTATAACGCCCATGATTATAACGCTTGGTTAGCAAGGTATGGGGACATTACCAGCCAATTGGCTGATTATCGAAAAATGCTGGCAGGTTGGAAGCAATTGCCCAAAATTGCGGTACTAATGCCCACCTATAATCCGACTAAAGCTTGCCTTGAAGAAGCTATTGAATCGGTTATTGCGCAGATTTATCCCAATTGGGAGCTCTGTATTGCCGATGATGCGTCAACGGAACCCTGGGTAAAGGAGGTGCTGAGCCGCTATGAAACCGACACTCGAATTCGGATTGTGTTCAGAACTCAGAACGGCCACATCTCAAGAGCTTCAAATAGTGCGTTGGAATTAGTCACTGCCGATTATGTGGCGTTGATGGATCACGACGATGTGATTACGCCGGATGCTTTATTTTGGGTGGCAAAAGCCATTGTGGAAAATCCCGACGTACAGTTGATTTATTCCGATGAAGACAAATTAAATCTGCAAGGCGATCGCTACGGCCCATACTTTAAACCGGATTGGAATCCTGAATTATTGATGTCGCATAATTTTATTTGCCATTTAGGTATTTATAAAACTGCGAAAGTTCGAGAATTGGGCGGCTTTGATCCTGAGTTTGATGGTTCCCAGGATTATGATTTAGCGTTGCGTTATGTCGCTACGATTGATGAACATCAGATTAAGCATATTCCGCGAATCTTATATCATTGGCGCGCGACTCCAGGCAGTACGGCTAATGGGATCCATGAAAAACCGTATGCTGAGCCTTTGATTCGCAAAGCGGTCGAGCGTAGTTTAGCCGCAAAAGGCATCGCTGCCGAAGTCACTGCACACACTATTTTGCCGGGGGCCTTACGGGTTCGTTATAAATTGCCGGACGATTTGCCTCTGGTTAGTATCGTGATTCCGACGCGGAATGGATTCTCTTTGTTGAAGCGTTGTATCGAAAGTATTCTCAGCAAAACCGATTATGCAAATTATGAAATCATCATTATTGATAATGGCAGTGATGATTGGATAGCAGTACGTTATCTGGAATATTTAAAGATCGATCGACGTATTACTATTCTTCGGGACGAACGGCCATTTAACTATGCTGCTCTCAACAATAATGCGGTTAATTTCGCCAAAGGCGAGTTTATTGCTTTGCTCAATAATGATCTCGAAGTGATTAATGACGACTGGTTGAGCGAAATGATGAGTTATGCCCAACATCCAGAAGTTGGCGCGGTCGGTGCAAAATTGTATTATCCTAACGATACAATTCAGCATGCAGGAGTCATTGTGGGGCTGGGCGGTGTTGCTGGACACTCGCACAAACATTTTCCGCGTGACAATCCCGGATTTTGTGGTCGTCTATTATTGACGCAAAATTTGTCGGCGGTGACTGCCGCGTGTCTGGTTGTCAGAACTGCTATTTTTAAGCAAGTAGGTGGTTTTGATGAAGTCAATTTGTCGGTGGCATTTAATGATGTTGACTTATGCTTACGTATTCAAGAGGCGGGGTATTGGAATGTGTGGACTCCTTATGCCGAAATGTATCACTACGAATCGGCAACACGAGGCTATGAAGACACGCCTGAGAAACAAGCGCGTTTCACTGGTGAAGTCAATTACATGAAGAAACGCTGGGGGACTTCCTTACTCGAAGACCCTGCTTATAATTTAAATCTAGCACTGGATAGAGAAGATTTTTCGTTTTCGTTTCCGCCTAGAGTATAAATTTCGTATTATATTTGACGTAGATTCAACCGCTTGTTGGTTGAATCTACGAATAACCTGTCTCCATGCTGCGCGCTTACGCACAGCTATGCACCTTTCATCATCGACTGTTTATACTTTTTCTCATGCCCGATAACTTGAGTATTTCCCTGGTTATTTATTATCCCGATGAAGCGGTATTGGCTGAAACGTTAAATACTTTATATCATGCTGCAGATTTTGCTAAATCAAACGGTGTGATTGAAGATTTCTATTTGGTGATTGTTGATAACTCAGCAAGTAACTTTAATTCGGAAACTTATGAAGCCTTCAAGATGCGGATTATGTTGCCGATTTGGTCCGGGCGAATGACGTTTTTGGTCGCACCGCATAATTTGGGCTATGGCAGGGGGCATAATCTGGCGATCAATGAGCGCTGTGAAAATTTTCATTTAATTTTAAATCCCGATGTAATTTTGAATCAGAATGCTGTTCTTGAATCAATTCACTATTTAAGGCAATATTCACAAGTGGGTATGGTGACGCCGATTTCGTTTCGTCTTGATGGCCAGCAAGAATATTTATGTAAACGTTATCCAACGCTCTGGATATTGTTTTTACGCGGTTTTGCCCCCAAATGGCTTAAACAATGGTTCAAAGCCCAACTCGTACATTATGAATTAAGTGATCTGGACAATAGCAGTCGAAATGATGTGTTGATTGCGAGTGGCTGTTTTATGTTTTTTAGAAAGCAGGCTTTACTTGACGTTGATGGATTTTCAGAGCGGTTTTTTCTGTATTTTGAAGATTTTGATCTTTCGTTGCGATTATTACGGTTCAATTGGCAAATTGCTTTTGTACCGGCGGTGAAAATTATTCATCATGGCGGGCATAGTGCTAAAAAGGGCTATCAACACATTCGAATGTTTGTCCAATCGGCGGGATTGTTTTTTTCACGTCATGGTTGGCGATTCTGGTAAAGCGATACAATGACTTCAATATTAGTAACCGGCGCCACGGGTTTTGTTGGCCATCATCTTTGTAACGCCTTGCTTGACAGCAGTTTGCATATCAAGGCTGCGGTTCGTTCTTTGCCGGAAAATCCGGCTAATTTGTCGATCGAATGGGTTGTTATTCCGACCATCAATGCTGATACTGATTGGCGTGAAGCTCTTGAGGGCGTGGAGGTTGTAATTCATCTCGCCGCTCGAGCGCATATCATGCATGAAACGGCTCAAGATGTGTTGCAGGCCTTTCGGACCATTAATACCGAGGGTTCTCAAAATCTCGCGCGACAGGCTGCAAGTTTTGGTGTTAAACGATTTATCTTTGTAAGCACCATAAAAGTATTAGGCGAACAAAGTGCTCTGATGGCCTTAAATGCCGATTCACCAGTCAATCCTCAAGATCCCTATGGCCTATCGAAATTTGAAGCCGAACAAGCGTTACAACAGTGCGCGAAGGCTTCGGGAATGGAATATGTTATTATCAGACCGCCTTTACTCTATGGTGCTGGCGTTAAAGGTAATTTTTTACGCTTAATGCAGTGGCTTCAACGCGGAATTCCTTTGCCATTGGCCAAGATTAATAATCAGCGCAGCATGGTCTATGTGGAAAATCTGTGCGATCTGATCCGGATTTGTATCACGCATCCGCAAGCGGCCAATCAGATATTGTTGATTACTGATCGTAAGGATTTTTCAACATCCGAGTTATTGATTCGACTTGCTACTGCGTTGGGTAAAAAAGCCAGATTATGGTGGTTACCCAGAAAAGCCTTGGAAATACCGGCGCGGTGGTTTGGGAAAGAAGCGGAAGTGCAGCGTTTATTCGATTCGTTGCAAGTGGATGCTTCTGAAACCTATCGACTGCTGAGCTGGCAACCCCCATTTTCAGCGGAACAGGGATTGGTTAAAACAGCACAAGCCTTTATTAAGCGAGTTTAGGTTTATGTTTGAACAAAGCGTAATGTTGCTATTTTTATGGCTTTCGAATGTCGCGTTGGTCGGTGTGGTCAGAGCGTATGCCTTAAAGTTTTTACTGGATCAACCGAATCAACGCAGTTCACATCAACAGCCAACACCACGAGGCGGTGGGTTGGCGAGTGTCCTGATCTATGCCTTGGCGATAATTTATCTGTACATTGAACAGCGTATTCAGCTAAATGAGCTATTATTCACCGGTTTAGGGGTGGCGGTTGCTGTTATCGGTTTTTGGGACGATCACCGTCCGGTTCAGCCACATTGGCGATTTTTAGGGCATCTATTAGCGTCTTTTGCCGCACTCATGGCTATCCAAGGCTTACCGAACGATATTTTCGCTCCGCTGTCCGTTCACTTGGGCTGGATTGGTTATGTGTTCGAAGCTTTATTTATCGCCTGGATGCTGAACTTATTCAATTTTATGGATGGCATCGATGGCATTGCCGCTTCCGAAGCTTGTTTCGTTTCCTTTGGATTAGCGAGTTTTCTGTGGTATCAAGGGAGTGATCAAGCCTTGCCAGCACTATTGTTGGGGGTAGTGAGTGCCGGGTTTTTGGTTTGGAACTGGCCACCGGCCAAGATTTTTATGGGCGATGTTGGCAGCGGTTTTTTCGGTTTTATGTTAGGCGTATTAATTTTGGTTTCTGCGCATGTCAATCCAGTGATGTTTCCGGTTGGTTTGGTTTTATTTGCGCTATTTATTGCTGATGCCAGCTATACTTTATTAAGGCGAATGCTCTCCGGACAAAAATGGTATGCGGCACATTGTTCACATGCCTACCAAAAGCTTGCTAAGATTCATGGGCATGCTTATGTGGTTCGGCGTCTCTGGATGGTCAATTTAGGTTATTTATTCCCGTTATCCGCCCTGACTTTCTTCGATTTATGTCCCGGATGGTTTAGTTTATTGTTAGCTTATGTGCCGATAATAGTGGCTGTTCATTACATGGCTGCGGGAACAGATGTGTAAGCGGTCTGTCGGCAAGTTCGGTTGAGTGAAAATAAAAAAGAATAGCCAGTTTGTGTTTTTGTCTTTGGGCTTATTTTTGACTCAAGGTTATAATGTATGGTCGTACATTATCAAGTAGACTTTTTTGAACAAGTGATTTTGGTTAAACACATAAGTAGCAAATTCCTTGAGTCGAAACGTATTAGAAATAGCCCATTATTTCAATAATCATTAGTTTGCGTAACACTGGTTTGGTCAATTTAATGATTATTTTGATTTTCGAAAAAAGGAAGCGTATTAACTGGTTGCGTCAGAGTTGATGTTTTTTCAGATTATTCAAGGTTGTTAGTTGTGAAATTTAAATTTCGCTCACGCATCACTATATTTATTCATGATTTCATCATGATTGCCCTCGCTTGGTGGGGGGGCTATTGGTTGCGTTTTAATTTTGATATTCCTTCCGATTATCTGGCGAGCGCTTGGAAAACTCAAGCCTATGTCATTTCTCTGCAATCCACAATTTTTTGGTTATTTGGCCTCTATCGAGGCGTCTGGCGCTTTTCTTCGTTACCTGATTTGATTCGGATTCTGAAGGCGGTATTGTTAGGCGTGGTTCTGATCGGCCTTAGTCTTTATTGGTACAATGGTCTGAACGGCGTGCCGGGTGCGGTGTTGCCGCTCTATGTGTTTCTAAATCTGGTCTTGCTGAGTGTGCCACGCTTTTGCTATCGCTTTTTTAAGGAAAGTGTCCTCAAAGAATACGACGGTCAGCGAGTTTTGGTTGTGGGCGCAGGGGTGGCGGGCGAAATGCTGGTTCGCGATCTGCATGGGGATCATACCTCAAAATACATTCCGATTGCGTTTGTCGATGATGATCCGGTTAAGCGCAAACGCGAAATCCGTGGTTTACGCGTGATCGGTCAAGTCAGTGATATTGAACGACTCGTTGAACAATTCAATATCGCTTTGGTGTTGATTGCGATTCCTTCGGCAACCGATGCTCAGATGCGCAGAATCGTCGAACGTTGCGAGCGGTGTCATATTCCATTTTTAACGCTACCTTCGGTCAAGGAAATGTTGACCTGTCAGGTATCAGGTGGAAGTCTACGTGATGTTTCGATCAAGGACATCTTGGGTCGAGAGCCGGTGCGTCTGAATTGGAAAAGTATTCAGTCGAGTTTGAAAGATAAATGTATTCTAATCACCGGAGGTGGTGGTTCGATCGGTTCGGAATTATGCAAGCAAGTCGGCAGGATTAATCCTAAGCAACTGATTATTTTTGATCAATCCGAGTTTTGTTTATATAAACTGGATGCTGAATTAAAACGTATTTTTCCTGAATTGAATTTCGTCATTATTCTTGGCAGTGTGACTGATCGCTCAGCGGTTCGAAATATGATTCAAAGCTACCAGCCCGATGTGATATTTCATGCGGCGGCATACAAGCATGTGCCATTACTCGAAAAGCAGATCAGGCAGGGCGTTTCCAATAATGTTTTTGGCACTAAAATCGTCGCTGAAGAAGCATTAGCTGGCAATGTTGAGCGTTTTGTTTTGATTTCGACCGACAAGGCGGTGAACCCTGGGAATGTAATGGGGGCGACTAAACGTGCCGCTGAAATTCTATGTCAGTATTTTAATAATAATGTTGGAATTACTCGGTTCATGACGGTTCGGTTCGGCAACGTGCTTGATTCGGCTGGCAGTGTAGTGCCTATTTTTCGCGCGCAAATTCAGGCCGGTGGGCCCGTGACGGTGACCGACTCTGAAATTAGTCGGTACTTTATGACCATTCCCGAAGCCTGTCAGCTCATTATGAAAGCCGAAACTGTGGGTGAAGGTGGTGAGATTTTTGTGCTCGACATGGGCGATCCGATCAAAATCGCTTATTTAGCTGAACAGATGATTTTGCTCAGCGGTAAACAACCTCATATCGATATCGCTATTACCTATACCGGATTAAGGCCCGGTGAGAAATTGCACGAGGAATTATTTTACAAAGATGAATCATTAGTCGCGACGAGCTATGAGAAGTTATTATTGGCGAAGGCTCCTGATAGTTCTGTGGTTGTTTCACTCGAAGCATTCGACGAGTTGGCTCATGCTTGTGAATTTGGCGATGAAGATGCGATTATCCAACGCTTAAAGATCCTGGTCCCGGAATTTGTCAGAATTGTGGATTAAAAATTCTGCTGTCAGCACTTTAGAAACCGAATCAGTTCTGTGTTTGGGTAGTCTTGATGGCATTAAATTATCTCGATGCTTTCGAGCGATATACGGTTTTCAGTCACTCGGTCTACTTCTGTCATTATTGTTTAATTAATCATGGATAAACTAACCAGCATGACTGTTTTTGTTCGCGTCGCCAGAGCAGGCAGTTTTGCCAGCGGGGCACGAGATCTCGGCATATCACGAGCGATGGCAACTAAACATATCATGCAGCTTGAAAATAATCTTGGGATTAGATTATTTAATAGAACCACCCGTAGTTTAAGTTTGACCGAGGTTGGTGCAGCCTATCTGGAACGTTGTCAACAAGTCTTGATGGATGTGGATGAGATGGAAGCCGCGGTCACTCACATGCAAAGTGGCGCCCGAGGTATTCTTAAAATCAGCGCCCCTCCAGTGATTGGGGCAACTCACATTGCGGCGGCAATTGCGGAGTTTTTGAAGCTACATGACGAAGTTACCGTGGATTTGATCCTCCAAAGTCATCTGGCCGATGTAGTCGATGATGGAATTGATCTGGCGATTTATCTAGGAAACTTGCAGGATACCAGTCTGGTGGCGCGAAAACTTGCCAGTTCGCCTTTGGTGGTGTGTGGTTCTCCTGATTACTTCAAAAAATATGGAACCCCGGAGAAACCCGAGGATTTACAGAATCATAGTTGTTTGGTCAATTGGGCTATTGATCCGCGTGATCATTGGCAATTTAATAGCGCGGAGGGAAGCAAGTTGATCAAAATCAGCGGTCGAATTCAGTCCAATGTCGCCGACGCGATTAGAATAGCGGCAATCAATGATTTGGGAGTGGTGATGCTGCCAAAGTATATCGTCGGACGAGATATTCAAAAGGGACGCTTGCAGGTCGTATTGAAAAACTATACCCGTTTGCCGCTCGACGTGCATGCGGTATATCCGCATCGACGTTATTTGTCGGCAAAAGTCCGCATGTTTCTGGATTTTTTGCAGGCCTGGTTACCGGGGCAGGTGGGGATGTTGCCTCGCTAATGACTGCTTTAAAAGACAAATGGAATACTTTTTATCATGGGAAAGCTCTCGACACCTGTAAACCGTGCAACGTTTTGCATGAAAATGCCTTCCTTTTGCCGAGTGCCGGACGAGCGCTTGATCTGGCTTGTGGTTTAGGTGCTAATGCCGTGTTTATGGCTAAACAGGGGCTTGACGTGAGTGCTTGGGATATTTCGGAAGTAGCGCTTGAACAATTGCAGGCTGTCGCCGATTTGCGAAATTTGTCGATTACAACTCAAATTATTGAAATTACCTGTGCTAGTAGCATGCCGGAAGAATGTTTTGATATTATCGTAGTGAGTCGTTTTTTGGATCGAGCTCTAACTAATGCGATAATAGCAATGCTTAAAAATGGCGGGTTATTATTTTATCAAACCTATACCCAAATCAAGGCAACTTCAAGTGGACCGAATAACCCCGATTACTTGTTAGCGCCTCAGGAGTTGCTGCAACTATTTGCTCCGCTGAAGCCAGTGTTTTATCGAGAAAATGCTTTGGTGGGCAATGTTCAGAAGGGTTTGAGAAATGAAGCGCAATTTATCGGACAGAAAATCTATTTGCCATAGTTTGCATCTGAACAGTGGAGATGTGTGCAAACCTTCAAAATTTGAATTTTGCTCGAACTGAATGACTTTAAGTATGGTTAAGACTTAAAGTGTGAATTTTAAACTTAAATAAATTAAATCAAGTGATACAAAAACTAAGAAATATTGCGATTATCGCGCACGTAGACCATGGTAAAACCACCTTAGTGGATAAATTATTGCAACAGTCCGGCACCTTTGCTGAGCATGAAAAAGTGACTGAGCGGATCATGGACTCCAATGCGATTGAAAAAGAACGTGGCATTACCATTCTGGCAAAAAACACGGCGCTGAAATGGCAAGACTACCGTATCAATATTGTCGACACGCCGGGCCATGCTGATTTTGGTGGTGAAGTTGAGCGCGTGTTATCAATGGTTGATTCGGTATTATTATTGGTTGATGCGGTGGATGGACCGATGCCGCAAACGCGTTTTGTGACCCAAAAGGCTTTTGCCTTGGGTTTAAAGCCGATTGTCGTGATCAATAAAATTGACCGACCCGGTGCGCGAGCTGATTGGGTGGTAGATCAAACCTTCGATTTATTCGATCGTCTGGGAGCAACCGATGAACAATTAGATTTTCCCATTGTTTACACCTCGGCAATTAATGGCTATGCCGGTCTTGAAAGCACCGTAGTTGATGGTGACATGACGCCGTTGTTTCAAACGATTATCGATAAAGTAAGTCCACCGGCGGTTGATCCTGAGGGTCCTTTCCAAATGCAGGTGACCAGTTTGGATTTCAATACCTATGTTGGTGTCATCGGCATCGGCAGAATTCAGCGTGGCGTAGTCAAATCGAATATGCCATTAGTGATTGTTAAGGCCGATGGCACTTTACGTACTGGCGTTAGAATTCTTAAAGTATTTGGCTTTCATGGATTGGAGCGGGTTGAAGTGCCGCAAGCGCAAGCCGGCGATATTATTGCGTTTACTGGTATCGATAAATTGGATATTTCCGATACCTTATGTCACCCAGACTCTCCAGAAGCGCTGCCGCCATTGACGGTTGATGAACCGACGGTCAGCATGACTTTCCAAGTCAACAATTCTCCGTTCGCCGGTCGCGAAGGTAAATTTGTGACCACCCGGCAGATCCGCGAACGGCTCGAAAAAGAATTGCAACATAATGTAGCCTTGCGAGTTGAAGATACTGGGGATCCTGACAAATTCAAAGTATCCGGACGCGGCGAGTTGCATTTATCGGTATTGATCGAAAATATGCGTCGCGAAGGTTATGAATTAGGTGTTTCAAGACCTGAAGTGATCATCAAGGAAATTGACGGCGTCAAATGTGAACCTTATGAAATGGTGACCATTGAGGTTGAGGAAGAGCATCAAGGTTCGATCATGGAGAAACTGGGCGAGCGAAAGGGCGACCTGCAAAACATGATGCCGGATGGCAAAGGTCGAGTTCGCCTCGAATACATCATGCCTTCGCGCGGCTTGATCGGTTTTCAAACTGAGTTCATGACGGCGACTTCAGGTTCAGGATTGCTTTACCACGTTTTTGAAAATTATGCGCCAATGAAACCCGGCACGGTGGGTACTCGTCAACGTGGCGTATTAATTTCAATGGTGACCGGTAAGGCCGTGTCGTTCGGCTTGTTTAACCTGCAAGAGCGCGGCGATTTATTTCTGGTCCACGGAGATGAGGTGTATGAAGGCATGTTGGTCGGTATTCATTCGCGCTCGAATGATCTGGTGGTTAACCCTACCAAAGCCAAGCAGTTAACTAACATGCGTGCCTCAGGTTCGGATGAAAGTTTAGTCCTTTCACCTATTCAAAAGATGACTTTGGAGCAAGCGCTCGAATTTATTGATGAGGATGAATTGGTTGAAGTGACGCCTATTTCGATTCGTCTGCGTAAGAAATTCTTAACTGAAAATGATCGCAAACGCTATTCGCGAGCGGCCAGTTAAGTAAAAATTATTGATCGGGACAATATGTTAAGAGCGGTCTCAGAGCCGCTTTTTTCATTTAGGACATTACGGAAGTTGTGGAAAATAGCGAGAAGGGAATTTGTACCGCGAAGGTGTTGCTATGGAAGTCTTATATAAACTTCCAAGACGGTTAAGTCTTGGAAGTCGTTAAGTTGCCTGATCAGGCATTAGAGATGTGAATGGCATCAGCATGAGAGTGAATTGGATTTGGATTTGCGGGCGAGGTTAATGTTGCTGGAAATTGCAGCAGCCGCGAAAAGAGTAGAAGAAATAATAAACTCTCCCGACACAAAACCTAATAACCCTGTAATCATCACCGCACCCGTAAAAATATCGTTGTGTAAATCTTTCATGAGTAAATCCTCGTATTAGTTAAAAAATAAAATTACTACAACTTAACTATAGACGAGAACTTAATTGTTGACAATAATACTATAAATTAACGCATTGTTTCTTAAATGAGTACAAATGATTCATCATTCGTTCATATTGTTAAAGTAATCTCTTAAGGTTTTGTGTTTTTCTGCAGAACGACACCAATTGATTCGTCCTTTTTCCTCTACCAAATTGACCAGTGACATCGACTTTTTACTGAGCCACGTTAATCGATAATGGCGCTTGTTCGATATCGACAGTCATTAATCACGCAGCACAGCATTGCGGCGATCACCATTGCCCATATAACCGCGGTAGAACCACATTTGATAGATCGATACCGCCCACATGAACGTAAACGAAATGCCAAGTCCGGTCCCGGCAAGAATAACCAACCACGCGAAATGGGGATTCAATTTAGTGAGCCACCATGAGAGGATGTCGACCAGTAAGAATAGGTAGGGCATGATAATCGCAGAATATTTATACTTACGCGGCACATTGGTGCTAAAGCTAAAAATGATGCCGACAAACATAAAAATAAAACTAATCCCAAACAAATGAATATGTGAGACACGAATCAACGATTGAAAACTCGCGCCGTCATTTGCTTTGACCAAGCTTTTCAAAACTTCAAATTTAGATAAATCCGGCAAGTTTTCCGCTTTATTGTTATGACATACAACACAATAGCGATCGATTATCGGCTGGATTTTTTGCTGATAAATGTCCTCTGCAGCGCCAGACCTAACCCATTGGATTATTTCAAGTCGTTCTTGTTCCGGGACATTCCCCTTCATCGAGCCATTCAGTTTAGCTTCTAACACTGAGCCCGTGCGATTGCCATAATAATTATAAACAATATCATCAAGGGATAGACCCATTTTGCCATCTGCCATGCCATGAGTGAACAAAATTTGAATGATGGCCATCATGTAACCCGCGGCCACTGTCACTAAGGTAACTCGCAAAAAATATCCCCCTCTAATTTTCATCAGAGCGTCACTATAACTGATGTATCCTACGGGGATAATTTTACCTATCAAAACCGAAATGATCAGCTTATCAAAAAAACACATCACTACGATTAAAGATGCTGCGA
>CANNKG010000083.1 GCA_947505105.1 Methylococcaceae bacterium | reverse complement strand
ATCTGGTATCTTAGTGCTTGGGTTAACTGATGGTAGTCTTTCAAGTTCATTCTCGTCTTTAGTCGGATAGAAAAAAGCTTGGCACTATATCAGTTAGCCTTCCTTAATATCCTATTATTGGCGATTGCACTTCGGAGTTGAATCCGCCAACTTAAATCATCAATTGAATTAGATCTCTTAAGCATTGATCCTAAAGTTCGAAAACTGCTTGGCGAAGTATTGGGTTTCGGCGAGGTGAGTGCTTTCATTGGCGGCCATCCAAATTGGCGCATCCAAGAAACTGCCTTTACAGGGCTATGGCGCATCATAAAAATTGGCGACGATCAAGCCATCATTGGCGACCGCTTGGAAATTTCGTTTATTCCAGTTGAACTATTAACCTCGATGCGCCATCAAGCAAATCCCAATCCACCCGTCCCGGTAATCCCGCCCGATGCGATGAACGCGCCATCATTAATCGAGGAAATACGCGCCCGCTCCCGCGAATATCAGGCTGGCGATCCCCCGCACTGTATCAATCTGACGCTACTCCCCGTCAATGAAACCGATCTGGATTTACTCTATGGTTGGCTTGGGCATCAACAAATTTCGATCCTCTCACGCGGCTATGGCAATTGCCGAGTGACCAGCACCTGTCTGGAAAATGTCTGGTGGGTCCAATATTTTAATAGTATGGACACCCTGATTCTGAATTCGATTGAAATCACTGAAATGCCCGAAATCGTTTTAGCATCACGAGAAGATTTAGAAGATCTCACGCCACGGCTTCGTGAGTATCGTCATTCTTTAGGGGGCATTAGTCATGGGATTTGAAGGCTCTTTTCTCGGAGATAGTGACAAAATTGGCGATCTTGATCGATTAGAATGCAGTATCTGCTGGTGGGTTTACGATCCTGAACACGGAGATGAAGTATGGGGCATTGCTCCTGGCACACCGTTCTCAAAACTCCCAAGTCACTGGCGCTGTCCCGAATGCGATGCTGATCGCGAAAAGTTCATGCGTATCAGCTAATATTTCCATCCAATTTGAACTAAACCAATAAACTTGAGCAATCGATTGATATTGTAATTTCTAACAACGAATTTTCGTCAATTACTCAAGTAGTTCAAGTTATTTAACCCACTTTACTTCGCTTATTCTTTAATATTTTCCGAATACTTAAGAATTTGCCCAACAATCTGTTCACTGGTTTTTTGAATATCTTTAGTCGTGGCATTTTTTTCCAACACAAATTTAGCGGCTGCTACATAAGGATTCATCGTCACAACCGCGCCCGGCATTTTCTTTGGATCTTTAATAGTTCCAAATACTACAAAGGGTTCCTGTGGATTTACACTAGCCAAATCACTCAGACCAACCTGGATTTCCATTTGGGTGGCTCCCTGACCGAAACCGATAGTAGCACGCTTAAGACGATTACCCTCGTCAACTTCGGTAAAGCCACCTTGAAGCAACCAACCATCACGCACCGCTGAAATGTCGGATACTCGCTGCGCATTAAAACCTTTATCCTTTAGTCCACTGATGAGACTTTGGCTCATTTCGGTAACAATTTTATCAACCTGCTGCTCCGGATTCGTTTTTTGAATGGGGTGAGGCAAATCTTGCCCTAGGCGTCCGGTTAACCGACCTGAAATTCTGCCCTTAATTCCCTCATCGACTTCATAATGTTCAACATCCAGCGCAAAGTCTTTCACATAGATAATATTTGGCTTCTTTACCGGCAGTGGGCCAGTAATTTTCTCATTACGAACCTCGATAGCACCGCGCATTTTGGGCGATTTAGACGACTGACAGCCAAGCATCAAAACCGCTATACTCAACAAACAAATAAGGGATAGCGTAGAGTTTGTTTTTAACATAATTACCTCTAAGATTAAATTGTTAGATTAATATCCCATTTTTGTAGCCTGAACGGCGCTTAAACACCAAATCAAGAAAGCTCGGGTTTGTTAGCACTTGAATAATGCTGGGTAAGTTTTTAATGCATCAGCATCTCAGCCGAGATCCGTAATATATTTGGCAAGCAATGACACACAATTTAAATGATATCCAGAGGATAGTTTTTTTGTTCAGTTGACTACAGCCACGAATATTTATCTCAAATCCAACTATTCATTATCTCGCAAACTGCAGGATCATGAACCCGCCCCGCGGACGATCTATTGATTACGTCTGGCCTTTTCTTCAAGTCCCGACAAATTAAAGCGCCGTTTTAGTTCGGCCAACACTTGTTCGGAACTTAAGTTTTGTTGAGACAGGAGCACTAGGCAATGGAACCACAAATCAGCCATTTCATAAATAATTTGCTCCTGATTGCCCTCTTTTGCGGCAATCACGGTTTCAGTCGCTTCTTCGCCGATTTTTTTCAGAATCGTGTTTAAGCCCTTCGCATATAGACTCGCGACATAAGATTTGTCGGGCGATTCAGCTTTGCGCTGTTCGAGTACCTGTTCTAATTGCTGTAATATCTCGTTCATGGATTCACGCTACTTGGTATAAATCGCTTCGGGATCTTTTAAGACCGGTTCAAAAGTTTGCCATTCCTGATCGACCAAAGCCCTATAAAAACAGCTTTCGCGCCCAGTATGACAGGCGATGCCGCCTTCCTGGGCAACTTTGATCAATAGCACATCTTCATCGCAATCGATTTGGATGCTCAATACTTTTTGCCGATGTCCCGATTCTTCGCCCTTACGCCATAAGCGCTGTCTCGATCGGGACCAATAAACGGCATAACCTTCCTGAACGGTCAGCGCGAGCGATTCACGGTTCATCCAGGCGAACATCAGCACTTTACCGCTGTCAGCCTGCTGCGCGATGACCGGCACGAGTCCATCGTCGGTCCAGCGAATTTGCTCAAGCCACGTTTCGCTCATGTTAAACGTACCTCAATCCCTTGCGTCGCCATCGCTTGCTTGGCTTCAAGAATAGTATATTCAGCAAAATGAAAAATACTTGCCGCTAATACCGCATCTGCCTTACCTTTCAGGATGCCATCGGCCAGATGATTCAGGTTGCCGACGCCACCTGAAGCAATCACTGGTACGCTAACTGCTTCGCTAATGGCGCGCGTCAAGGGCAAATCGAAACCTTCGCGCGTACCATCCCGATCCATGCTAGTCAGCAAAATTTCACCGGCGCCGAATGCGACCATCTTTTGAGCCCATTCGACGGCATTGATACCGGTTGGCTTACGACCTCCATGGGTGAAAATTTCCCAATGATCATCGCCAACCTTTTTAGCATCAATCGCAACCACGATGCATTGTGAACCAAAGCGTTCCGCCGCTTCGCGCACAAAATCGGGATTAAAGACTGCGGCACTGTTAATACCGACTTTATCAGCGCCGGCATTGAGCATGCGTCGAATATCATCCAGGGTACGAATACCACCACCCACCGTCAACGGAATAAACACCTCGCTGGCGACCTGTTCAACGACATGCACGATGGTATCTCGATCATGATGGGTTGCAGTGATGTCTAAAAAGGTAATTTCATCAGCTCCTTCCCGATCGTAACGTCTAGCGATTTCAACCGGATCACCGGCATCACGAATATCGACAAACTTAACGCCCTTAACAACACGACCATTATCGACATCCAGACAAGGAATAATGCGTTTGGCTAAACTCATCAGGAATCTTTAATAGGTTTGGGCTAATTTAGCAGCTTCGGCAAAATCCAGCGTACCTTCATAAATCGCGCGCCCAGTGATTGCCCCCATAATACCATCGCCCGAAACCTCACCGAGCGCCCGAATATCATCGATATTAGTAATGCCCCCCGATGCAATGACCGGGATGCGAATCGCCCGAGCCAATGCTGCGGTTGCTTCGACATTGACCCCTGCCATCATGCCGTCTCGCGAAATGTCGGTATAGACAATCGCTTCAACACCGTCTTCTTCGAAATGCTGTGCCATATCAATCACATCATGACGCGACAGTTTCGACCAACCATCAATCGCCACTTTGCCATCTTTAGCATCCAATCCTACAATGATATGGCGCGGAAATTCCAATGCCATATCGCGAACAAAATGCGGTGCAGTCACGGCTTTTGAACCGATGATCACATATTCTACGCCAGCATCGAGATAAGCCTGAATCGTATCTTCATCACGAATTCCGCCGCCAATCTGCACCGCCATATCGGGATAGGCCGCCACGATTTCGTGAATAATTCCGGCATTTTTTGGCTTACCTGCAAAAGCGCCATCCAAGTCGACCAAATGAATTCTTTTCGCGCCCGCCGCCGCCCACCTGCCGGCAACGGCAACCGGATCATCGGAAAAAACAGTATTGTCTTCCATGCGCCCCTGACGTAACCGCACGCATTTTCCTTCTTTTAAATCAATTGCAGGTATTAACAACATAACAAAAAATCTCAATAGTTAAGATATGAAATAAACCATGTGGGTGGAGAGTTAAAGAGTGCCATCCCAATGCAAAAAGTTTTTCAATAACTGCAAACCGACAGTTTGACTTTTTTCAGGATGAAACTGTACCGCAAACACGTTTTCTTTTGCTAACGCGCAAGTAAACGGGTCAGGATATTCTGCTGTGGCAATCGTTACGCTCGAATCATCGGGCACAACGTAATAACTGTGTACAAAATAAAAACGACTGTTTTGAGGAATGTCTTGCCATAGGGGATGAGGTTGTTGCTTGACTTCATTCCAGCCCATGTGCGGAATTTTGAGGCGTTCGCCGTGATGATCAGTCAGTCCATCAATAAACCTGACCACATGACCATCAACAATATTTAAACAAGACGTAAGCTCATTTTCCTGGCTATCGGTCAATAACGCTTGCATTCCAAGACAGATGCCTAGAAAAGGCTTCGTTTTGGCAGCCTCTCGGATGATCGCAATAAGATTTAAGGCATTTAGCGCCTGCATGCAATCACGAATAGCGCCAACGCCCGGAAAAACAACGCGATCCGCTTCTAAAATAGCCTGTGGATCAGCCACGATATTCACAGCGACGCTTGGATCGGCATGTTGCAACGCTTTAGCGATAGAATGCAAATTTCCCATTCCATAATCAATGACAGCAACTGAAGACATAGTTAAGTTTTAAATGGTTAAAATGGATGAAGCTTTAAGATTATGAGAACGTTATGGAGCCAGGATTAATAAAGGATTAAAGGCTACCTTTTGTAGACGGCATCATACCTGCCATGCGAGAATCATAAGCAAACGCCATCCGCAAGGCTCTTCCCATCGCTTTAAAAATAGTCTCCGCAATATGATGCGCATTACTGCCTTTGAGATTATCAATATGCAGCGTGATTCCGGCGTGGTTAACGAAACCCTGGAAAAACTCACGAAATAAGTCAACGTCAAAACGACCGATCATGGCTTTGGGATAATCAACAGAATAGAACAAGCCTGGACGTCCCGAGCAATCGATTACGACGCGTGAGAGCGATTCATCAAGAGGGACATAAGCATGGCCGTAGCGAGTAATGCCTTTCTTATCACCGAGCGCTTTGGCAACGGCTTGGCCTAAAGTGATCCCGACATCTTCTACAGTATGATGGTCATCGATATGATGATCGCCTGTGGCCTGAATATCCAGATCGATCAGTCCATGCCGGGCGATTTGATCAAGCATGTGTTCCAAAAACGGAACACCGATGTTAAAAGAGGATTTACCAACACCATCTAAATTTATTTTTATTATTATTTGAGTCTCAAGCGTATTACGCTCAACCTCAGCCTTACGTTCAGTCATTAGTGACATAGAGTTATGGGTAAAAGGTTTGACTATTCTACAATGATTTTAAGAGATAAGGCAGCGATTCTTAAGAATCATGCATTGATTAACCGCTTTCATAAATTAGCAAAATCAAGTTTCCAAGCTTCAAAATAATATATCATTCTGAATTTTCTACATTTACCTTCTAAGCTAGGCGGCTTCGCTAAAGTGAAATTCTTACTTGGTTCCACATCTATGAATGCAGATAATGCGGAAACGTTAACTATCTATATCGCAAATTAAGATCAACAAACTATCAAAAAGGCGCAATCCACAACCGTCGAACAGACCATTAGCACTCATTGCACAACAACTGCGCTACGGCGACAGCAGGAGCGCAATCGGCAGCAAGCAGCGAGATAGGTGAAGAGTATTCGGTAAAAAAATCATCAAAATCAAGATAAGCATAGCCTAATTGATCCGCGAGCCTTTTGACCAGAAAGCGCCCAACGCCCGCCCCCACAAAACAGCTTCCCGAGGTTAATAGCTGCCGTGAAAGCTGACGCTCACACCCAAATTGAATTAATTGCAACTGACGATTTCGCAAATAAACGGCAAACTGTCGCCAACGTTCCAAATCGGTTTCAACAAAATCGTAGCCAGTCATTCTCGATAAACGCAGCGCACTTGCCACTAAGGTTTTGTCGCCACCATCAGCCGACTGGGTTTGATCATGCACTTCATTCAACTCTCCAGTCAAACGATACACATCGGCCATCGTCGCAAAATACTCGGCCATCAAACCTTGCTCCTGACCATTAAAGACAGCGCGCTGAGCAACCGCCATCACCGCGGTGCGAATAATGCCGGTGTAGATTAACTCACCGGACACCAAGCGTTCATAATCGGTAAAACCTATCGCCTGCTCTCGATGATTCTGAAACAACAAAATATCGGTAGTCGTACTGCCGATATCGATCAACAAACCATCAGCCCGTTGCAAGGCCAGATAACGCAAAGTCGCCAACCAGTTTGCCGAGGCAATGGCCGGATAAAATTCCGTGCTCAAATCAGCATAGTGAATAAAGCCATCACGACCCGCAAAAATCATCATCGATTCGGGAGTCATCATTGAAGCCATTGCACTCAAAATTTCCCGAACGCCGGACTCACGATTACTGAACAAATCGACTAGTTCGCCAGTCATCGTAATCGCATGCAGCGCTAAATCCTGATCGAATTCAGCTAAAATCGCTCGTAAAGCATTGTGTAATTGATCGAGCCCGAGCCAAAGCGGACAGACCTGTTGCACAACCCGCACAAGTTGTCCTTGGGTATCAAACAACGCCGCTTTTAAATGCGCGCCGCCAATATCCCAGCCAATAACAGGTTGTCGCATAAAATTCTTTGCCTTAACTGTCAATGTTCGACATTTTGAATAAATTTATGCAGCCGACGAGTCAAAATCGTTACAAAAACAATCACAAAGGGTACCGCTACGCCAGTGATGATTTCGGGCTTTATGGTCAAACCAGTCACATACAAGGCTTTGGCAAAGTAATAAATCAAGCCGATTGCGTAATATGAAATCGCCACGATCGACAAACTTTCCACGGTTTCCTGCAAACGTAATTGTATTTTTGCGCGCTTATCCATCGACGTTAACAAGGCCTGATTTTGCCGTTCAATGGTCATATCGACCCGAGTCCTAAGCAAATGCCCGGCATTACTGATCCGTTCAGACAACATAGTAAAGCGACTGGCGGTGGTCAAACAGGTATTGATGGCCGGCTCCATCCGCTTTTGCATAAATTCGCCTATTGTTTGCAGACCTTGGATACGAATTTCGCGCAAATCTTTAATACGCTGCTCAACCAATTGATGATAGGCACTGGCAGCATCAAAACGCGAATACGTTGTCGAAATACAATTCTCGACTTCGGCGGCGAGATTGGTCAACTCATCCAGCAAATCCTGGTCGTTGGCGCTCGATTGCGCCATACGATGGGTGATATTTGAGAGTTGCAGATCGCTCTTATTCAATTTGGGGGTCATATTGCGCGCCAAAGGAAAGGCCATTAACGCCATCACGCGATACACTTCGATTTCAAATAAGCGCTGCAACAATCGACCCGCCTGCTGAGGCTTAAGCCCCTTGTCTAAAATCAAAAATCGACTGAAGCCATCCAAATGAATCCTAAAATCGGTATAAGCAATCGCTGCGCCCCCCGCCACTTCCGCACCAATCAGATCGTTACCCGCAAAAAAACTCGAATAATGACTGATATTATGCAAATCATCCGCCCACGCAATGATTGCGGTATGAACGGCAACCATCGTCGAACCCGGCAGATTGGCTAACCAATCAACCGGTACATGTTTCAATGCCGGCTTACTGAAAGGGTCATCGGTCGGCACTTCCTGCACATAAAAGGCATAGGTGCTAAATTCACCATGCTGTTCCCAGTGGAATTGAAATCCATCAAAAGTGCAACTGAAATGATCGGCCTCTTCTTTGGGGGGCATTACCCCGTAACGGTCGCAAAGTAGCGCGATATGCTGACGGCTTAAAATTTTCTGCTCAGGCGTCAGTGTCAGCGCAAAATGACTGGCAACGATCGGCAACTGAAGAATGATCGCAGGTCGCGCATGCACCTCATTATGTAATCTAAATCGTTGCGGATGATTTTCTGGGATCGGAAATAATGTAGCCATGTAATATCAATAGTGTGAGTTAGCGCATACGAATCTGGATATTCAGGGCTAATTTTTAAAAATATTTCCCAAACTATGTCGATCGGTCTGCGTAAAAGATTCAATCAGGGTTTTAAAATTCAGCTCCATTTCCGATTTTAACTGACTTACTTTCAGTTGTTCAATCAGCGCTTGCTCCTGATCGGCTAGTTTAGCAAACTGTGCAATCGATTGATGACGTTGCTCCATGAAATTAAGCAATTTACTTTGCGTTTCCGCCAAATCGACTTTTGCCTCATACACACCAATGCGCGCCATCTTAAGCACCACCGCCAACATATCCACGGCTAAGAATAACGACATAAACACTAAAAACACTAAAAGATTATGCCAAGAGACCCCATGTTGGGTAAAAATCAGCTGGGTCAAAATTTCGGTTTGCGTTAACACATCAGGCTTTAACTGAGTAATCGCCGCATCTTTTTCGCCGCAACGCTGACTGAGCAGCGAACGCTGATCGGTCAATGAGGTTAAGGTTTGTTGATCGAGTTCGTGCTGTTTCATGCGCACAGTTTTTAAATCCCCTCGCTCAGCCTCGCATTGTTTTTGGAGCACCTGCTGGGTTTCGATCAATTGATTGGCAATGGTTTTATTCAACTCATTGATCCGGGTTTCCAATGCAGCAATTTCCTTGCCAAGTTGAATACTGTCCTCTTTGCGTTCGCTGGCCTGATTCAACCATTTTTTACATTGGGTGTCTTTCTTACAGCCACGAACTCCGGTCAAACCATTACCCACTATGCCTTCTTTTTCTTTTTCGGCGTTTTGAATATACAACGCCGCATCCTGATCAGCCTGCAGTTGTTTTGCTTTCAATATGCCAATTTGTTGAGCCAGGGTGTTTAAGGTTGGTGTTTCAACAGACGACGCTGTTAGGGCGTCTTTCGTGCAACTGGCCGGTTCGAAAAACGGCTTGTCGTTTAACAATTGGCTTCGCTGTTGAGTGACTTTGGCATCCAAAATACTTAATTCACTTTGCGGATTATTCAAGTCGCATTGCAAGGCAAGCTGGGCACGTTCGGTATTGATCCGTCCGGCATTATAAGCCGCATCGATACGCTCGCTAAACAATAACAGTACCACCGGATGCGCCACCGTCACCGCAATCAACAGGGCAATCGTGAACCGCAGCGAAAACTGTCCCAATTTACCCCAGAAAGAAAAACCTTTCCGATAGGTCGCCAGCAAAGCTCTATCCATCAATAAAATCATGCCCGACCACAACAAAGCCACCGGCACAATCGCATACTTGCTGAAATTCAAGGTGTAGAGCAGAAAAGAGGCAGTGACGATTGCCAATAACGCCGGAATCAAAACCGCGCCCCCTAAAGCCGCATGTTTTTTTTGCTCGGATTCCGGACAGGTTGCCAGAATTTTCGGACTGACCCCGGATAACCAGATAAAAAGCTGTTCCAGTTTGTTCATCGAAAGCGTGGACTCAGCCGTATAAAAATTGTTCGACTTCAATGAATTCATTAAGCTCGTTTCATTAAAAAAATATTCCAGCTCTTGGGCAGAAAAACTAAACCCGTGTTTGCGCGCAAATTCGACAATCGCTTGATCACGTTCGAAATCCGCGGTCTTGTGCATCGTCTGTTGCAAGAGTTCGAAAAATTTCGAATCCTGCTGAATTTCCTGAAAAAAACGCCGAGCGTTTTCAAGCGACATGCTATTAATCTCCATTGAAATTACGTTTGAATAATAACCAACAGTAATGACCGACAAAATATTGCCGGAACACCATTACCAGAGGCTTTTCCACCATTGTTTATCTTGTGTCTGAGTGGAGGACTGATCTTTCAAATCCATCTTTTGGCGAATATTGGCCAAATCCCACCCCGTCAACTCGGCCAGTGTTTTTGCCTCCTGCACATGACGCTCATGCAACTGCTTGAAATAGGTTTGGGCTGCTTCGCATTGTTCAGGCTTTCCTTGCCAGGGGTGTCTTAACACATAACGCCCCTGGAAGTTTTGAGTATCGCCAGTTTCCTGAAACATTAAATCCTCCGGAAAACTATCTGCTGTATAGCGAAGATGCATGCGGGTAATTTGTACCGGCAAGCCCGCCCCTGAAAATTGCTCAGGCGAAAGCCAAAATACGCCTAACTGCTTTAATTCCGCAGGCGCTAAAGGTTCTGCAGCACACGGATCACACCAACCCATGTTCCAGAAATATTCGGTAAACACGGCACTTAACTTATGTTTGTTGACCTGGACATCAAACATCGCCTTATAGAAATCACTAAACTCATTTTTCACAAAGACCGGAATATCGAGATTGCTCGGTAATTTGATGGTTTGGTAATTATTCGCCTCAACCCGACCTTTTTCGGTTAAGGCATAGACAATCAGCTCTTGCGGCCCTTTGGCGTTAATCATGCCTAAACGGATCGGCAGCATGAATTTAGGCGACTCGAAGGCGAATTGTAGCGGCCTTAAAAACTTTAGCTGGGTTTTACTTTGCTCGGCTAAATTGACTTTTGCGACGAAAAATTTCAGTCCCTGCTTGATGTATGGTTCCAAAGCAACACTTGCTCCGGGCGGGATTTTATAACCATTACTCGTTAACCAAGTTTCCAGACCATCAGACTCCTTGGCGGATAAAATGACGATATCGTACTCACCCACTGTATATTCAGCTTCGACCGTTACGCCAAGCCCCTTTCGATCAGCGATGCGATCTGACTTGTATTTGGTCATGGCATCTGAACCTGGCGCCATTGCATACGCCACCATCGGCTGACAAGGGTCTTGGTCATGGTACTCAACCAAGCGCGGCGCACTAAAATTATCCAGATGCTCAAATAATTTCGCATCGCCGATATGGATCTGCCCCTGCTGCAGTACCTGCGGGACTGGAATCACTAGCGCAAAATCTTTCAAATCTCCCTGATAATCGTTCATCAGACTCAGGACGGTTTTATCTTCCTTCCTGACGATCACCACTTGCGAAGCTTGGTTATACAAACTCGTATCAGCTTTAGCGACATAAAAGCCGCAAAACGCTTGAGCTGTCAGCGGCAACCACAACAGCATAGTCAGAGTAGTCAGTTTTCTAAGCACGATTTTCTCCTTAAGAGGAACGCCACTGATAAGCAGGGCCGGTAAATAAAACATTCCATAAAGGCACTAATAGGCTCGCAAAAAACAAGGCCCAAATCAGGCTCTGATTTTTGTATAACCCATACTGCCAAACATAGGCAAACACTGCAACGATGAACGCATGCAAAATTCGCGCCCAAGGATGGAGTGGAATTGTCATAGGATCGGAAATCATAAAAAAGGCAAACAATAATAATGCGCCATTTTGGAGCTGATGCAGCATGACCGATAATGGATAACCATACCAACCAATACGGATCGCAAAAAAAAGGGTCGTGTAAAACAACAGAAAATAGGCGCTGATATCAAGACGCCCGGCGTTGCCCGCAACCCAGAATCCACCGGCAATTAACCAAAGTGCGGTTGACAGATCCGATCCCCATTGACCGGTAGCCACCCAGGTTTCCGGAAATAGCGTAAGCCCCAGAATTACGCCGAGATTTGCCGGATTGAAGACATGTCGATTGTGAATGCGGAGCAAAAACTTGGACGATATCGCCAAACTTGCCAGAATCGGATGCACCCAGAGCGTCGAACTGCGCACTAAAAGGCACAGCCCGAAACAGGTGATTAAAGCGCTTAGCAAACCGCGCGCATGCAGTTGCCGCGTGTGTAAGAAGAACTTTTGGGTCAGAATTCCTGCAACAAATGTCAACAGAATTTGCAGGGGTTGCAGGCTAAAATCCCTGAAAACAACACCCAAGCACAACAGACTTCCCATAATGCTGAGTTGCCAGATTCTAGGGTCATAATGTACCAGCGCCCTGAGACTCACGACCACGGCTCAAGGAAATTACTGAGAAAACACCCCGGTCGACAAATATCGATCACCTCGGTCACAAATGATTGCGACGATCACGGCATTAGAAAGCTCCTGCGATAAGGTTAATGCCGCATGCACACAACCTCCAGAAGAAACGCCAGCGAAAATACCTTCGACCGCTGCCAATTGGCGGGTCATAGTTTCAGCCGCAAGTTGATCAACCTCAATAATTCGGTCGACACGCTTAGCGTCATAAATTTTGGGCAAATATTCTTCAGGCCAACGCCGAATTCCCGGAATCTTTGAATCACCTTCTGGCTGAACGCCAATAATTTGAATATCGGGATTTTGCTCTTTCAGAAATCTTGAAGTCCCCATAATAGTCCCGGTCGTCCCCATCGAACTGACAAAATGCGTGACTTTTCCTGCGGTATCACGCCAAATTTCAGGACCAGTACCCTCGTAATGCGCGCGTGGATTATCCGGATTAGCAAACTGGTCGAGAATGCGCCCATAACCGTCACTTTCCATTTTGCGCGCCAGATCAATCGCGGCCTCCATACTTCCTGACGCTGGCGTCAAGATGATTTCGGCGCCATAGGCCTGCATCGAATCACGCCGTTCGGCGCTCATATTATCAGGCATGATCAAGGTCATCTTATAACCCTTGATCGCCGCCGCCATCGCCAGTGCGATCCCGGTATTCCCGCTGGTCGCCTCAATCAAGCGATCACCAGGCTTGATATCGCCGCGCAATTCGGCATGTGCAATCATGCTTAACGCCGGACGATCCTTGACGGAGCCAGCCGGATTATTGCCTTCCAGTTTCACTAATAGCGTGTTGCTGGTGGTGCCGGGTAAACGTTGCAAACGGACTAAAGGGGTATTGCCAACAAAAGATTCAATCGTAGGAAAATTCATAATTTTTTGGTTCATTACGCCATAGTAGAAGCAATTATTATCCCATAAATAACCACCGCTATCGGTTGAAATTTGGTCGAACACCTGTCTATTGGTCGCTGGAATTATGGTCAGCAAGCCGAAAACTATCGAGTATACTGTCGAATAGAATTTTGGCGCACCCTCGTTCGGACCGCTGTTTGTCTTATTCAAACCAACATTCAAGCCATGAATCTTTATTTAGATACTTACATGCTTAAATTCAATAAATTAGCTCTATTAAGCGTATGCATGCTTCTGAACGGCTGCACATCTACAGAATTATTTTTGGTCAACTCGCTGGCGCGTTTGGGCGACTATACCGTTATTGAAGAGCTTGCCTACAATGATCATGAAATAAATCGATTAAACCTTTATTTACCTGCCAACCCAAAACAAAATTCGGGCACGGTGGTATTTTTTTATGGCGGCTGCTGGGGAGGCTGCCTAACCTTAGATAAACAGAATTATCAATTTGTCGCTCAGGCTCTCACTGCCAAGGGTTATCGAGTCATTATTCCTGACTATCGCCACCACCCTGAAGTCAAATTTGATGCAATGATGCAAGATATTGCGCAAAGTGTTATTTGGACACATGAACATATCGCCGAATACGGTGGTGATCCGCAACGAATTTTTCTGATGGGACATTCGGCTGGCGCGCACATGGCGGCTCTGCTGACTTTGAATGAACAATATCTGCCAGCGGATGTTCATATAAGCATAAAAGGCTTTATCGGTTTGGCGGGACCTTATGATTTCCTGCCGTTTACAGAAGCTTATCAACCGATTATTTTCGGCCCGCCCGAACGATACGCAGCATCTCAACCGATAAATTATGTCAACGGCAACGAGGCGCCACTCTTACTATTATTTGGCAGAAACGACCGAACCGTTAAACCGTCCAATGTCGCAAGTTTGAAAGCGCGGGTACAAAACGCGGGAGGATGTGTAGAAACTCATGAATACCATGATCTTGACCATGTCGAACTCTTGTCAGCATTGACCGTCCCTTTTCAAAATCAGGAGGAGGTGTATCGGGATATTGTTGATTTTCTGAACTACTATTCGAACTCGCCTGCCAAATGTAGAACTTGATGTCTAAAGGGCTTGAGTCTTGGTTTTAGCGCAGTGTTTGCAACGAAACAGGCTCAACAATTTACCCTGCTTCACGTCGAATTGCTGTTCCTTAACCAATTCCCACTTATGAAAACCGTTTTGACACATCGCATTGCCTTTAGACTTTACTCCAGCTTTGGGTTTTCTAAACGGAATAATGTCAGCCATACACCAACCTCAAGAGTAAGAGTATTAGAATTTTTTGGCAATGGTATTCCACGCAGCTGTCCAGGTCTGGCTTTCATAACTGGTCGCCGCATTAGTCAAACTACCATTTAGAATCATAATCAGCACATGATTGATGATCCCAAAAAAATACGTGTAGGCCAGCAGAGCATCCATGTTACGAATCTCACCTTCCTTGACCGCCGCCAGAAAAATTTTTTTGATTTTGAGAAAGGCAGGAGTTTCAAGCAATGGCTTCTCATCGGGCAAAAATTCACTAATGCGCAACAGTAATAAAAAGCGCATCACATCGGGCGCATCTTCGGTGAGTTTAAATAACAAGTTCACCGTTTCGCGCAATTGCTCGGAAGGTTTTCGGTTGCGCCGCCGAATATCGTCAATTGATATGCTCAAATTATCTAAGACAATACCGTATAAATCGCTCGCAATAGCGTGCTTGCTTTTGAAATGTTGATAAATGCCATTACTGGTTTTAATATCAGCCGCTTCTTTAATATCGGTAAGTGATGTGTTAAAAAAGCCTTTCTGGGCAAATAATTTTAGAGAAAGCAGCAGGATCTCATCCTTGCTTGCGGTCTTTTGTGAGGGGGTTGGGGTATCTAATTCCTGATCCATTGTTTCTTATATTCAGCAATTCAATGTGCTGTGTATTGTAATTGTTTTAATCACCTTTTCGATATTAATCAATAAGGTACTTATGTATTAATTTTTCTGTATGATGGTCAAAGCCGCACTTAAATAATTCAGCATTGACCAAAAAGTCAAAATAGCGGAAATATACAAAAGCACGTAACCCATCATTTTTATTGGCAATCCCGCCAAATCTTCTCCGTATAATAATAAAGTGATGGCCAGCATTTGAAAACTGGTCTTCCATTTGCCCAATTGCGACACTTTTACATGAGCGCGCTGACCGAGCTCGGCCATCCACTCCCGTAATGATGCAATGGTAATTTCACGACCCACAATAATGGCTGATGGTAATGCGATATAGGGATTGGCTTCCGATCCGACAATCAACACCAAGACAATCACGACCATCAATTTATCGGCAACCGGATCCAGAAACGCGCCAAAAGAAGTTTCCAAGCCCATTTTCCGAGCAAGATACCCATCCAGCCAATCGGTAAAACCCGCCACCATGAAAATCAAGGTGCAGACAAAATGCGCATGTTCCCAAGGAAGATAGTACACGCCTGCCAGGAGAGGTATCAGCGCAATGCGCAATAACGTTAAATAAGTCGGTATATTGTATTCAAGTGCCATCTTGATGGTGAAAAGTATCGTAAATTCGTTGAGCCAATGATCGACTGATGCCTTCTATACTACACAGTGCATCAACACTCGCCTGAGCAACACCCTGTAGGCCTCCAAACTGCTTTAATAAACTTTGGCGTCGTTTAGCCCCCAATCCGGTAATATCCTCAAGAACCGATTGTTGTTTTGCCTTCCCCCGCCGCTGCTGATGGCCAGTGATTGCAAAACGATGCGCTTCATCACGAATATGCTGAATTAATAACAACCCAGCCATACCAGGTGATACATCCAGAGGACGATTATGCCTCGCCAAAATTATTTTCTCCATTCCAGCTTTACGATCAAGACCTTTTGAAACTCCCACTATCATAACATCATTTATTCCTAATTCGGATAAAGCCTTTTCGGCAGCGTTCATCTGCCCTCGGCCACCATCGATAAACAACACATCTGGTGCCGGATGCTCTCCCAGTTGCATACGTTTATAGCGTCTTAAGACCGCCTGATTCATTGCCGCATAATCATCACCCGGTGCGATATCTGAAATATTAAAACGCCGATAAGCAGATTTAACAGGTCCTTCTTGATCAAAAACAACACAAGATGCAACCGTCTGATCACCTTGAGTGTGACTGATATCGAAACATTCCATACGTTTCGGTAAGACTTCAAGACCCAAAAGACTTTTCAAATTCACCAACCGATCACCAAGACTTTGACGCTCCGATAATTTGCTTAACAGCGAATTGTCCGCATTAGCCTGAGCCATCTGTAACCATTTCAGACGCTCTCCGCGCACATTTGCGCTAATGATAACCGAATGTTGAGCTTGTTGAACCAAGACCTCTGTTAACAATTCTTGCTCCGGGGGGACATGACTCACAATCAGCTCAAAAGGGATTTGTTTTTCCAGGTAATACTGAGCAATGAAGGCCTGCAAAATATCTTCCGGACTATGATTGTCATGTATTTTTGGGAAAAACACTTTATTACCCAAACTTTGACCGTGACGTATGTAGAATACCTGAATGCACGCAAAACCTCCCTGAGTCGCGCAAGCCAAAATATCTAAATCCCCACGCTCTCCTGGAACAAAATATTTTTCCATGACCGAACGCAAACGAGTAATTTGATCACGATAATCTGCCGCTTTCTCAAACGCCAATTCAGCCGATGCCTGCTCCATCTTTGCAATACGCTGATCAATCAACTGATTACCCTTTCCCTCCAGAAACAGTTGTGTATCAGCCAGATCCTGCGCATAACTGACCTTATCAATCAAACCGACACACGGCGCTTTACATCGACCAATCTGATACTCAAGACAAGGACGGGAGCGGTTATCAAAAAAACTGTCGGTACACTGACGCACCATAAACATTTTTTGCAGTAACTTCAAACTTTCACGAACAGCATTAGCCCCAGGGTAAGGTCCGTAATACTTTCCTAGCTTTTTTTTACCACCGCGATGCAATGAGATTTGCGGAAAATCATGCTGGGTAGAAATATAGATGTAAGGATAAGATTTATCATCGCGCAGGCAAATATTGTAGCGCGGCCTATGATGCTTGATCTGCTGACTTTCAAGCAGCAACGCTTCACCTTCAGTATGCGTAATGGTTATTTCAATCGCGGCAATTTTGCCAACCATCACCTGTTGTTTCGGTGAAACATTTTGATTTCTGAAATAACTGGCAACACGATTTTTTAAATTTTTCGCTTTACCCACATAAATGATCTCACCTTGGGCATCCAGCATCTTATAAATACCCGGCTGATGGGTCAGATTTTTCAAAAATGCCACCGAATCGAAATCTGCTTGCTTCGACTTTTCCTCAACCAACTCATTCATGCACTATTAACCATGACTAAATTTTAATTGCCTCACCACGACAATCATCAAAACCTTGGGTAGTGTACCTCGACCCATCATTTAGGATTCAAACTTTTGATAAAGAATTCCAAATAAAAATAATCAACTTAAAACAAATAATTAACATCATAGAAGCCGAAATGAATAATATAATCCTCACAAATTTTTAATAAAAAAATGTTTCAGGTGTTGACGAATCAAAAAAATGCCGTTAATATACGAGGCTCTTCAAGGGTGGTTAGTAAAGATAGCAAACTCAAAGAAGTTTTTCGGGGTGTAGCGCAGCTTGGTAGCGCGCCTGCTTTGGGAGCAGGATGTCGGGGGTTCGAATCCCTCCACCCCGACCAATTTGCGTTTGTAGCTCAACCGGATAGAGCACCGGCCTTCTAAGCCGGGGGTTGCAGGTTCGATTCCTGCCAAGCGCACCATCGCATTTTCTTATTATGGTGATCGTAGCTCAGTTGGTAGAGTCCCGGATTGTGATTCCGGTTGTCGCGGGTTCGAGCCCCGTCGTTCACCCCATTAATTCAACAAGTTAAATTCATTAGCATTAAATTACGGGTCTTTTTGATGTAATTTTGATGCAATCTTTAAATTTTACAGCCTTTCCTATTCAGATTAAAATCCAAAATAAATCAATTATTCTGGAATCCTAATGGCAACATACCTTAAACGTGGTGACTCATGGTTTTGCCAAATCAGACGTAAAGGTCATAAATCAATTTCGCGCACTTTCGATACTAAAGCCGATGCTGAACGCTGGGCATTACAGATTGAGTCCAAAATAGGCGTTGGTGACTACGTTGACACCCGCGAAATTCTTAATACTTCGCTTGCAGAATGTCTTGAACGCTATCAGCGTGAAATTACTGTTTCCAAAAAAGGTGCTGAGCAAGAACGTTACCGAATTTCAATGTGGTTAAAAGATGAGCTTGCAAATAAATCCATCGGTTTAATACGATCCATCGATATAGCTAAATGGCGTGATGCAAGAATTGCATCAGGAACTTCGACCGGTACTGTAAGGCTTGATATTGCTTTAATATCTCATTTATTTACCATTGCATCTAAAGAATGGGGTTTGCCGGTAACAAATCCCGTTAAAAACATACGCATCCCTAAGCCAGGTAAGGCTCGAGATAGAGTACTGCTACCTCATGAAGAAGAAAAAATTTTAACAGTTTGCTCCCCTGAAATGCGTGTCATAATTGTATTAGCACTTGAAACGGCCATGCGTAGAGGGGAAATTGTAAATTTGCGCCGAGAATGGATTAAAGGCCGAGTTATTACCTTGCCTGATACTAAAAACGGGACTTCAAGAAAGGTTCCCTTATCAACTAAGGCTGTGTCTGTTTTGACCGAAATGCCTACAAAACTAGATGGAACTGTTTTCAACTACACTGCGCATGGGTGTACTGAAATGTTTGGAAAATATTGCAAAAAACTTGGAATAACGGACCTTAACTTCCATGACCTTAGACACACAGCCACCACTAATTTATTTTTGAAGGGTTTATCTATAATGGAGGTAAAGCAAATTACCGGACATAAAACTATGCAGATGCTTTCTAGATATACTCATATAAACGCAGACGATCTAGCTACTAAATTAGGATAGAGTGGCTTTATATAGGGCGGATTCAACTCCGAAGTGCAATCCTAGTTGTCATGCGGCCTTCGGCAAAGATTCTGCAAAAAAGACTGAATGAGGTGTTTTATAGTTAAGGCTTTTCCGTGGTCGATGGTTAAGTTTTTTCATCACCTCCTCGACATCCTTAT
>CANNKG010000082.1 GCA_947505105.1 Methylococcaceae bacterium | reverse complement strand
TTTTCTTTCAGTTTTTCTAAAATCAGTTTGGAGAAGGTGAGCGCTATCATTCAAGCATTCCTTTGGCGGTATTTTCTTATGGCGTCAAGCATACCGACAAAAGAGGGAATTTTCGTATTTTCGGAAATTTAATTTATGAAAGTCTATATGACGCAAAGATAAGCTAACAACTCTTTACTGAAGAACCCAAGTGCTTAAAAACTATGAACAAGACCAATTGAGAGTTTACAAAGCGAATTATGGGTTTAATGAAGAAACTTGAAGCATATTAAATCAGCCGTAATGCAGGCTTGCACCAATACGTTCAGGCTGATTTCAAACCACAACGCTCAGCACTATTGAATGAAAACAACATTATTCAATATTCAACTCCTGAACTTTACGGGTTAAGGTATTTCTACCATAACCCAGCGCATTTGCCGCTTCATGTTTTTTGCCGTGAGTATAATTCAAGGCTGCTTGAATTAAGATAGTCTCAACATTATTAATAATAAGCCTAGCGATATCCGGTGTTTGATGAATCAATAACTGATCGATTTCCGATCTTAATTGAACCTCCCAGCCACGTTGATGCGTAGAGGATTTATCGGAGGACATGTCGGATAATTCAGCAGGTAATTCATTCGGATGAATTTCACGCCCTGCAGCCATTACCGTTAACCAACGACAGGTATTTTCGAGTTGCCGCACATTGCCCGGCCAAGGTAAGGTGCTTAAGAGTACTTCGGTCTCAGGGGCGAGAATTTTGACTTCTGTATTTAATTCTTTAGCCGCAATATTCAAAAAATGCCGCATTAACAACGGAATATCCTGACTACGTTCACGTAATGGCGGAATATGAATACGAATGACATTTAAACGATGAAATAAGTCTTCTCGAAATCGCCCCTGCGCAACCAGTATTTCAAGATTTTGATGCGTAGCAGCAATAATTCTGACGTCTACCTTGACTGATGCATGCGCGCCAACCGGATAAAATTCGCCATCCGCTAACACGCGCAATAAGCGAGTTTGCAATTCTGACGGCATATCACCGATCTCATCAAGGAATAACGTACCATGATTAGCTTGTTCGAAACGTCCGGCCCGGCGAGCTTGAGCCCCGGTAAATGCGCCTTTTTCATGCCCGAATAACTCAGATTCCATTAGATCCTTAGGAATCGCGGCCATATTCAACGCAATAAACGGTTTACTATTACGCGGGCTATGACGATGCAACGCCTTAGCAACCAATTCTTTTCCGGTACCGGACTCTCCGTTAATCAAAACGGTAATATGAGAGCGAGCCAAACGACCAATCGCCCGAAATACTTCCTGCATCGCCGGTGCTTCACCGATAATTTCCGGCGAAACTTCCATCGGTACATCGCGCTGGGCGGTTTCCTGCTGCTGACGACCATGCGTACAGGCGCGCTTGGCAAGTGCCACGAGTTCTTGAATATCAAATGGTTTAGGCAAATATTCAAAGGCGCCTTCATGGAAGGCCGATACCGCACTTTCAAGATCTGAATGCGCCGTCATGACAATAACCGGCAAGTTAGGGTAATCCCGTTGAACCTTTTGCAACAATTCAATGCCATCAACATCCGGCATGCGAATATCCGTTAAGAGCGCATCAGGCAATTCTTTACTTAAGGCTTCCAACAGCGGCTTGGCATGAGCAAAACTGCGGCTGTTTATCTGCGCTTTTTGGAGCGCCTTTTCAAGCACCCAACGAATCGATTTATCATCATCAATAATCCAAATATTATCGGTTGGTGTCATTACCATTCTCCAGCGGCAAATAGATTGAAAATACGGTATGGCCGGGTTCACTGGTACATTCAATTAACCCGTTATGGTGATTAATCAAGGATTGCGCAATCGACAACCCTAATCCCGTCCCTTCGGCACGCCCAGTAATCATCGGATAAAAGATTTGATGCATCATGTCAGGCTCTATTCCAGGACCGTTGTCGATGATGTCGATGCGCAAAGTCAAACGATAGCGTTTGCGCCCGATGGTCATTTGTCGATGGATGCGGGTTTTGAGAATGATTTCACCTTTTTTATTGATTGCTTGGACGGCATTTCGAACAATATTTAAAATCGCTTGAATCAACTGATTTTTATCCGCCACAATTTCAGGAATACTCGGATCATAGTTAGCTTTAATTATGATATTACCGCTGCTTTCAGCTTGCACCAAAGTACGAATACGTTCCAAAATTTCATGAATATTAATCGGACTTTTTTGCGGGGGCTTGTTGGGGCCGAGCATTTTGTCCATCAAGCCCTGGAGTCGATCTGATTCAGCAATAATGATCTGCGTGTATTCTTTCAATTCCGGGTCGCTAAGCTCCATGTCAAGCAATTGTGCAGCACCACGCAAACCGCCGAGTGGGTTTTTGATTTCATGCGCCAAACCTCGCAAGAGCATTTTGGCAGCGTGCTGCTGCGACAACAGTTGTTCTTCTTTGGAAATTCGTAAATGCTGATCGAGCTGTTGTAATTCGACCAGAATTCCGCAATTTTTATTATCTTCAAATAAAACCGTCGCACTGAAATTCGTCGTAATCGTCTGCTGGCCCAAGCGAATGACAAGTTCACGATTAATCAATGCTTCATGAGTTTTCAGACAATTACGTAAATCATTAATAAATGCTGCATCGTGCCCAAATAATTCAGACGCTGTCGAGGTGGTTAAATGTCTGGCGCTATCCCCAAACATAATCTCCCCCGCTGAATTGATGTAGATGAGATTAAGCTCATTATCAAAGAGTAGGATTGCTTCGTTCAGATGATCAAGGATTTTTTTATGCACTGTATAGTTCAAAAGGTGAAAAGTAAGTCTCTTTTATTAAGCAATTTAAACGCCAAGTTATTTATAACTATTTATTAAAACGGACCAAAAATATTTGTGCTCGGCATGAATTTTATATTTTAAAATCAGCACACATAAAAAACCCCGCTAAGCCAAAGGCTTGCGGGGCATTTAACTTGACTAGAATTTTGGAAATTATTACTTACAAACTGTAATACATATCATATTCAACTGGGTGAGTACTCATGCGCAGACGAGTTACTTCTTCCATTTTCAATTTGATGTAGCCATCGATTACATCGTTAGTAAATACGCCACCTTTAGTTAAGAAATCACGATCTTTATCCAGACACTCTAAAGCTTGATCTAAGGCATGACAAACTTGCGGGATATTTCTTTCTTCTTCAGGCGGTAAATCATAAAGATCTTTATCCATTGCATCTCCTGGATGAATTTTATTCTGGATACCATCCAGACCTGCCATCATCATTGCAGAGAATGCCAAATAAGGATTGGCGGTTGAATCAGGGAAACGCACTTCAATACGACGTCCTTTAGGATTATTCACAAAAGGAATACGAATTGATGCAGAACGGTTACGTGCAGAATAAGCCAACATGACCGGAGCTTCAAAACCCGGTACTAAACGTTTATAGCTGTTGGTTGAAGCATTGGTGAAAGCATTCAGGGCTCTAGCATGCTTAATGATACCGCCGATGTAATAAAGCGCGGTTTCAGATAATCCACCATACAAATCACCCGTGAACAAATTTACGCCATTTTTAGACAATGATTGGTGAACGTGCATACCGCTGCCGTTGTCACCGACAATTGGTTTAGGCATAAAAGTCGCCGTTTTGCCATACGCATGCGCGATGTTGGCAATAACATATTTAAGACCTAAAACTTCATCTGCTTTTTTTACTAAGGTATTGAATCTCACGCCAATTTCACATTGGCCAGCAGTCGCTACCTCATGATGGTGAACTTCGACCACTTGTCCAAATTCTTCTAGGGTGCGACACATCGCTGAACGCATGTCTTGAAATGAGTCAACTGGTGGTACAGGAAAATAACCTCCTTTAACGCTTGGTCTGTGACCGATGTTGCCGTCTGGATACACTTTTTCAGAGTTCCAGCCTGCTTCCTCTGAATCAATTTTGTAGAAAGAACCACTCATATCGGTTCCCCAACGAATATCATCGAAGATGAAGAATTCATTTTCGGGACCGAAAAAAGCAGTATCAGCGATGCCGGTTGATTGTAAATAAGCTTCCGCACGTTTTGCGATAGAACGAGGATCGCGTTCATAACCTTGCATATTCTTAGGTTCAATGATATCGCAGCGCAAAATCAAAGTATTTTCATCAAAAAATGGATCCATGGCAGCAGTAGAAGGATCAGGCATCAAAATCATGTCTGATTCGTTGATATGCTTCCAACCGGCGATGGAAGACCCATCAAACATGTTACCTTCTTCAAAGGTACTTTCGCTAATGGAGTGCGCAGGAAAAGTGACGTGCTGCTCTTTTCCGCGGGTATCACAAAAACGAAAATCCACGAATTTAACGTCATTTTCTTGGATCATTTTGAGGACATTTTCTACAGACATTTATGGTCTCCTAGGTGATTTTTAGTAAATTGTTATAACCAGTTAAAATTATCACAATAGCACTGTTTTGGGTTAAAAATCCAATAAAATATATGTGCTGCTAAGGTTTAAATTGCAGAGTTTTCGTAATAAATTCGGGGTTTTTTATATTTCAAACATCATCAAGATTAATAAATCCTGCGTCTGAACTTTGTAACCCCTAAGTAATAATTATGCATGTTTTGAGCCAACCAAAAATTAGCCTTTTTCAAGGCATCCATCGGTCAACCACCCAAATAGTCGCACCATTTTTAAGCAATCAAAAACCACACAACCCACTAATTATTAATCATTATTTCCAAAACTTTAAAAAACACAACGAGTTTACGTTACAAAAATACCTAGCAACCCACAAGTTAATGATTTTAAATAATAAAAAAAATATTCATATTGGTGCGCAACCAGCCCGAAACGCACCAATATAGATCAATATTCATCAGCAAACACTTAACCAAAAATGTGCAATGACAGCCTATATCTTTAAAACAAAAAAATGGCATATTTTATGCTATCGGCTAAACCATACCATGGTTATTTCATTGTATGTTTCCGAATAATTATCTATGATTACTTTGTTTTTAGTGCTTAACAACACTGTACTATAATTTTTAAATTTAATTTGGAGCCTCAACATGAAATTAATCACCGCCATCATTAAACCCTTTAAACTCGACGATGTTCGCGAAGCATTATCTGAAATTGGGGTTAGTGGCGTAACAGCTACGGAAGTCAAGGGATTCGGTCGCCAAAAAGGTCACACTGAACTGTATCGTGGTGCCGAGTACGTTGTGGATTTTCTTCCCAAAGTTAAACTCGAAATTGCAGTTGCGGACGATATCGTCGAAAAAGCCGTTGAAACCATCGTCAAAGCTGCCAATACCGGAAAAATTGGCGATGGAAAAATTTTCGTATCTAATTTAGAACAGGTGATTCGTATTCGAACCGGGGAGACGGGACCTGATGCCATTTAAACACCAAAATTCACTATAGAAATGTTTTTAAACCAGAGTAAAAAAAGCTTCGCCATATTATTGTTTCTACCAGAACTAGCTTACGCAGTTGAGCTAAATCAGGCCAATACCGCCTGGGTGCTAACCTCAACCGCACTAGTTTTATTTATGACCCTACCCGGCTTATCATTATTTTACGCAGGCCTGGTCAGAAGTAAAAATGTCCTGTCGGTGCTCATGCAGTGCTTTGCAATAACGTGTTTAGTTTCGATACTCTGGTTAGCAGGGGTTTATAGTTTAATCTTCGCCGATGGCGGTGCTATCCAGCCATGGCTAGGCGGAATCGACAAATTCTTTTTGCCGGGCTTAATGCGATCGAGCTTAATTGGCGATATTCCCGAAAGTGTTTACTTCATGTTCCAAATGACCTTCGCCATCATCACCCCCGCATTGATTGTCGGCGGCTTTGCAGAACGCATGAAGTTTTCAGCAATGCTCTGGTTCAGTGCCTTATGGCTGATTCTGGTTTATATGCCCATTTGTCATTGGATCTGGGGAGGTGGCTGGCTGGCAAAACTCGGTGTGATGGATTTTGCTGGTGGTATCGTCATTCACATCAACGCCGGGGTCGCTGCATTAATTTCTGCACTCGTGATCGGCAAACGAAAAGGTTTCCCGACTACGGCAATGGCGCCACATAATATGACCATGGTCGTGACCGGCGCTGGCATGCTATGGGTTGGCTGGTTCGGTTTTAACGGTGGCAGTGCACTCACCTCAGACGGTGCAGCGGGCATGGCGATATTAGTGACACATATCGGCGCAGCAAGTGGCGCTTTAACCTGGATGATCATTGAATGGCGTCGTTTTGGTAAACCAAGCGTTCTCGGGATCGTCACCGGCATGGTTGCGGGCCTAGGCACAATCACACCAGCTTCAGGCTTTGTTGGAGCTGGAGGCGCCTTATTTATAGGCATCACCGCAGGAACCGTGTGTTTTTACGCAACACAATACGTCAAACGCGTCCTCATCATCGATGATTCACTCGACGTCTTTCCGGTGCATGGGATCGGCGGCATCGTTGGCTCATTATTAACCGGTGTTTTTGCGGCCAGCAGTCTCGGCGGTATGGGATTACCCGAAGGCATTTCAATCTGGGACCAAGTGTCAGTTCAAGCCATTGCAGTGCTTGTCACTATTGCCTGGAGCGGAACCTTTAGCTATATCATCCTTAAATCCCTTGATAAATTCATAGGACTGCGCGTCAACGCAGACGATGAAATGGTCGGCCTGGATATTGTGTTACACGAAGAAACCGGTTATCACAATTTAAATGACTAACCCCCGTAATTCTCAAATTTGAAGCCACTATTAAGATGTCGGCGCATGAGCGCTGACATCAAGCCACCAAGGATGGGATGGGTATACGGGGTTCTCCGATTAAGCCATCCCGATACAAAACCTTCCAAATTGAGAATTGCAGACCAAACGTTAACCAATCAACTATCGAACTACAAAACCGCTCTCGGAATTATCAACTAGCATTCACTCAGCAGTAAGTGTATTCACGGTGGAATCGCACCCTCGCCCTACCGCAATCCGCACCGCAAACCAGTGACTAAATCGAGCGCCCCAGCTACGCGGCATTCGTTTCAGGTAATGCTCCGGACTCACAACCATCCCACACACATAGCGCTGTTCAGAATCCCGCCACAACAAGGCCCTACAACGCCCACTGATCTGCCACAAAAACACATATGCCATCGGACAAGGCTCTACCGCGCAACAAACGCCGCAGCCATTACAGAATTCGCCGTAGCTCGGCTTGCGAGGTGCATGACAATGCAGTAAGATCGTTTGAGTGTCTTTCATTCGAGAACCTCGTGACAGAACATTGAATTAAATTATTGCAAACCTACCAACCGATGGCTACTTGTGATGAATACCAAAAATCCCTCGCTTCAAAGACTCCCTTCAATAGATATGATGCGCGGGCTTGTAATTGTGCTAATGGCCTTGGATCACACCCGCGACTTCTTCTCTAATGCGCTTTTTGACCCAACTGACCTAAGTAAAACCTTTCCGGCATTATTCATGACCCGCTGGATTACTCACCTCTGCGCACCAACTTTCGTATTTTTAGCAGGAATCAGCGCATTTTTGGCAAAAATTCGCCACCAACAGACTCATTATCAATTCGCTAGCCATTTGTTGTCGCGAGGAATTTGGTTAGTAATTCTGGAACTCACAGTCGTCCGTTTAGGATGGACCTTCGTTTGGGACATGCATCAGCTTTTAGGACAAGTTATCTGGGCGTTAGGCTGGTCGATGATTAGTCTCGCTGCATTAAGTTTTTTACCTCGCTCAGCCATTTTAATCTTTGCTCTAGGGATGATCGGGTCACACAATCTTTCGGATCATCTGCAACCAAACGACTTTGGCCCATGGGCTTGGCTATGGACGATTCTGCATACTCCCGGACATATCACGTTCCTGACCGACTTTTCATTTTTTGCGTTATATCCACTGATTCCTTGGATCGGCGTCATGGCCGCCGGCTATTGCTTTGGCGACGTATTATTACTCCCAAAACATCAACGGCAGCATTGGCTACTATATTTGGGACTTGCCTGCCTGCTAATGTTTATATTTTTGCGCAGCCTTAATCTTTACGGCGACGCTCAGCTGTGGACACCTCAAAAAAACTGGCTCTTCACCTGCCTTGCGTTTCTAAACGTTACCAAGTATCCGCCTTCACTGCAGTATTTACTAGTCACACTCGGCATTATGCTGATAGGACTTAACTACCTTGAATCCAAACAATTACCCCTAATCAGCCATCCACTCATTATTTTTGGCAAAGTGCCAATGTTTTTCTATTTAATACATTTATTTATGATTCATGGAGCCATGCTGATCATTACCTGGTGGCGAGGTTTTCCGATCGACTGGCTATTTGATCGATCATTTCCAAGCGTCCCAATAGCCGACTATGGCTATAGTCTGCCTGTCGTTTACGCATTCTGGCTATGCTTATTGTTAATGCTCTACCCTCTCTGCCGAGGTTTTGCGCACTTAAAACATAAAAGCCCAAATAACGTCTGGATGAAATATCTATAAATGACAAAGCAATCAAATCCATTCAAACTCCAAGAGATCAGATTTCAGCAATCATTTCTGTTTTGAGAGGAATTGATTCAGCTGCACCAGAACGCGTCACGCAAATTGCCGCAGCTTCTGTAGCCAACTGGAGCGCTCGCGTTGGATTTTGCTCCCGCATCAGCTCTGCCAGAAAAAAGCCCAAAAAAGTATCGCCAGCGGCGGTCGTATCCACCGCCTCAACCGACTTTGCTGGAACATTATAATGCGCATCACGGCTAAAATAATGCGCGCCTTGCCGACCTCGCGTGAGCAACAGTTGCAAATTAGGGTAAAGAAAGCGTAAATATTCAGCAGTCTGCTCAGGCGTCGTTTGTCGAGTTAAGGACAAGGCTTCCGTTTCGTTTAACACCAAAATATCGACACAATTGAATGGATACTTTAAAACCGCCGAATGCATCGGCGCCGGATTAAAAACCGTCATCAGACCCTGAGCATGCGCCATGCTCAGAATTTCAGCAACGTGACTGACTTCATTTTGAACCAATAATGCATCACACGCTGAAAAATTTGCCAAGACCGTTTGAATATCATCAATTTCAATCGCCTGATTAGCTCCACCCACGATCACAATACAATTATCTCCTTGCCCATCGACCTGGATCACTGCATGTCCGGTAGGCTGACCGCACGTTTTGACATAGCGAGTATCGACGCCGTGTTCCCGCATGAGCTTTATCAGCCAATCGTCAGCTGCATTGAGTTTTCCGGCATGATATACTTCTGCGCCAGCATGGGCGAGCGCAATCGATTGATTCAAGCCCTTACCGCCTGAACAGCGTTGATAATCCAAACACATTTGGGTTTCACCTGGTTTAACCAAATGCTCGACTCGATAAACATGATCAATATTGATCGAACCGAAATTGACAATTTTATTCATAAGCTAACCATGTTTTCGAAACAAAGACTCAGTTTCAGCAATTCTCAATTTGGACAGTCTGACGTAAGAAAGGATTAGTCGAAGAACGCCGGAACCCCGTCCATCGGAATTTTACGGTAGCATCCATTGCCGACAGCTTCACTTAAGCCTTCCCAACACCTTTGCTTGACTTCAAATTGAGAATTTCTGGCACAGCTTAGCATATCGAAGACAAAAAAAAGCGCCCTCGAATTCAACATTTAAGGACGCTATGAGCTATATCAACATATAACAACAGGGAGGAAAGATATATGAATATCTGTATAGTTCAAAGCATAAAAGATGCCATAAATTAATCACAATAAAAAACAAATAGTTATAATTTTTTAGCGGATTTGTCGGGGTAGATTAAGAATTTAATTGCACCGTTCGTGTGCATTTAGCAAAGAATTGTTGCTTTTTTGATGCAAAAAAATAAATGAATGGCTCGTCTATCGAAAAATGCCGTTGAATTACTATAATTTGCTGGAAGAAAGTTTTGCGGAAGACTAAAACTAAAAACCCCGCATACTTTAAAAGTATGCGGGGTTTTTAGTAAAGTTTGGCGGAGCGGACGGGGCTCGAACCCGCGACCCCCGGCGTGACAGGCCGGTATTCTAACCAACTGAACTACCGCTCCAAGCCGACTATTATAACGAATCTGACAAAATCGTCAATCCTTGCGCGAGCTTTTTATCAAATTACTTGCATTAGCATATTGTCTAACGCATGCCGAGCATGATCGGCAATTACTTCAGGCACTTGAATGCGATTAACCACCTGCCCTTCCACCAAATTTTCAAGCACCCACAGGAGATGCTGCGGATCGGTTCTAAACATGGTTGAACACATGCACAAGGTTGGCGACATGAAATGAACATTTTTACCCTGCCCTTTACACTCTTCATGCAAGCGATTCACCAAGTTCAGTTCGGTGGCAACCAACCAGCGGGTATTCGGCTCGGCTTCACGAATAATTTTTAAAATATATTCGGTCGAGCCGATAAAATCAGCTTTCTGACACACTTCAAAACTGGCTTCTGGATGGGCAATCACCTTGGTTTCAGGATATTTCAACAGAAAATTATCAATGTGAATCGGTTGAAAAACCTGATGCACCGAACAAAAACCTTGCCATAAAATTATTTTTGCCCGTTGAATTTGTTCGACGGTCAGTCCGCCTTGAGCTTGGTTAAAATCCCAAGTCACCATCTGATCGAGCGGAATTCCCATCTTATAACCGGTATTACGACCTAAATGCTGATCCGGAAAAAACAATACTTTTTCACGTCTCGAAAAACTCCACTCCAGAATTTTTTGGGCGTTCGACGAGGTGCATACTGAACCGTCATGTTCACCGCAAAAAGCTTTCAAATCGGCAGCGGAATTGATATAGGTAATTGGGGTAACGGTATTTTCGACATCGATAATCCCGGCTAATTCGTCCCAACATTGCTGCACTTTGGTCAAATTCGCCATATCCGCCATTGAACAGCCCGCCGCCAAATCCGGCAAAATCGCAATCTGTTCGGGGCGCGATAAGATATCAGCCACTTCGGCCATAAAATGCACACCGCAAAATACAATGTACTCGGCTTCGGCTTCAGCGGCATTTCTCGACAATTTCAGGGAGTCACCTGAAAAGTCGGCATGTTTAAATACTTCATCACGTTGATAGTGATGCCCCAAAATAACGCAACGCTTACCTAGCTTAGCTTTGGCTGCGATAATTCGCAGATCGCATTCTTCGTCGGTGAGGAGGGCGTAATCTTGAATCGGTAAAGTCATAGTGGTTCTAATCTACAGTATTAATGGTTTGAGTTAAGGTCTGTTCAAGCTCAGCTTGCAAAGCGTGGTAATGCGCCCAAATTGCCGCTGAATCATGTTTCTGCTCAGTCTCGGCATAGGCCTGCAATAACGCAGCTTTCTGAGCATCGCTCATACCACGTTCGGCCATCGGGTATAAAATATTGTCTTCTTTAAAGATATGTTCTTTTAATAACTGGGCATAGCCTTTAACAGCGACCGCTAATTTATTCACCTGCTTGGATGCTAAAGCCTCGTGCATATCGCTGACGAATGCCCTCGCTTGACCATGTTCTGCCAGCATTTGCGGCAAGGGATTGCAATGCGTCAACACACTGGGTTCCGCCATAAATCGAAACAAATGCTCTTCTTCCTTGGCATGATGAAATTGATCGGCAAATTCTTCAATAAATTTAATAAAGCGCGGCGCCTGCTGAAGCAATAAAATGGATTCAGGATAACGCTCCGCGAAGTCGGCATAATGCTGCATTAAGGTGACATACTGCAATATAAATTGATGTTCTTGACTAAGCGTGTCGGTTACATTCATAAATGAAATCTCTCCATCCTAGAAAATGCTCTAAAAATTCGGTTATCGTCCATTAATGCCACCCACCATATTGCTTGGTCGGATCACCGCGCCAACCAGAGCTGGTTTTATTATCATCCGGCACATGCACGGCACTTTCGGCAGCGACGATCATATTGGTATGGGTATAGCCGCCCAAAGCCAAGGCTTTTTTGGCAATTGCGGTCGTAAAGGGATTCAAATCGTATTGAGTCAGACCTGGATGCACCGCTGCTGTCGTCAGTGTTTCCCCAGTGGATTTTGGATGGAAGCTCAGCACCAACGGAAGTTCAGTACCCGCCTTAATCTCGACCTGATAATGATTGGTATTATCCAGAATGACAGACGCAAGTTCCTTGCCGGTAGGTGTCGTCACCTTAACAATACCTGAAAATACCGTCTGATCTTTACTACTGACAATACCCTTGAGCGTGGTTAATTTCGGATATTTTTTTATTTCAATCGGTGCGGCAGTCTTCGCTTTAGTATCGTGATTACTAGGTTCGCAACCGGCCAAAACCAAACTATTAACCAGCGCAATTAACAAACACCCCACAAATCTTGGTCGAAGAGGCCTTGGAACATAACAAACTTTCATATTTAAAGCACCCAATACTGAAATTAATAAAAACCACAAGCAATGCAAAAATCAACGGATGATGAAACTTAGCTAAAGCCAGCGTCGGAAGCACTTAAACGATCAATTCAAAATCAGTTTTTTCGGTGCCGCACTCAGGACAGCGCCAATCGTCCGGGATATCAGCCCAACGAGTTCCTGCTGGTAGCCCGGAATCTGGATCGCCCTCGGCTTCATCATAGACATAGCCACAAATATCACAACGGTATTTATTATAATCAGACATAAATTTCCTCTAGCATAAATAAAGTCTCTGCCAATTACAGATGGTATCGACTATATCAGCTCTATATTAATTTGCAACATTCGGGACTTCCGATGCAACAAGAAGCTCGGTCGAGTGTAAAATAAGCGCTTTTAAATACTAGCTTAGTAAAATCATCATGCGCACGACTCAATTTCCTCTCAATACTGTCAAAGAAACTCCTGCCGATGCTGAAATTCCCAGCCACAAGCTGATGATTCGCGCCGGTTTAATTCGTAAGCTGGCGGCGGGTCTGTACACCTGGCTACCCTTAGGTTTACGGGTATTACGCAAAGTCGAAAAAATCACTCGTGAGGAAATGAATAAAATCGGCTCCCTAGAAGTGTTGATGCCCGCCCTGCAACCCGCCGAACTTTGGCAAGAGACCGGACGCTGGGAAAAATATGGCCCGGAACTCGCGCGTCTTAAAGATCGTCACGACCGCGATTTTTGCTTAGGGCCAACGCATGAAGAAATCATTACCGATTTAGCCAGAAATGAATTGAAAAGTTATAAGCAATTACCGATTACCTATTACCAGATCCAAACCAAATTTCGCGATGAAATTAGACCGCGTTTCGGCGTGATGCGCTGCCGTGAGTTTATTATGAAAGACGCCTATTCGTTTCATTTGGATCAGGCCTCCTTACAAGAAACCTATGATTTGATGCATCAAGCCTACAGTAATGTTTTTAATCATCTGGGCTTAAAATTTCGTGCCGTGATGGCCGATTCTGGCTCAATTGGCGGCGCCATTTCTCATGAATTCCATGTACTGGCAGATTCTGGAGAAGACGCGATTGCGTTTTCCACTGGCAGCGACTATGCCGCCAATATCGAAAAAGCAGAAGCCTTAATGCCGAGCGGTGAACGTAAAGCGGCCCAAGAAACCATGCAACTGGTCGATACTCCGGAGCAACATACCATTGAAGAAGTCAGCCGCTTTTTCAGCATTACCCCGCAACAATGCGTCAAAACCCTTATTGTGCAAGGCGAAGACAATACTCTGGTCGCGCTGCTATTGAGAGGCGATCATGAATTGAACCCGATCAAAGCTGAAAAAATTGCCGGTATTGCCTCGCCGCTCACCTTTGCGAGTGACGAGCAAATTCAACAGGCCTGCCACTGTAAACCCGGCTCGATCGGACCGTTAGGCTTAAAGATTAACATTATTGCCGACCGGAGCGTACTGTTAATGGCGGATTTCGTCTGCGGCGCCAATCAAGACGGCAAGCATTATCGCGGCGTCAATTGGGAGCGCGATTTACCGATACCGGCCCAAATTGAAGACCTACGCATGATCGTCCCCGGTGATCCAAGCCCCGATGGTCACGGTGAAATAACGATTGCGCGCGGCATTGAAGTCGGCCATATCTTCCAATTAGGCATCAAATACAGCGAAGCGATGAAGGCCTCAATCGTCAATGAAGAAGGTAAGAATCAAACCATGATCATGGGCTGTTATGGTATCGGCATTTCCAGAGTCGTAGCGGCTGCCATCGAGCAAAATCATGATCAACATGGCATTATCTGGCCGGATAATCTCGCGCCATTTCAGGTTGCCCTGTGTCCGATGAATATGCATAAATCAGTCCGTCTGCAAACGGCTGCCGAACAGCTCTATCAAGACTTACAGAACGCCGGTATCGATGTCTTGTTCGATGACCGGAAAGTGCGCGCTGGCTTTATGTTTTCCGATATGGAATTGATCGGTATTCCACATCGTATCGTTATCAGCGACCGTGGTTTAGATGCCGGTACGGCTGAATATAAGGCCCGAACGGTTGAAGCCACCGAGGAAATCCCCTTGGCTGCGGTGGTAGACTTTATTAAAGCTAAATTAAGCCAGTAAGCCGCATTGCCTATTGAGAGGGACTGAATTTGCACTTCGGTCCCTATTCGGGTGCAAGATAAATCCATTGAAAAACATCAACGCTATACGCCAGATTCAAATGTTGCGGGAAACGGTCAAAGAACAGCACCCGTTTAAGATTCATGGTTGGGTAGTGTTGCCGGAGCACTTTCATTGTGTTCTTGAGCTTCCGCTTGAGGATAGCGATTACGCTACTCGTTTACGGCTGATTAAAATGGGATTTTCCAAACTATTGCCGAAAACTGAGCGAAGGTCTGCGGTTCGAATAAGACGTGGTGAACGTGGCATCTGGCAACGTCGATATTGGGAGCATTTAATTAGGGATGAGGCCGATTACCGGGCGCATTTGGATTATATTCACTATAACCCGGTCAAGCATGGATGGGTGAAGCAGGTAAAAGACTGGCCATACTCGACTTTTCATCGTTGGGTAGCGCAAGGTGTTTATTCCATCGATTGGAGTGGAAATAAAAGAGATTTATATGAATTTGAATAATCCGATAGTAATACGGCGCAATGCCCGCTGGTTATTGCGCCCTACACGAGCTGGAAGTAAATATTCAACAATTATCTATTAATAAATCGAGGTGTTTTATGAGAACTTTCAAAATTATATTAATGTTGGTTATTATTTCAATATCCAACATAATACTAGCAAATAAAACTCAACCCGCAGTAAATGGGCTAAATGCCAAACGAACTTCCGGTGAAGCACCCTCTATATCGACTTATATTTATAACTCAGGTTTAGATTTACCAGCACCTACTCTTAATGTAACTAAAAATGCTACCTATTCTTTTAACAGTTTAATCCAAATCCCAGGTGGAGACCTCATCAAAGGTGACGTATATTTTGGAGTTTATTTACCTGATAGAAACAAACCCTTTAGTTGGCAACACGACGGTACATTAATTTCACCACAGAGATTGACACCTATTATTAGAGGAATAGATTTAAAAGAAAAATACGGATTTGATATAACGTCTATTTTAGGTAAAGAAATTAAATATACTTTCACAGGAAGTGAGCCTGTTGGAATGTATTTAATTTATACATTAATCACTGTTTCCGATACTGATCCTTCGGATACCGATAATTGGATTAGTATTTATATGTCCCCTTTCTTTTTTAACTAAATAACCACCGGCAAAAGCTGGTGGTTATTTACCCACGTTGTTATACAAAACTCGTCAACACCAGCAAACTATAGTTCTGTATGTTGGGCTGAATGCAATGAAGCCCAACAAAGTTAGGATAATAAGACAAAGATATGCGCTATTACTACATCGATATATGCATTGGGGAATATAACCAGTGAATTGAGCTGAGGCAATTATGGACGTTTCTATAGTGCGTGAACGGTGATTTTTTGGGCTTCCTGACGTCAGCCCAACCTACCGAGCTGAATTTGCAGTTCAGTCCCTGGACGCGCGCAACCAATCGGTCATTTTTCGACTGCCGTAGAAGGGATGACGCGTTTATGTGATCAGCAAACTATTCTTGTACCGCTGATAAGGAATCAACTGAAACTGCGACCACATAATCCGCTTGAACTTTCTCGCCATTGCCATATTATCCAGCTTCAGTAACCTGAGCCGGATTCCATGTACAGTAATTCCGCTCGCCGGAGCTGTAGGGGGGGGTGATTCTCATATCTACCATGCCCCCCCTCTTGCAACGACTTTCTCGCCGCAAGAGTTTGTTGTTAAACAAGATTGACCGTTGCCATAAAAACTAATTAACGCTTTGAAGGCTATAGATAAGCTTTACCGGATCATAAGCCAGTATTACATTCTTAAAAATGAGATCAAACGCATACACACGTTGAATTTCGATATTACCACGCACAAATTTAGCAATATTGGCTTGACCTTCCGTTATTGCATATTTTGATTTAACGGTAAACTGCCAGTTATCATCAGCTTCCAACTCAATGTGATAGAGCGTTCCATCTGTATCCAAGATCGCGTCAATGACTACTAAATGAGTACTATCATCATAACTCGCGCTCGGATTATTTAAATACTCAAACATCAGGGCATTTCCGACCAAGCGGATAGAATTCGCTTTCGTCTTAGAAACAAAACCGCTACTACCATTAGAAAAATCTGCAAACCAAACCTTATTGAAGCGATCATTTTCCAACTTCTTAGCGGCCGTAGTTGAAGAATAAGCGCCGGATGCGGTATTTGGAAAGAAGTTGACATCCACCGTAGGTGAAGTAAATTTCCCTTCACACCCTGTCGCTAAACTGTTCCATTTCTGTGGTAATCCAGAAGAACACATTATCAAGCTTCTAAGTTCGTTACTACTAGGAGCGTGCCAATCCGTCACACCACAAGCATTCCGAGTATTAAAACTTTGAGCAAGTCCATCTGCCGTGGAGCTTGGAGCCTGATCGATAGTCGCTACCTGCCAAATTAAATTAGTACGACTATCGTAAGTACAAACCCAATCATTATCAGTGAAATTTTTGTCAGCTATTGTTGCGCTATCTGGCAGAACATCACCCGTCATCGAAATTTTGAAAAAATCTTTGGCCGAACTCTTAGGATCAACAGTAATCGATAATGTTTTCGAACTTGTAGCACCTTTACTGTCAGTAATATTTAAGGTAACAGTAAACGTTCCAGCGCTTGTAAAAAGTAAACTAGGCGTTTTGGTTGGGGTAACAATTTGATTGTCACTCGTTTTCCATTCGTATTTCGTAATATTCGATCCACCCGAACCATCCTTCGAACTTGTGGCATCCAATGCGACTGTCAATGGAGCACTTCCACCATTAGGCGACATGGTAAAACCAGCGATAGGTGAATTCTTGGTTCCAATGGTAATAGTTTGTACCGCTGATTTCGTAGCCCCTTTATCATCAGTCACCGTCAGGGTTATCTTATAAGTCCCTGCCTCTTGATAAATAAATTTCGCTGTGTCTCCTTCCGCTTTTTGATTGAGGCTGTCGACCCATGAATAGCTTTTAATTTGACCGTCAGCATCACTAGACCCTTTAGCATTAACCGAAACAGTAACGCCACCTGTGGCCGGTAACATCGCATCCTGAGGGGAAAATGTAGAAGAAATTTTAGCGACTGGTGGTAAATTCTTGGTGCCAATGGTAATAGCTTGTTCCGCTGAATTCGTAGCTCCTTTATCATCAGTCACCGTCAGGGTTATTTTATAAGTCCCTGCCTCTTGATAAATAAATTTTGCCGAATCTCCTTCAGCATTTTGATTGATGCTGTCGACCCATGCATAGCTTTTAATTTGACCGTCAGTATCACTAGAGTCTTTAGCACTAAGCGAAACAGTCACGCCATCTGTATCCGCTAATAATCCATCCTGCGGCAAAAGTGTATAAGAAATTTTAGCGATCGGTTTGGCATTTGCACTATCTGAAACAATCACCGTCTGTGATTTACTATCGGTATTATTTGATTTACCGGAATTATCCGTTACCTTTAATGTGACAGTATAGGTTGCCGCTTTCGGAACATTAATAGTTGATGGTTTAACCCCAGTTGCGGTTAATGTTGTTTGACCTGCTGTCTCAATCGACCATTCATAACTTTTAATTGAACCATCACTATCTACCGAAGAACTTCCGTCAAGATCAATCGATAACCCTTTGGAGGTTGCTATAAATCCAGCAACAGGGGGTTTATTTTCATTACCGAGATTAACACAAGGCGCACCAGGTAAAAATGAAACGCAAGCGGATGGATCAGTTGTATTTGGAACTGTCGAGGAGGAACTAGTAAGTGGAGTCGTAGAGGTATTAGTAATTTTCCCAATGGCACTTCCAGTGCTAGTATCCATACCACTTGCTGTTAATACTAAACGAATTTTATTAGGTTCGAATTGGGTAGTAAAATCTGATCCTCCTGTATAAAAATTAACAAAATAAGCGGTATTGGTAATTTCTGGATAATTTTCAGATGTCCAATAAGATGAACTTTTTGCAGTGTTAGGAAATGCATCAGGATTTATCTGAGGATCCGCGCCATCTCTCGCATAACCATTACATTGAAAGTTTTCCACCCAATTATTACTTTTACCGGTCGGACAATAAACAATCGACTCCAGTTCAGTTTTGGTTGGCATTCTCCAGGAAGAATTACCACACAAGCCAGTTCTGTTTACCGTACCTGCATAGTTGGAAGATTCCGACCACTTATACGAATTATCTAGACTGCGAGTGCCACTTGTCGTTTTTATTTCCCACAATAAACCACCCCGACTATCCCATGTGCAAGCCCAATCATTTGCACCTGTCCCTAATGTTGCACTAGCAGGCAAAACCTTGCCACTATTTGAAACTTTATAATAATCGGATATAGCCACACTACTAAAGCTGAACATAATCCAACCCAACAAAATCGAAATACTGATTTTAAACATAAATAAACAACCCTCAAATCTAAAACAGTAACTATGTCCCGGCAAAGGCGGGCAGTTAAGGGAACGGCTCAGAGCGGTAAAACGAGATACTAGCGCAGCCCTCAGTTAATAGCATACTGAAGATAGCCATCAATTCCATACGTTTAATTGCTCGATTCTTTGATCTTCTTGTTCTTGATGACTATCATATTCACAATATCATTGTTTCATCCCGACCAACTGCCAAAACAAAATATCCACGCGCCTAAAAGTACTGTCCCAAAAAGTGACTAGAGTTAATCTGTATGTTAGATGATATTTCTCAAAGTCCTTGTTTATACCGATAGAAAAATGGTCAGCATCATTCTCCAGTGAACACCAGATTTTTCTCCCTTTTAGTTTGGCGGATTCAACTCCGAAGTGCAATCGCCAATAATAGGATATTAAGGAAGGCTAACTGATATAGTGCCAAGCTTTTTTCTATCCGACTAAAGACGAGAATGAACTTGAAAGACTACCATCAGTTAACCCAAGCACTAAGATACCAG